>CAYYHP010000153.1:0-6220 GCA_964471815.1 uncultured Rhodanobacteraceae bacterium
ATGTCTATTATGTCAAATACAAACCAGACCAGATATTCAAAACTAGCAGCCGCCTAAGGCCTACTCTAGATCGATAGCTGCTTGCCGAACGGCGTGATATGGCTTCGCCGCTGAAAAGCAGGCCGTGCAGTGATCCCGTCGCCTCCATAAACATCGCGCGCCTCGCCGAGTCCGTAGCCTCATGCCGACCAGACGGCAGATGTGCGTTCGGCTCGTATGCAGGCGACAGACCACTCGCCGGCAGCAGTGAGCAAGCGCAGTGCTCGGCGGAACCGCCGGATGCGTGCTAGCTGCACACCCCAAGCTGGGACCACTCAAGATCGATATGCGCTCTTGATCCACTGCATGTGTTCTACCGCTACGCCACCGGTGGCGAAACCGGATGCCCCGGCTCGCTAGGAGGTGGCGTCGACGGTCCAGGATTCTCCGGTCCCAACGGGATGTCAGGACCTGCAGGATTTGGAGGTACCCACTGCAGTCTGCGATCGCAGGTGACATCCGACCGGGCCTCGCCAACATGCCGCGCGCCTCGGGGCATATGCATTGTGCCGACCGTCCCGGTCGATCCATCTGTGAAGAACCTCATGTGGCCTAGCTCCTGTGGATTGGCCGCAAGCATCAGGATTGCCGCGCCATGATCATTCCGCCAACCCGTCTGTATTTACCGGCTTCATTGAATTTCAGGCGAATTGAATTTTCTTACATGGCTTTCGTTACGCTTGTAGATACACCATCTTGTGCTCATGGTCTGGAGCAACTTCCGGGCCATCGGCGAGAACAAAATATTTGAACCTTGAGCGCAAGATATGGCACACACATGCCGTAGTTGATGGCGATTTCACATGCAATATGGATTGGCCTGCTTCTTGCGACGTCTGGCCTAGCAAGCCAGTCCGTATCACGAGGAGTCGTTCATGGCCGAGAAGCAGACCGATGCCGAGAAACAGACCGACAAGGAACAGAGTTCAGGTTCGACGACCAGAGAATCGAAACCGACGAAAGGTGGGCGCGGTTTCGCCTCGATGGACGCCAAAAAGCAGCGCGAGATTGCAAGCGAAGGTGGACGCGCCGCCCACGCACGCGGCACGGCACACGAGTTCACGAGCGAGGAGGCGCGACGTGCTGGCCGGAAAGGTGGCGAGAGTGTGAGCCGGAACCGTGAGCACATGGCCGAAATCGGTCGCAAGGGCGGCCGCAGTCGCGGTCAGCGGAAAGCTCAGGCCGCCGCATTCACCACGGACGACACCGGGTCTACGCCGCGTGAGGAATCGATGGGCGAAAATAAGCATTGAACGCTCTCGTATCCCCTATTCCGCAGGCCAGACATGCGAAGAGCGGGCAGGAACACCCTGTCCGCTCTTCAAATAATTACGCCTTGAATGAGTAGTTACTTAGTGTCGCTCAACGATGTTTCATGGATTTGGCGACGAGTCCCCACAAAGCGATTCCGGCGTAAGTCAATGCACCCACGAGCAGTGGGTATTTGACCGCAAACCGTGCTACACCCTGGAGAGCATCCGGCGTCGCCTTTTCAATGCCTGCCTCGGCCTGATGAAGCATCTGTTCGGTATCTCTGTCCATGGTCATCGGCTCACCTCACTGTTTCATTGGGGAAGTCGTAAAAATTCCGGACGGTCGATATGAAGCTAGGATCCGCGAAATCAGGCCAGTGATCCTTGTCGAAGCCCGGGGCGTTCTCGAGCCTCTCTTTCGGTACGTTCAGGACGAACCCATGCTCTTCCGGGTGAAGCTGCAAGGCAGGCCACGGGACGGCAAACAGCTTGTCGCCGAGACCCAGTATTCCACCGAAAGAAAGCACACCGTAGGCTATCTCGCCAGCCTGCGTATCGAGCATGATTTCCTTCAGGGTGCCGAGCTTTTCTCCCTGCGGATTCCTGACGTCGTCGCCGATCAGGGTACTGGCCGACAGCACGCGCGCTGAACTTGTCATTTCACCTCCTCAGACGATGCAACCGGTTACAAGCTAGCAATTCGCTCGCCATGTCCGTGCCGATTCCTGCGGAGCGTGGCGTGCGGCGACCGGACGGGTCCGCATGGGTTTCGATGAGCCGTGCTGCACTGGCATCCATGCGTGCTGGAGTCGTCTCTGGATATTTCCGTCGTAGTACCGGCAGCCGCCCCGGGCGCGCTCGTGTCATCGCGCGATGCGTCGGATATGGCTGCCCTGCCCTGTACTGTCATGTCCGGCGACTCATGGGCTTGCGTGACCTGTTGCGGCATTGTCCCGTCGGGCGATGCCCTGAGTGCGGTGGCGGATATTCCAGGTTAATGCACGGGGGAACTGCGTCTCCCGATATGCACGGATCTCGTCCGCATGCCGGCCGCGTATGACACAGGAAGCACTTCGTGCTGCTTTACGCACAATTTACGCACCTGCCGATCGACACGCATGGAGAGTTTACGTAGCGGCATCCCACACTGTGCTGCGGCTGCGGATCGCTTCCCCCGGCGCGCCATGCGCGCCCCGGATGGCGGGAATCCGCAATCCGCATGCCGGCCAGCGCGCGAGCCCTGCCCCGTCACCGTCAGTGGTGGCGCAGCCATGCGCCGGACCGGCTTCCATGACCCTGTGGAGGTGAGTGGCCATGCCGACCTGGCTTGTCTGGACCTATGGAGCGGCGTTCGCCGCAGCGGCGATCTACCTGCTCTACGTGATCGTGCACCCCGAAGATTTCTGAAGCCTGTCGTCGCCGATGGCGATGCCGGCCCTGGCTACCTCGACGGACGTTCCTGCCATGTTCGAAACCGCGTTGGTTCCCATCCTGGCGCTTGGCCTTGGCTGGCCACTCGGCCGCCACCTCGCATGCGTGATGCGCGGTGATCCGTCCCGCTTCGACCGCCTGTTCACCCCCGTCGAGCGCCTCGTGTACCGCTTGCTGGGCATGGACCCGTCGCGCGGCATGTCCTGGCGCGGCTATGCGCGCGCCTTCCTGCTCAGCAATGTTGCTCTGGCGGCGCCGGTGTGGGTGCTGTTCATGACCCAGGCATGGCTGCCACTCAATCCCGACGGCGCCACCAACCTGCGCTGGGATCTCGCCCTGCACACGATGATGTCCTTCCTCACCAACACCAACCAGCAACACTATTCCGGTCAGGCGCAACTTTCCTACCTGTCGCAAATGGCCGGCATCGTCGCACTGCAGGTCGTCACGCCGATGATGGGCCTGGCACTGGTGGTCGCTACGCTGCGCGGGCTGCTCGGCGGGAGGCAGGCGCTGGGCCACGTGCGCGACGCCACGCCCGCGCCCGAGGGCATGGCACGCGATCTCGGCAATTACTGGGTCGACGTCACGCGTGCGACGCTGCGTTTCTTCCTGCCGCTGTGCCTGCTGTGGACGCTGCTGCTGGCGACTCAGGGTGTGCCGGCGACATTGCAGGCCGGACCGGAGGTCGCGCCGGTCAATCGCAGCGCCGGAATGGCGGTGCAGAAGATCCCGCTCGGCCCGGTGGCCCCGATGGTGGCGGTCAAGCAACTCGGCACCAACGGTGGCGGCTGGTATGGGCCGAACGGCGCGATGCCGCTGGAAAACCCGACCCCGTTCTCGAACCTTCTGGAGACATTGGCGATCGTTCTGGTGCCGGTCGCGGTGGTCTTCATGGTCGGACCGTTCACCGGGCGGCGCCGGCTGACGGGGCTGGTGTTCTGCAGCATGCTGCTGATGTCGCTGCTGTCAGCCGGCGCCGCGGTATGGTCGGAGAGCCACGCGGCTCGCGCGGCCGATCCGGCGGTCATGGAGGGCAAGGAAGTGCGCATCGGTGCCGATGCTTCGGCGCTATGGGCCGCATTGACCACGCAGACGAGCAACGGGTCGGTCAATGCCATGCACGACTCCCTCGCGCCGCTGACCGGCGGCGTGGCCCTCGTCGACATGCTGATCAATGCGATCTGGGGCGGCATCGGCTGCGGTCTCCAGCAGTTCATCGTCTACCTGCTGCTCAGCGTGTTTCTCGCCGGTCTGATGACCGGACGCACGCCTGAGCTGTTCGGACGCAAGATCGAAGCGCCGGAGGTACGCTGGCTGACCCTGCTGATCCTGCTTCAGCCACTCGTCCTGCTCGGGTTCACCGCGCTGACCCTGGCATTGCCGTCTCATGCGGCGAATTCCAACCCCGGCTTCCACGGGCTCAGCCAGGTCTTCTACGAATACACCTCGGCTTTCGCCAACAATGGTTCCGGCCTCGAGGGCCTCGGCGACGCCACGTACTGGTGGAATCTCACTTGTACCGTGGGGCTGCTCCTCGGCCGCTATCCGGCGTTGCTCGTGCCGCTCGTGATCGCCGGGCGGATGGCGGCGAAGCGCGTCGCGCCGGAGGGCATGGGTACGCTGCAGATCGAGACACCGACCTTCGCGCTGACTCTGATCGCCGTGGTGGTGATCCTGACTGTCCTGCAGTTCATGCCGGTCCTCGTGCTCGGGCCAGTGGCGGAGCACCTGTCCCTGCTGGCCGACGCACAGCCCCTGCCCTGAGGTCCGACCGTGACGGATAGCCTCCATTTCGGCGCCGCCCGGCGCCACGCCTTCGCCGGATTCGACGCGGCCGCGATCCGCAGCGCCGTGCTCGACGCGCTGCGCAAGCTGGCGCCGCACCACGCCGTACGCAACCCGGTGATGGCCATCGTCCTGCTCGGCACGCTGGTCGCCGCGCTGATCACCGCCACCGGCCATGCTCCGCTCGGCTTCGGATCCGCGGTCACCACGATCCTGCTGGCGACGGTGCTGTTCGGCAATTTCGCCGAGGCACTCGCCGAAGCGCGCGGCCGCGGCCAGGCCGCGTCCCTGCGCGCCGCACGGCGCGATCTCGTGGCGCGCCGGCTCGACGCACACGGCAACGAGATCCGCATCGCCGCCGCGCAGCTGCAGCCCGGCGACCGCGTCATCGTCTCGGCGGGCGAGTTCGTCCCGGCCGACGGCGAGATCATCCGTGGACTGGCCACGATCAACGAGGCGGCCGTCACCGGCGAATCCGCGCCCGTGCTGCGCGAGGCCGGCACGGATCGCAGCGGCGTGATCGGCGGGACCAAGGTGCTGTCCGATGAAATCGTCGTGCAGGTCAGCGCCGGGCCGGGCCACAGTTTCCTCGATCGCATGATCGCCCTGGTCGAAGGCGTAAACCGGCAGAAGACGCCGAACGAAATCGCACTGACCCTGCTGCTCGCAGCGATGACGCTCACCTTCCTGATCGTCGTCGCCTCCCTGCCGTTCCTGGCGGGCTTCGTCGGCGCCCGGCTCGACCCCTTGCTGCTGATCGCGTTGCTGGTCTGCCTCATCCCGACCACCATCGGTGGCCTGCTACCGGCAATCGGCATCGCCGGCATGAACCGCGCGCTGGCTGCCAACGTGCTGGCGAAATCGGGCAAGGCGGTGGAGGTCGCAGGCGACGTCGACGTACTGCTGCTGGACAAGACCGGCACCATCACTCATGGCGACCGCCAGGCCACGGCATTCCACCCGCTGACCGGCATCGATCCCGAGCGCCTGCGCGATGCGGCACTGCTGGCGTCGCTGGCCGATCCGACACCCGAGGGCAAGTCGATCGTCCGTCTGGCGCGCGAGCAATACAGCACCACGACGGAGCCGGAGCAGGCCCATTACCTCGCGTTCACGGCGCAGACCCGCATGTCCGGCGTCGATCTGCCGCTCGCTGACGGCGGCGTCCGGCAGATCCGTAAGGGTGCCGGCGATGCGATCGGCCGGCATGTACAGGCCCTTGGCGGCCAGGTACCGCCCGAACTCGCCGCGCGCGTCGAGCAGATTGCGCGCGGTGGCGCCACACCGCTGGTGGTCTGCGAAGGCCGGCACGTGCTGGGCGTGGTCGAGCTGTCGGACGTAGTCAAGCATGGCGTCAAGGAACGCTTCGCGCGCCTGCGCGCGATGGGCATCCGGACCGTGATGATCACCGGCGACAACCCGCTCACCGCCGCGGCGATCGCGGCCGAGGCGGGCGTGGACGATTACATCGCCGAGGCGCGGCCCGAGGACAAGCTCGCGCGCATCCGCAGCGAGCAGGCCGGCGGACGCCTGATCGCGATGGTCGGCGACGGCACCAACGACGCGCCGGCGCTGGCCCAGGCCGACGTCGGCCTGGCCATGAATTCCGGTACGCAGGCCGCGAAGGAAGCAGGCAACATGATCGACCTCGACAGCGATCCGGCCAAGCTGCTCGCGGTCGTCGAGGTCGGCAAGCGGCAGCTCATCAC
>CAYYHP010000154.1:0-6184 GCA_964471815.1 uncultured Rhodanobacteraceae bacterium
TACATGGCCGGCACACTGAGCGACATCCACGCGGGCAAGATTGGCCAATCGGCCCTGGCCGAGCAGAGCCGCCAGCTCGAACAGCTCAACCGTCAGCTGCGTGACGTATCGCAGCGCTTGATGCAGGTCCAGGAAGACGAACGCCGACACATCGCGCGCGAGCTGCATGATCACATCGGCCAGACCCTGACCGCGGCGATCCTGAACATCGAACACGTCGGCCATGGTCGCGAGGGACTTGAACTCGCCGTCACCGAGATCCGTCAGGCGCTCGCTGACGTGCGCGACCTGTCGCTGCGCCTACGCCCGCCGTTACTCGACGAGGGCGGTCTCGAGCCGGCCCTGCGCTGGTTCCTGGAACGCCAGGCCGCGGCCGGCCAGTTCGCGCTGAGCTTCTCGGCCGAGGGCGTCAGCGCACGGCCTTCGCCGACCGTGGAGATCACCGCGTTCCGTATCGTCCAGGAGGCGATCACCAACATCGTGCGCTATGCCCAGGCCAGCCATGTGGACGTCACCCTGAAGGCGACGGCACACGATCTGGCGCTACGCATCAGCGACGACGGCATCGGCTTCGACGCGCAGCGCGCACTCAATGAGGCCGGCAAGGGTGCGAGCCTCGGCCTCCTCGGCATGACCGAGCGTGCCCTGCTTGCCGGCGGGCGCTGCGAAGTCATCTCAATGCCGGGCGTCGGCACGATCGTCCTGGCCCGCCTGCCGATCGCCGGCGCGGTGCAGCCTCCCGCCGCATCGGGCGAGCGCCGGGCGTCGAGCCTCAACGGCTGACGAGAATCGAATCGCCGATCCCCTTCACCGCCGCCATGCGACGCAGTGCCATGATTGCGCTTTCAGTGAGCTCGTGCCCAGCCGGAAGAATCAGCGTGCCACTCCTGGTGCGTACGTCCTGCTCGACTACCCAGCCTGGCTGCAGCTCGCCGATGGACGTGGTCTGCTCGGTGCGTGCACCGACGCGGAAATCCGCAATCACGGCGATCAGTGCGTCCGGTATCGCCGGATAGACAGCCTCGAGCTGGCGTACACGCTCGGCCAGGCCCGCACTGCGCAGGCTCGGTCGCTCCAGCCAGAGACAGGCACGCAGCAGCTCCGCACCGCGCCGGACGGACGGCATGGCCGTTTCCGGTGGTGGACGCGACTGGTAGCGCACGATTTCGGCCACGCTCTCGAGGCGCGGAATCGGCAGAATCAGCTTGTAGGCGGATTCAGGGTGGTCGGCGAGCATCTGCAATTCGCCGGGCGACAGGCGTCCCTGGGTCACGTCGCGCATCACCACGTCCTGTGGCAGGCCGACACATCCGATCTGGCTCAGTACCGCCGCGACCTCGTAGATCCAGCCATCGCTCCAGTCGAGTTTGGCGAGCGCGTGACGCACGCCGGCACGGGCGAAGGCGGCGCGCCGGAACGACCAGGGGGCGACGATCGCGAGGATGTCGGTAATGGTCTTGACCGTGCCGGCGAGTGTGGTCTCGAGCAGGCGGCGCTCGGCCTGGGCGAGCCGGTACCGGCTCACGGCATCGTCGAGTGCGGCCACCAGGTCATCCGGCCGGCACGGCTTGGAAAGGAAGCGGTGCACGCCCCCATGATTGATCGCGGCGACCGTGGCCGCCATGTCGGCCTGACCCGTCAGCAGCAATCGCATCGTATCCGGCGCCCGTTCCCGCACGCGGGCGAGGAACTGCGCGCCATCCATGCCGGGCATGCGCATATCCGAAACGACCGCAGCAAACGGACCGAAGCTCTCGAGCTGATGCAACCCCTCCTCGCCACCGACCGCCGTGACCACGTCGAAGCGCTCATGCAGGATGCGCGTGAGGGCGCTGAGCAGATTTGGCTCATCGTCCACACAGAGGACCCGAGGCAGTTCCTCAGTCATGACCCCCGTCCCGGATCCACAAGCTCAGCTTGCGCCAATGCGGGAGGTGTCGGAACACATTGCATGATTCGAGGTAGCTGCGATCGAGTTCGCAGCCATTGGCCAACGCAACCGCGACATGCACGACACCTACCGCGTCGAACTGGGAGCTGCCGATACGGGAAGGCGCGTGATGGTGTGCGACCGCCTCGACGATCGGTGTCGGCAACCCCCATAGGCCGAGCAGATAAGCACCGACCTCGGCATGCCCGACATGGTTTAGATCGGTTGTGCAACGCTGATCTGGATCCTCGCCGGTGAGCAGCTTGCCCACATCGGCGAGCAGGGCAGCCGTGGCGATCATCGAACGATCCTTGCGATCCTCGGCGATTTGCCCGGCTAGCAGTGAAGCGTGCAGCGCGCGCAGCTGCAGCGTCGCCGCGGCTGCAGAGCGTTCGTGACGATCGAACACCTCACTTGCCAGCACCAGGGTGCGGACTGCCGACAGACCAATCCGCGTCACGGCAGTCTGGATGTCGCCAATCGGCTTGACCGAACGGAAGAAGGCTGAGTTCGCGAGGTGCAGGACCTTCGCCGTCAGCGCCGGATCCTGCGCAAGGATCGCTGCGATGGCATGCGCATCGACCAGTGGATCGAGCAGCGCCTGGTTCACAGCTGCGTAGATCCGTGGCGCCGGCGGAAAACGATCGATGCCGCCGACGAGCTCCTGGAGCTTAGCATCGTCGAGCAGGCTACGCAGGCTGACTGCGCTCTCAATCGCTTCGACCAACTGACGCGCATCGCAGGGCTTGGAAAGGAAGCGGTGCGCCACGTTCAGTGCCCGCAAGGCATCCTCGAGTTCAGTATGGCCGGACAGCATGATGCGCACGGTCGATGGCGATTTATCCCGCATCTGCCGCAGTAGCTCGCCACCATCCATAACCGGCATGCGCATGTCCGACACGACTACGTCGAGATGCCCCGCCTCTAGCGTAGCGAGTGCTTCTGGGCCGCCATGAGAGAAGGCGATTTCCCAGTCCTTGTTCAGGGAAAACAGGACGCGCTCGACGGCTTCGAGCACCAGCGGTTCGTCATCGACGAACATCACGCGCATGGCTCAGCCCTCGCGCTCGGGTGCCTTGAGCGGCAGACGGATGTGGAAGGTGGTGCCGCGGCCGAGTTCGCTATCGAAATAGATCTGCCCCGCATGTTTCTCGACGATCGTGGCATAGGCCATCGCCAACCCTTGTCCAGTGCCCTGCCCAACGGGCTTGGTGGTGAAGAACGGATCGAACACGCGCTCCCGAACCTTTTCCGGAATGCCCGCGCCAGTGTCCTCAATACGGATCTCGGCCCACTCATCGTCATGACGCGTGCTGATCATGATGCGGCCATTGAGATCGTGGTCCCCGGAAGCCTTCTCGGCGATCGCGTGAGCAGCGTTCACGATCAAATTCAGTACAACCTGGCCAATCTCGTCGCGCAGACATGGCACCGCGGGCATATCGGGATCAAAGCATGTCTCGAGCTCTGCGACATACTTCCATTCGTTGCGCGCGACGGTGACGGTAGTGCGGATCACCTCGGCGAGATCGACCGGCTCCTTCTCGCCGAGGGATGGATGCGAGAACTGTTTCATGGCCGAGACAATCGTCGCGACGCGATTCAGGCCCTCAATCGACTGCGCGAATGCATCCGGCACGTTCCTGCGCAGGAAATCCAGGCGCAGGCGACGAATCGCCTCATCGGCATCCGCTACTTGTTCGGGCGTCAACGTACTGTCCCTGGCTGCCGCGACCACGGCGATCGCCGCATCGAGACCGCTCATGAGCAATTCGAACGCGCGCTTGAGGAAGGTGACGTTGTCGGAGATGTACTGCGTTGGCGTATTGATCTCGTGTGCCACGCCAGCCGCGAGCTGGCCGATTGACTCCATCTTTTGCATCTGCAGCATGCGCGTCTGGGTACGTCGCGACCAGTCGAGCAAGGCGGCGAGCTGCTGGCGTTCGGCTTCAACCTCACGGTTACGCCGTGCAACGAGATCTTCGAGAGAACGGTCCAGCTCGGCTGCGACCTCGCCGCCATCACTCCGGGTCGAGGTCAGTGACGACAACCGACCGATCAGTGCGTCGATGGTGCGATCGCGTGCGTCGAGGCTACGCCGCAGGTCCGCGATGGTAGCCGCCATGTCCTCGCGGCTCGGCACCTTATTCGGAGCTGAAAACGGATCGCCGATGGCCCGGGTCTGCATCATGCACGTACTCCGCTCGTGCTGCGGCGAGTGCCGGACCGACCGTGTCGTCGCACGAGACTCACAGCGGCTCCTGCAGGCGTGCGGCTATGCCGAAAATGCCACCCGCTTCGAACATCGCAAACGGCAGGCTACCAGTCCACGCGTCGTGCGGTAGCGGTTGCAGCGCAGCAAGCACGGGAGCGAGACGGTCGAAAGCCGACACCATGCCGGGCGGCAGTTCGTCTGAAGCGGCCGGACCGATCGTGGACCGTGCAGTCCACGTGGATGGATCGCAGGCGCGGGCCATCGTGCACTCCTCCGCAGTGGATGTCTTGCGGAAGAAAGTGCAAATTGCATGCCGCAGGGAAGCGGCATAGCAACGCGCCGGACGACCGGCGCACCGGAAGCATGCGATCGAAGCGGTCAGCCGATGTGGGTGGCACCACCCATGTAGGACCGCAGCACCTCGGGCAGGCGGATCGAGCCGTCGGCTTCCTGATTGTTCTCCATGACCGCGATCAGTGCGCGGCCGACCGCCACGCCCGAGCCGTTCAGGGTATGAAGCAATTCCGGCTTGCCGGTCTCCGGATTGCGCCAGCGTGCCTGCATGCGGCGCGCCTGGAAGTCTGTACAGTTCGAGCAGGACGAGATCTCGCGATAGGTGTTCTGACTCGGCAGCCAGACTTCGAGATCGTAGGTCTTGGCCGCGGCAAAGCCCATGTCGCCGGTGCACAGCAGTATGCGCCGGTATGGCAGGCCGAGACGCTCGAGCACCACCTCGGCGCAGCGCGTCATGCGCTCGTGCTCGGCGTAGCTCTCGGACGGCCGGGAGATGCTGACCAGTTCGACCTTCTCGAACTGGTGCTGGCGGATCATGCCGCGGGTGTCCTTGCCGTAGGTGCCGGCTTCCGCGCGGAAGCACATCGAGTGTGCGGTCAAGCGCAGCGGCAGACTGTCTGCATCAGCGATCGATTCGCGCACCAGGTTAGTCAACGGCACTTCCGACGTCGGAATCAGGTAGCGGCGCTGCTCGCCGATATGCGTGGCGAACAGATCCTCTTCGAATTTCGGCAACTGCCCGGTGCCCTGCATGCTCTCCGGGTTCACGATCAGCGGCACGTTGGTCTCGAGGTAGGCGTGCTCGCCGGTGTGCAAATCGAGCATGAACTGGGCAAGCGCCCGATGCAGTCGCGCCAGCTCGCCACGCAACACGGTGAAGCGCGAGCCGGAAAGCTTCGCCGCGCTCTCGGCATCGAGCCAGCCGTGACGCGCACCGAGTTCGACGTGATCCTTGACCGTGAAATCGAACGTGCGCGGCGTGCCCCAGCGATGCTGCTCGACGTTGCCGGTTTCGTCCGGTCCAACGGCCACCGATTCGTGTGGCAGGTTCGGGATGCGCAGCGCGATCGCGGTCAGCTGCTCCTGGACCTCGGCGAGATGCGCCTCGTTGGCCTTCAGACGGTCACCGATGCCGGCGACTTCGGTCATCAGCGCGGCCACATCCTCGCCCCTGCCCTTGGCGATGCCGATCGCCTTCGAGTGTGTATTGCGCAGGTTCTGCAGCTCCTGTGTCTCCATCTGCACGGCCTTGCGCCGCGACTCGAGCGCCTCGATCGCAGCCCGGTCGAGCGCGAAACCCCGCGTGGCGAGACGTTCGGATACGAAGTCGAGGTGTCCACGGAGCAGGGCGGGATCGAGCATGGCAAGTCCTTCGGCAGGCGCGGCGACGCGGCGGGATATGGAACGTCGGATTATCGCGATTGCCCGCCTGCAGGCGCAAACCAGCCGGGCGCCAGGGCGCCGACACGCGACGATTCAGGCCGGCGCGGCGGCGGCCACGGCATCCTTCGGCACCCAGGCGTGCAGCAGCCATGCCGCCGCGAAGGCGCACGCCGACCCGAAGGCGAAGGCGACGAAGGGTGTGAATGCCGACCACAACGCGCCGAACGCCAACGAGGCCGGCAACAGGAACGCCCCGGCGACGAGGTTGTACCAGCCGTAGGCAGTACCGGACTGTGCGCGCGGCACCAGATCGGCGACCAACGCCTTCTCGGCACCCTCGGTGGCGGCGAGGAACAGCCCGT
>CAYYHP010000155.1:0-6082 GCA_964471815.1 uncultured Rhodanobacteraceae bacterium
GGCGGTGCAGATCAACGGCATCGACGGTCTGGCGATCACCAAGCTCGACGTGCTCGACGGCCTGCCGACGATCAAGGTCTGCATCGCCTACGAATACCGCGGCAAGCGTCGTGAACTCGCGCCGCTCGACGCGGCCGGCTGGGACGAATGCAAGCCGGTGTATCTCGAATTCCCGGGCTGGCAGGAGCCGACCTCCGGCGTGCGCGATTTCCACAAGCTGCCACCGGCCGCACGCGCCTATCTGCGCGCGGTCGAGGAGCTTGCCGAGTGTCCACTGGCGCTCGTCGCCACCGGTGCCGATCGCGACGACACGATCGTCCTGCGCGACCCGTTCGCCTGAGCCCCGGAGACGGCAGGACGAGCCGGCCGCGAGGGGGCGCGTGCCGGCACGGAGTCCGCCGATCAGCGTGCTGCCGGCTTGCGCGGAAGGCGGTCGCGGTCGGCCACGCGGCGTTCCCCGGCAGCGCGGTGCGCGGCCTCGGCCAGCACCCGCGCCTGACGGATGCGCTGCAGCCACAGCTCGTTCTTCTCCGCTTCCTCTTCGTGATCGGCATCCGGGATGCGGTTGAAGGCGATGCGCATCGGTGCGGCATCGAGCGCGTCCTGCGCGCCGCCGAAGTAGATCTTGTTGTGACCGTAGCGGCGGTTGATGCGGTCGATCACGCCGTTCAGCGCGCGTGCGTCGCGTTCCTCGCTGGCGCCGAACAGCGAACCGCTGCTCTGTGCGCGCTCGATCAGGCGGCCGAGCGTGACGCCGACCGCGAGCACCGGCGCCGTGTCGCGCCGCATGGCAAGCAATCCGGCGAGTCGCCGCAGCAGGGCCCGCGTGTCGTCGCAGGGATCGAACTCGACCGCCGCTTCCCAGGCCTCGGCGCCGAGATACTTCACCTTCACGTACAGCGCGCCGGCCAGCAGGTCATGGCCCCGCAGGCGCATCGCGGCCTTTTGCACGAGTTTCTTCAGCACCGCGTCGGCGCCCGTGGTGCTGCGTAGCTCCGGCGCGAGCACGTGCGAATGGCCGATGCTGTGCCGTCGGCTCGCCGGCGGGTCGATCTGCTCGCCATGCAGACGCGCGTGGAAGCGCTCGCCCTCGATGCCGCCCCAGACGTGGCGCAACAAGTGCCGCGGCGCGGTGCAGAGTTGCTCGACGCTGCGGATGCCGTGCCGGTTCAGGCGCACCAGCATCGCCGGGCCGATGCCGCAGAAGTCCTCGAGCCGCAGGCCGTACAGCGCCTCCGGCAGTTCATGCGCTTCGAGTGCCACGAGACCGTCGGGCTTGTGCATGTCCGACGCGGTCTTGGCCAGGAAATCGTTCGGGGCGATGCCGACCGAGCAGGTCAGACCGCCCGCACCGACCGTGCCGATCTCGCGCTTGATCGCCCGCGCGAGCGCGAGCGCGCGCTCACGCTCGCGTTCGCGGCCGATCAGCGCACAGGCCATCTCGTCGATCGAGCCGATCTGCGCGACCGGCAGGTGACGGTCGATGGCGGCGAGGATCCCATGGTGGTAACGCACGTACAGCGCCGGTCGTGCCGGCACGATCGTGATATCCGGGCACAATCGGCGCGCCTCGCGTACCAGCGTGCCGGTCTTCACGCCGTGGCGCTTGGCCTCGGTGCTCGCGGCGATGCAGCAGGTCGTCTCGGCAAGCACGGGCACCACGCCGACCGGCCGGCCGCGCAAGGCCGGTGTCTCGGCCTGCTCGACCGAAGCGAAGAACGAATTCAAATCGACGAACAGGCTGCGCAGGCTCATGCCATTCCCCGGCGCGACGGTCACGCCTGCATGGGTGGGGAAGGCCGTTGTAGCCGGCGCGTGTCTCAGCAGGCGAGAGACGCCTGGCTACCCACCCCCGGTGCGGGGCAGAAACGAAAAGGCCCGCTATGCGGCGGGCCTTTTCGATCAATTGGTGCCCAGGAGAGGACTCGAACCTCCACGGGTCGCCCCGCTAGTACCTGAAACTAGTGCGTCTACCAATTCCGCCACCTGGGCAGGCGGCGATGCCCGTGGGGCATCGAACGAGGGCGCGAACGATACTGGCCGGGTGCCGTGATGTCAACGCCGGTTGCATTGGCAGCGGCCGTCGGCGACGCTGCACACGAACGACAAGGAACGACGAGTGAAGACGACGAAAACACCCCAGCGCCGCGGCAAGGCGGCGAAGAAGCGTCCCGGCTGGATGCCGGACCTGCCGGCCGCCGGCAAGGGCCGCGCACGTGGCGATGCGAAGCCGGCTGCCCGACCGGCGGCGAAACCGGGCAGACCGGGTGCCTCCGCGCCGCGACCCGCGCCGGTCGCGACCCGTGGCATGCCACCAGCGGCCGAGCGGCGCGGCGCATGGACCGATCCGCACGCCGAACGCGAGGCGCAGCGTTACGAGTATCCGATTCCGAGCCGCGAAGCCCTGCTCGCCTTCCTCGCCGAGCGCGGCCAGCTGCTCACCGCGGAGGCGATCGCGCACGAACTTTCCCTGACCGCGCCGCACGATTTCGATGCGCTCACGCGTCGGCTCGCCGCGATGCTGCGCGACGGCCAGCTGATCCAGAACCGGCGCGGCGGTTACGGCGTCGCGCAGAAGCTTGACCTGATTCCCGGCGTCGTGCTCGCCAATCCCGACGGCTACGGCTTCCTGCGCCCGGATGCGGGCGACGAGGATCTGTATCTCTCGCCGTTCGAGATGCGCAAGGTGCTGCACGGTGATCGCGTGCTGGCCAGCGTAGTCGGCGTCGACCGGCGCGGCCGGCGGCAGGGCGCGATCGTCGAGGTGCTCGAGCGCCGCTCGCCGCGCCTGGTCGGGCGCGTAGTCGAGGAGAACGGCGTGATGCTGGTCGTGCCGGACGACCGGCGCGTACACCAGGACGTGCTGATTCCGCCGGGCGGTGGCCAGGGTGCGCGTTCCGGGCAGATCGTCGTAGCCGAGATCAGCGATCCGCCAACCGCGTACCGCGGGCCGATCGGCCGCGTGCTCGCCGTGTTGGGCGAGCGCCTGACGCCGTCGCTCGTGGTCGAGATGGCGATCGCGAGTCACGACCTGCCGCATGTCTGGCCGGAGGCCGTACTGCACGAGGCGGCCGCGGTCGAACCGGTGGTCGGCGCCGCCGACCGTGACGACCGCAAGGATCTGCGCGGCCTGCCGCTGGTCACCATCGATGGCGAGGATGCGCGCGACTTCGACGACGCGGTGTTCGCCGAGCCGAACGAGCGCGGTTTCCGTCTCGTCGTCGCGATCGCCGACGTCTCGCATTACGTGCGGCCCGGCTCGGCGCTCGACGAGGAAGCGTATCGGCGTGCGACTTCCGTGTATTTCCCGGGCTTCGTCGTGCCGATGCTGCCCGAGACGCTCTCGAACGGCATCTGCTCGCTGAATCCCGAGGTCGAGCGCTGCTGCATGGTCTGCGACATGCAGATCGATCACGACGGCGAGGTGACGAAGGCGAAGTTCTATCCGGCGCTGATGCGCTCGCACGCGCGCCTGACCTACACGCGCGTCTGGCAAGCGCTCGGCCTGCGCGAGCCGGAAGCACGCGTCGGCCTCGGTCGCCTGCTGCCGCATCTCGAGCACCTGCATCAGCTCTACAAACTGCTCGCCAGGGCGCGTAAGGGGCGCGGTGCGATCGACTTCGAGACCACCGAGGTGAAGTTCCGGCTCGGTGCAGCCGGCGAGGTGATCCAGCTCGGCAGCGAACCGCGCAACGACGCGCATCGCCTGATCGAGGAATGCATGATCGCGGCGAACGTGCAGGCCGCGAAGTTCCTCGATAAGCACCGCATCCCCGCGCTGTATCGCGTGCATGCGCCGCCGCCGGAGAGCAAGTATGCCGACCTGCTCGAATTCCTCGGCGAATTCGGCCTCAAGCTGCCGCCGCCCGGCGAGGTCGAGCCCGGCGACTTCGCCGCATTGATCAAGAAAGTGCACAAGCGCCCGGATGCGAGCCTGATCGAATCGGTGCTGCTGCGCGCGCAGTCGCTCGCCGTCTACCAGCCGGAATGCACGGGACATTTCGGTCTCGCGCTCGATGCCTATGCACACTTCACCTCGCCGATCCGGCGCTATCCCGATCTCCTCGTGCACCGCGCGATCCGTCATGCACTGGCGCGCGGCAAGGCCTCGAACTATCTCTACAGCGCGAGCCAGATGGCGGCGCTCGCCGTGCACTGCTCGCAATGCGAGCGGCGTGCCGGCGAAGCCGAGCGCGACGTCGACGAGCGCTACAAGTGCGCCTGGCTCGAAAAGCACGTCGGCAGCGAGTTCGACGGCATCGTCTCGGGCGTCACCTCGTTCGGCCTGTTCGTCGAGCTGAGCGAATCCAAGGTCACGGGACTCGTGCACATCACCCAGCTGCCGAACGACTACTACCATTTCGATCCGATCCGCCACCTGCTGACCGGCGAGCGCGGCGGCCTGCGCTTCCGGCTCGGCGACGCGGTGCGCGTGCAGGTGCTGCGCGCGAGCCTCGAGGAACGCAAGATCGATTTCCGCCTCGTGCGCGAGGATACCCCGGCGAGGAAGCGGCGATGAGCGGCGGCGACCTGCTGGTCGGCATCAATCCGGTCGAGGCCGCGCTGAGCCACGATCCGGGCAACATCGTCGAGCTGTTCATCGAGAGCGGCGCACACAACGCACGGTTGCGCGAGCTCTCGGAACGCGCCCGCGACCTCGGCATCAAGCCGCACGCACGTGACCGCGCCGCGCTCGATCGCCTGACCGGCGGTGCGCGGCACCAGGGCGTCGTCGCGCGCTACCGTCCGCCGCCGCCGCACGGCGAGAACGATCTCCCGGCGCTGATCGAGCAGGCCGGGCGCGATGCGCTGCTGCTGGTGCTCGATGGCATCACCGATCCGCACAACCTCGGCGCCTGCCTGCGCAGCGCCGAAGCGGCCGGCGTGACCGCGGTGATCGCACCGCGCGACAAGGCCGCCGGCATCACGCCGGTCGTGCGCAAGGCCTCGGCCGGCGCAGCCGACCGCGTGCCGTTCCTCGCGGTCACCAACCTCGCGCGCACGCTCAAGCAGCTCAAGGAGGCCGGTGTCTGGCTCGTCGGCCTGGACGGCGATACGCCGCAGGATCTCTACACCGTCGACTTCGCCGGACCCATCGCCATCGTCATGGGCGGCGAGGGCGAGGGCATGCGCCGCCTCACGCGCGAAGCCTGCGACTTCGTCGTACGCATCCCGATGCGCGGCACGGTGGAAAGCCTCAATGTCTCCGTGGCGACCGGCATCGTGCTGTTCGAGGCACTGCGCCAGCGTGGCGTGCGATCCCGATGAACGCGCACTGGCCGGATGTCGCCGGAATGCTCGGCGTCGTGCTGATCCTGCTCGCGTTTTTCCTGCTCCAGGCCGGGCGTCTGCAGAGCGATGGCCTGATCTATCAGCTCATGAACGCGGCCGGCGCACTGGCCGTGCTCGTCTCGCTGCTCTACGCGTTCAACCTCTCGGCCTTCGTGCTCGAGGCGCTGTGGCTCGCGGTCAGCGTCTACGGCATCGTGCGTGCGCGTCGGCAGCGGCGGATGGCCAGCAATCGCCGCTAGCCGTCGGGAAACGCCACGGTAGTGGCGGTCCCGTATGCATCGCGCTGGCGACTCAGCCTTGCGGGGTGGTGACCGCGCTGGTGTTGTCGTCCTTGCGCCGCGTCGCGGTCAATGGCGTGCCGTGGACAAGGAAGTACACGTTCTCGGCGATGTTGGTCGCATGATCGCCGATGCGCTCGATGTTCTTCGCCATGAACAGCAGGTGCGTGCAGGGCGTGATGTGGCGCGGGTCTTCCATCATGTAGGTGAGGAGCTCGCGGAACAGCGCGGTGTACAGGCGGTCGAGCTCCGCATCGCGCTCGCGGACCGCATAGGCGCGCTCGGCATCGCGGTTGCGGTACGCGGCGAGTACGTCTTCTAGCAACTCGCCGGCGAGTTCGGCGAGCCGTGGCAGCGCAGCGGCGGGCGGCACCGGCGCGGTCTGGTTCAGGGCGATGCCGCGCTTGGCCACGTTCGCTGCGTAATCGCCGATCCGTTCGATGTCGGAGGCGATGCGCAGCGCGGCGAGGATTTCGCGCAGATCGCGCGCGATCGGCTGGCGCAGGGCCAGG
>CAYYHP010000156.1:0-6045 GCA_964471815.1 uncultured Rhodanobacteraceae bacterium
GTTCTACAACGTGCCGGCGCGGCGCAAGTTCCTGCGCGCCGAGCGCACCGAGTTCAGCCATATCGAGGAGCTGATCGCTTCGCTCGCACTGGCGCGCCATGCGGTCGAGTTCCGCCTGAGCCACAACGGCAAGCCGGTGCGCGTGCTGCGTGGCGCGCGCGACGCGGCCGGACAGGCCGCGCGGCTCGCCGAGCTGCTCGGCGCGGAGTTCGCCACGCACGGCCTGCAGATCGCCCACGAGGCGGCGGGCCTCAGGCTGTCCGGCTGGGTCGGCGCGCCGACCGCGTCGCGCGCCCAGGCCGACCAGCAGTACTTTTTCGTCAACGGCCGGCTCGTGCGCGATCGTCTGGTCGCACATGCCGTGCGCCAGGCCTATGCGGACGTGCTGTTCCACGGACGGCATCCGGCCTTCGTGCTATTCCTCGAGCTCGACGCGCAGGCGGTGGACGTGAACGTGCATCCGGCCAAGCACGAGGTGCGCTTCCGGGAGGCGCGGCTGGTCCACGATTTCCTGTTCCGCACGCTGCACGAGGCACTGGCCGCCACGCGGGCCGGCCTGACGCCGGCCGGCATGCCGGTGGCGGGTGGGGGGCCCATGGCGCCTGCGTCCGTTGCGATCCACGGCGTATCCGCGATGACGGCAGCGCCGGCTGTGCTGCCCGCCTGGCGTAACCAGGGCTCGCTCGGGCTCGCCACGCGCGAGCCGCTCGCCGACTACGTGGCGCTGTTCGGTCCGCACGCTGGCGACGCGACGGCGCCAGCCACGACCGGCACCGCCACGGTCCAGACGCAGGACGGCGAGATACCGCCACTCGGCTATGCGCTGGCGCAATTGCACGGTGTCTACATCCTCGCCGAGAACGCCCACGGTCTCGTGGTCGTCGACATGCATGCCGCACACGAGCGCATCACCTACGAGAAGCTCAAGGCCGCGCAGGCCGGGCAGGGCATCCGTTCGCAATTGCTGCTCGTGCCGCTGTCGCTCGCGGTCAGCGAGCGCGAAGCCACCCTGGTCGAGGAACGCCACGCCGATTTCGCCGCGCTCGGCTTCGAGCTGGCGCGCACCGGGCCGCAGACCGTGACCGTCAAGCGCATGCCAACCCTGCTCGACGGCGCCGACGTCGCGCGCCTGATCCGCGACGTGTTCGCCGACCTGGCCGTGCAGGGCTCCTCGCGACGCATCGAAGAAGCCGGCAACGACGTGCTCGCGACGATGGCCTGCCACGGCTCGGTGCGGGCGAACCGGCGCCTCGGTCTGCACGAGATGAATGCCCTGCTGCGCGAGATGGAGGCCACCGAGCGGTCGGGGCAATGCAACCACGGCCGGCCGACCTGGGTGCAGCTCGGCATGGCCGAGCTGGATCGGCTGTTCCTGCGCGGACGCTGAGTGATGACGATTGATACGACGAGAAGGAGTGGACGATGCGGCAAGCCATCCTCATCTTCGCCGGCGTGCTCGGCATGAGCGCCGCCGTCGCGGGTACTGCGGCCGACGGCGGCGACTATGCAAGGCAGACCGAAGACTGGCGTGCGCAGCGCCTCGCACGCCTGACGGCGCCGGACGGCTGGCTGAGCCTGATAGGCCTGCACTGGCTCAAGCCGGGACGCAACACGATCGGCACGGCCCAGGACAACGACGTCGTTCTCGCCAGGGGACCGGCGCATCTCGGCGTCGTCACACTCGACGGTGAGCGGATCGAGCTCGTGCTGACCTCGCCATTCGGCGCGCGCATTGACGGCGAAGAGAAAGAGCGTGCCGAACTGCGCGACGACCGCAGCGACAAACCGACCCGCGTCACGTTCGGCACGGTTAGCTTCATCGTGATTGACCGTTCCGGACGCAAGGCGCTACGTGTCAAGGACAGTGAAGCCGAAACGCGCACGCACTTCCTCGGCATCGATTCATTCGCGATCAATCCGGGCTGGCGCATCGAAGCCCGGTGGGTGCCGTTCGACCCGCCGCACGAGCTCGAGGTCTCCACGGTCATCGGTACCGTCG
Organism: uncultured Rhodanobacteraceae bacterium; assembly: GCA_964471815.1. Taxonomy (GTDB): domain Bacteria; phylum Pseudomonadota; class Gammaproteobacteria; order Xanthomonadales; family Rhodanobacteraceae; genus Tahibacter. Next base: position 2,000 of record CAYYHP010000156.1, read on the forward strand.
AGAAGTATCCGGTGCCCGGCAAGGCCGTTTTCGAGCGCGATGGTCACACCTTCGAGCTACTGCCGGTGATCGAGGTGGCGGGCGACAAGGAACTGTTCCTGATCTTCACCGATCGCACGGCCGGCAAGGAAACCTACGGCGCGGCGCGCTTCCTGTATGCACCGATGCCGACGGACGGCAGGCTCGTCCTCGATTTCAACCGCGCCTACAACCCGCCCTGTGCGTTCACGCCCTATGCGACGTGTCCGCTCGCGCCGCCCGAGAACCGGCTCGACCTGCGCGTCACGGCCGGCGAGAAGAAATACCGCGGCGGGACGCACTGACAGGGCGCGGCGCATGCGTGCCGAGCGGGTTCTGCTGCTCGCCGATACGCACGGTGAGCTCGATCCGCGCATCGCATCACTCGCACTGGACGTGGATCGTGTGGTGCATGCCGGCGACGTCGGCAGCGCGGGCGTACTCGCTGCACTCGCGGCCGGCGGGGCGGCTGTGCTGGCCGTAGGCGGCAACAACGACGTGCCGGCGAAGTGGTCCGCCGATGAGCACGCGCTATTGCGTTGTCTGACGACGCGGATCGAGGTGGATCTGCCCGGCGGCCGGCTCGTCGTCGTGCATGGCGATGCCTGGCCTGCGCGCGACCGACACACGCGCCTGCGTCGTGCGTTTGCCGATGCCCGCGCCGTGCTCTATGGCCACAGTCATCGCCTCGTCATCGATACGCATGCATCGCCCTGGGTCCTCAATCCCGGCGCCGCCGGGCGCGTACGTACCCACGGCGGGCCGAGCTGCCTGCTGCTCACCGCCGCCGCTGGCGATTGGCGCATCGAGCCGCGGCGCTTTCCGCCGGCCGGGCGCGGCTGACGGCACGTATCCATGCCAGCGGGCGGAGTCGGGTGGGCCCATCGGCGGCGCCGTCGGATGATGATGGCGTTCCGGGTGGGCTCGATCATGCCCCGCCACCCGCGGCATCCACGGCATCAGCGTCCCGTGAACTGTGCCTTGCGCCGCTCGAGGAAGGCCTGCGTGCCTTCGCGCATGTCCGCGGTCGAGCAGCACAGGGCGAATGCGCCGGTCTCGAATTCGAGGGCCTGATCGAGCGCCATGTCCTCGCCGGCCAGCACGGCACCGAGGATGCCGGCGAGCGCGCACGGCGCGGCCGCGGCGAGCTGCTCGGCCAGTGCCTCGACCTCTGCGTCGAGCCGCTCGGCCGGCACGACCTTCGTGACCACGCCGAGCGCCTGGGCGCGTGCCGCATCGATGTTGTGGCCGAGCAGGCACAGTTCGAGTGCCACGCCGCGCCCGGCGAGACGCATCAGGCGCTGCGTGCCGCCGAAGCCCGGGATCAGGCCGAGGTTGACCTCCGGCTGGCCGAAGCGCGCCTTCTCGCTCGCGATGCGCAGATGACAGCTCATCGCGAGTTCCATGCCGCCGCCGAGCGCGAAGCCTTGAATGCGCGCGATCACCGGCTTGCCGAGGCGCTCGATCTTCAGCATGAGCTGCTGGCCGAGCCGCGAGAACGCCTGCGCGCCGAGCGGGTCGAGCGTGGCGATCTCGCCGATGTCCGCGCCGGCCACGAAAGCCTTCTCGCCGCTGCCGGCCAGCACCACGACGCGCACCGCGTCGTCATGACGTGCCTGCTCGAAGGCGATCGCGAGTTCGTTCAGCGTCTCGCGGTTGAGGGCATTGAGCTTGTCCGGGCGGTTGATCGTGAGCGTGCGCAGCGCGCCGCGATCGGCGGTCAGGAGATTGCGGAAGGCCATGGCGTTTCCCTTGAAGGCGGGCCGCGGATGGTAGCAGCCGCTTCGCCGTGTCCGGCACGCTCGGCGCGGCTTGCGCTGCGTTGCGGTTCCGCGCGTTCCGCCGGCCATGTAATCCGCGGCATCACCACCGGAGCGGACCTGCGGCTGGCTGGCCGGAACGCCCTTCGCTAGAATGGCGCGCCCTCGCCGCCGCCGGATCTCCCGGGCGTTGCCAGGTTCATCCCCTTCTGGAGGTAAGCAATGAATTTGCGTTGGTCTTTCGCCGCGGCCGCGCTGCTCGCGGCGGGTGTCGCCGTTGCGCAGGACACCAGCACCGATAAGGGCAAGCTCAGCTACGCGATCGGCTATCAGATCGGCAGCGATTTCGTCGAGCGCAAGATGGATGTCGACATCAACACCGTCATCCGCGCCCTGCAGGACGGTTATGCCAAGCGCAATCCAGCGATTTCCGAGGACACCATGCGCGACGTCCTTGGCAAGATGCAGCAGAAGATGATGGCCGAGGCCAAGGCCGAATTCGACAAGCTTGCCAGCGACAACAAGGCCAAGAGCCAGAAGTTCCTCGCCGAGAACAAGGCCAAGAAGGGCATCATCACGCTGCCCTCCGGCGTGCAGTACCGCGTGATCGAGGAAGGCGCCGGCAACCAGAAGCCGACCGCCAGCAGCGAGGTCACCGTCCACTACCGCGGCTCGCTGACCAGCGGTCTCGAGTTCGACAGTTCCTTCGCGCGCGGCGAGCCGGTGCACTTCAAGGTGAACTCGGTCATCAAGGGCTGGCAGGAAGTCCTGCCGCTGATGCGCGTCGGCGACCACTGGCAGATCTTCGTGCCGCCGGAAATGGCCTATGGCGAGCGCGGTCAGGCGCCGCGTATCGGGCCGAACGAAGCCCTGGTGTTCGAGATCAAGCTGCTCGAAGTGAAATGAGCGCGCAGCGGGCCGTCGCCACCGACGCCCCGCGCGACGCTGCCACGGACGCCGCGGACCTCCGCGGCGTTCGCGTTTCAGGGGCTGTCCGGTTGCGGCGTGCGCAGCTCGTCGAGCGCGCGTTCCATGTCGAGCTTGATGCGGTTGATCACGCGTATCGCGGCCTCGTTGTCGCCGCCGGTGCTGTTGTCGAGCGGCGCACTGCCGTTCGGGCCAAACAGCGCGGCCTCTGCATCGTCGATGAACTGGGCGAGATACACGTAACCGCGGGTGAGGCCCTCGCGCAGTTCGACCTGTTCGGCCGGCACGGTCTCGAGCAGATAGCGGATCGCCCTGCGGATGCGGTCCTTCGGGTACGGCAGCAGCGATTGCGGCAGACCGCCGACGCCCGGCGCGACCCGCCCGAGCACCTTGCCGTATTCGCTCACCACCTTGGTCGCGAGTGCGAACATGCTCGGCTTTCCAGGTCGGGTTTTTCGATAATCTAGCAAGCCGGCCGCGCCATGCCCACGACGATGTTCACCCCTTCTGCTTCCGCCACCGTATCGAGCCCCTGCATCGGCGTGTGCCGGCTCGATGCGACGGGACATTGCGAAGGCTGCCACCGCAGCGTCGCGGAGATCGCCGCTTGGGCGCGGCTCGATGAAACGGAGCGTCAGCGGTTGATGGGCGAGGTCCTGCCGCAGCGCGCGCGGGAACGTCGATGAATACGGAGTACGCTCCGGCGATTACGCCGGTCGCGCGCGCCCTGCGCGGTCTCGACGATCCGCCCGCGGCGCCGGGCTGGAACCACGATGAGCTGGCCGACGTCCTCGGCGACCTGCCACGCGTGCCGGCCGCGGTACTGGTGCCGCTCGTGCTGCGCCCCGACGGGCCGCAGGTACTGTTCACGCGGCGCAACGACAGCCTGCGCACGCATGCCGGCCAGGTCAGTTTTCCCGGCGGGCGTGTCGAATCCGCGGACCGCAATGCCGTGGCGGCGGCCCTGCGCGAGACCGCCGAGGAAACCGGCATCGCGCTGGAGTCCATGCGGCCGCTCGGCTATCTCGACTGTTTCGAGACGATCAGCGGTTACTGCGTGACGCCGGTGGTCGGCTGTCTCACGCCGGATTATCGTCTCGCACCCGATCCGGGCGAGGTCGCCGAAGTGTTCGAGGTACCGCTCGGTTTTCTGCTCGATTCGGCGAACCTGCACCGCGAGCGCATCGACTGGCGTGGCCGCGGTCGCGAGGTCTTCGCCTACAACTACGCCGGACGGCGCATCTGGGGTGCGACGGCGGCGATGCTGGTCAACCTGCTGCGGCGCCTGGAGGTGCACCGATGATCCACACCACGCTGATCTCCGTCGCCACGCTCGCGGCG
>CAYYHP010000157.1:0-6035 GCA_964471815.1 uncultured Rhodanobacteraceae bacterium
ACGATGGCGACACGATCCAGGGCAATGCGCTCGCCGATTTCCAGGCGCAGGTCAGGCCGCTCGCGTGTGGCGAGAAGCTCGCGATGTACAAGGCGATGGATGCGGTCGGCTTCGACGGCGGCACGATCGGCAACCACGAGTTCAACTACGGCCTGCCGTTCCTCGCCCAGGTCACGGCGACGCCGTTCCCGATTCCCGGCGTGCCCGCCAGGCACTGCACCGGCCCGAACTTCCCGCTGGTCCTCTCGAACGTCTACACGCAGGACGGCAAGCCGTTGTACGCGCCGTACCAGGTCATCGAGAAGACCTATACCGCCTGGACACCGGACGGCAGCCGCCTGCGCGTGCCGCTGCGCATCGGCCTGCTCGGCTTCACGCCGCCGCCGATCCTCAAGTGGGACAAGGTCAGCCTCGCCGGCAGGGTGCGTGTCGAGGGCATGGTCGAGGCCGCCGAGCGCTGGCTGCCGGAGCTGCGCGCGAAAGGCGTCGATCTCGTCATCGCGGTCTCGCACGCGGGCCTGAACCCGCAGCCGTATGCGCCGGACATGGAGAACGCGAACTGGCACCTCGCCGGCGTGGACGGCATCGACGCCTTGCTGATGGGCCACTCGCATCAGGTGTTTCCGGATCCGGGGAACCCGAATTCGCGCTTTCGCAACCTGCCCGAGGTCGATGCCGAGCGCGGCTTCGTACGCGGCGTGTCGGCCGTGATGGGTGGCTTCTACGGACGCGATCTCGGGGTGATCCAGCTCGCCCTCGTGCGTCGCGATGGCCGCTGGCAGGTGCAACGCGAGCTGAGTCACAGCGAGGTGCGCGCGGTGAAGGACGCCGTCGGCAAGGCGGTTGCCGCCGATCCGACGATCGCGCGCCTGATCGCCGCCGAGCACAAGGCCACGCTGGCCTGGCTCGGTACCCGGATCGGCCGTAGCGAAGTCGAGCTCGGCTCGATGTTCGCCGACGTCGGCGAAGTCTCCGCGCTCGCTGTGGTCAATGCCGCCCAGCGCGAGCACGTCGCCGGCTGGCTGCGCGCACAGCGCCCCGATCTCGCCGATGTGCCGGTGCTCTCGGCCGCTGCGCCATTCAAGAGCGGTTTCGCCGGGCCGGACGACTACACGGCGGTCCCCGCGGGTCCGCTGACCGTGCGCAGCGCGATGGATCTCTACCTCTATCCGAACACCATCGCCGCGTTGCTGATCGACGGCGCGGGGCTCAAGGCCTGGCTCGAGAAGAGCGCCGAGCGCTTCAACCGCATCGATCCGGCCCGGACCGCCGCGCAGCCGCTGATCAACAAGCGCGTGCCGGGCTACAACTTCGACGTGATCCAGGGCGGGATCGATTACGTCATCGATCCGAGCCGGCCGGCCGGCGAGCGCATCGTCGCGCTGAACTACCGCGGCCAGCCGGTCGCGCCCGCACAGCGCTTCGTCGTCGCGACGAACAATTACCGCGCCAGCGACGCGGCCTTCGTCGGTGCCGGCGCGAGCGTGATCCTCGAAGGCACGCGCACCAACCGCGAGATCGTCATCGACTACATCAAGACACACCGCACGCTCGCCGGTGCGGAGCTCACCGCGCGCCCGTGGCATTTCGCGCCGCTCTCGCCCGCCGGGGCGGTGACCTTCACCGCACCGCGCGGCAAGGCCGCACGGGCACAGGCGCTCGGCATCGCACTCGACGCACTCGAGGACAACGGCGACGGCACGTCGATCTACGCGGTGGGATTCACAAAGCCGTAGGAAACGCGGGAAAAACCGAGGCGCCTCGCTCTTCACGGGACCCGGCCGTTCGCTGCCCGGGACCCGGGAAAAAGCCGAGGTGTCTCGCTCTTCCCGTGCCCTCGGTTCCGGGCCCCGGCTCCCGATTCAACCGCCGAGCGGGTCGACGAAGATCGTGTCCCAGTGGATCAGCAGATCGATCAGCGCCTGCGGTGTATTGGTCGCCGCGGGCTGGCCGGCCTGGTTGGACTGGTTCACGCCGTGGCAGCCGTCGCAGGCGCGGATTTCCCCGGGCTGGAACTCGATCCAGTAGCGTTCGCGGACGACCGGGGAATCCGGCGCGAGCGGCGTGCTGCTGCTGGATGGCGACAGCGAGGTCCAGGTCAGCGCGCGCTGCGCCGGCACGAACACCGCGACCGAGCCGTCGGCGCGGATCGCCTGTGCGCCTGCGAGCGTCGGCAGCGCGCCGCCGTTCGAGGCATCGGCGAAGTTGAACTGGACCGCGGCCGCGTCATTGAGCGGCCGGGTCATCGTGCGCCGACCCGGCTGACCGATGTAGCCGCGCACCTGATCGGCCTCGAAGAACTGCATGTGCGCGAGGTCATAGATCGTGCCGCCCGAATAATTGCTGGCGAGCGTCTGGACGCCACCCGGCACGCGCAGGTCATAAGGTTGCAGACGGTCGACACCGTCGCGCGAAGTGACGTTGCGCATGACCACCATCGCAAGATTCCATTGCTTGAGGAACTGGCGCAGCTGCGCTTCGGCCTGCACCGCGCCGCTCGCGCCGAAGACCTGCTGGAATGCCTGAACTTCCGGCGCTGCGAGCGGCCCGTCCACCTGCGCCTGCGGCGCGCTCCGCGCGACGACCTCGACCGGCTGCAGCTCCCAGAACTTCACGTTGGTCAGGGTGACTTGGGTACTCGTGGTACCGCTGCCGCCCGGATTCGGGAAGGTCGCGTAGTACGAGATCGTTCCGGAGGTCGGCGTAATGCCACCCGGCACGACGCTGTTGGCGGCGACGGCATCGCCGTTCGCCGTGGCGTTCTTGCTGAGCTGGACAAGATGGAACGCGTAGGTCGATGGATTCAGCGGCAACGGCTGCGGCTGGGTCGATCCGACACTGGCCGGCTCGGCCGCGTAGGTGTTCGCGTAGGCGGCGATCAGCCGGCCGTCGCTGAGCGGCAACGGATCGCGGTAATGACCGACGGCATTCGCGTTACCGCCCTGGAAAATGTTCGAGAGTACGCGGTTGTTGATGTACTGCACGGTCATCTGCGCGGCATTCAGTAGCGTGCCGCCATTCGCGGCGTTGATTGCCACGATCTGGCCCGCGGTGTGCGTGCCGAACTCGTAGGCATCCACACCAAGATAACGGCCTGGCGTCGTGGGGTCCTCACGCATCTGGAAGAAGTTCGAGATACGGTTGTCGTTGACCTTGCCCGGCGGCGGCGAAGCCGTGCCACCGGGGCACTGGCTGGCCATGACACAGAAGCGCGCGAGGTTCGGGTCGTTGGTGAAGGTGTAGTTGCCCTGGTTGATCAGCTCGTGCCGACCGATATGGTTCAGGGTTTCCTCGTGCGTGCCGTCCTGGTTGAGCATCCAGGGGAAGAACTGGTTGATCTCGAAGCCATTGAGATTGCTGCCTGCAACCGCGTTGATCGGCTCGGGATAAATTTCCACCGGAGCTTGTGTGGTGGCCGCACTCTCGCTGGCGTAATCGACCGGCGCGAACTGGACCTTGTTCTGGTTGTCCTGCATCAGGTGATCCCAGCGCACGAATACGAGACGGCCGAAGCTGTCCACCGACGGGCTGAACGAACCGGAAGGCGTGGGTTCGAGCAGGTCGAGCGCGCCGCTCTGCGGGTCGAGCCGCCACAGGCCGCTGTTGGCCGGCTGACCGCGGTATTCGTCGATGATCGGATACAGCGCCGCCGCGCCGTTGCGCGGGCGATCGCTGACGAACACGAGGCTGCCGTCGCTCAGGTAGGCCGGGTTGACGTTGTTGAAGCCGGTCGGCTGGCTGGCGACCGGCTGGATGACCGGCGTGGCGTTCTGGCCGATCACCTGCGCGAGATTGGTCACCTCGTAGAGCTGCCAGGTGTAGTTCTCGGCCCCGCCCTGCTGGGCCGGCGCGCCGACGACCATGCTGAACACCGCGCGGGTCGCGCCCCAGTTCACTGCAGGATCGCGCACCGCGATCGCGAACTGATCCTGAAAGCCACCCGTCGCGTGCGTGCCGAAACCCGCCGCACGGGTCAGGTTGCGCAGGCTCGCCCCGCTGCACTGCAGGTTCGCATCCGGTAAGCAGAGCATCAGGTCACCGCCGCGCGGCGCGGCCGCGGTGGTCGGCAGATGATTGGCGAAACTCGAGGTCACGGTCTGGCGCGCCTGATCGTCGCCGGGCACCGGCACCTGGGTGACAAACAGGATTGGGTTGGCGGCGACGGCCGGAAATGTGATGAGCGAGGTAACCAGAGCGAGGGCGAGGCGGGTCGGACGCATGGGCAACTCCGCGGAAGGACGGTAACGGCTCGCAAGGCACGCGCAGGACCTGACCGAACCCCGTCCGCGATCGGCAACGACCGGCGGCGCAGCGCGCCGACGGACGGTTAAACTGAACGCATGAACAAACGCAGGAAACCCGATGCGACGGGCGGTGCCGATCTGCCGCCATGGGCGGTCAGGCCGCCACACGCGCCGAAAGCCGCCGCTGCTGCATCACCCCGCCCCGCCGATACCTCCCACCGCAGCGGCCGCCTGCTCGATGCGCTGCTCGCGCGGCTACCGGCGCGGCATCGCGAGCGCGCGCACGACTACCTCGTCCTCATGCGCATGGATCGGCCGATCGGTACCCTGCTGCTGCTATGGCCTACCTGGTGGGCGCTGTGGCTCGCGTCGGGCGACTTCCCGGCGGCGAAGCCGCTCGTGGTGTTCACGCTCGGCGCGTTCGTGATGCGCGCGGCCGGCTGCGTGATCAACGACTTCGCCGACCACGGCTGGCTCGACCCGCACGTCGAGCGCACGCGCGGCCGGCCGATGGCGGCGGGCCGCGTGAGCCGGCGCGAGGCGCTCGGCCTGTTCGCCGCCCTGCTCGCGATCGCGCTGGTGCTGGTCCTGTTCACCAATGTGCTGACGATCGCGCTCGCCTTCGCTGGCGTGGCGCTCGCCATGATCTATCCGTTCACCAAGCGCGTGACCCACCTCGCCCAGGTCGTGCTCGGCGCTTCCTTCGGCTGGTCGATCCCGATGGCGTTCGCCGCCGTGCGCGGCAATGCCGACGCGCCCCTCGGCGAGGTGCTGCCGCCGCTCTGCTGGCTGCTGTTCCTCGCCAACGTGCTGTGGTCGACGATCTACGACACCGAGTATGCGATGGTCGATCGCGACGAGGACATCGCCGCAGGCGCCAGATCGACGGCGATCCTGTTCGGCGATGTGGACCGGCCGATCCTCGGCGTGCTGATGATCACCTTCCTGCTCGCGATGCTGCTGGTCGGCACGCGCGCGCATCTGCACGGTGTGTACTTCGCGGCACTGGCCGTCGCGGCCGGGTTATTCGGCTGGCAGCAATGGCTGATCCGCGACCGCTCGCGCACCGGCAGTTTTGCGGCGTTCCGCCACAACCAGTGGGTCGGCCTCGTGCTCTGGGCCGGCATCCTGCTCGCCCTCGCGATGCGCTGAACCGCAGTGTCGGTGTTTCCCTGGGCGCCACGTGTTGCGCGGTCTGCGCATTGACCGAACGCGAGGCCGGTCCGGCCCGCGGCCGGACCACACTCCGCATCCGCGGAGGTAAGGAACACGAACACGCGCGTACCTGACCTCACGCCTGCGGGTCCGTCCCGTCCGAGGTCCCGGCGGTTGCGGCGCCCCTCTTGACGAGGGTCATGCCGCGATCTGCCGACGGGACTATCGTGCCGGTCTTCCAGGATTCCCATGCCATGTCCGACCTCTCATCCCTAGCCCGACGCGCCCTCGCCGCACTCGATCTCACCAGCCTCGACGAGAACGACACGCCGGCACGCATCGATGCACTGTGCGCGGCCGCGGCGCTACCGCAGGGTGCACCGGCCGCCCTGTGCGTGTATCCCGAATTCATCCTCGCCGTGCGCATCGGACTCGAACGGCGCGGGCTCGGCGCGGTGCGCATCGCCACGGTGGTGAATTTTCCCGACGGCAGCAGCGACGTCGCGCGTGCCGAGCGCGAGACGCGCCGCGCGCTCGGCGCCGGCGCGGACGAGATCGACCTGGTGCTTCCGTATGCTGCGCTGCTGGCCGGCAACACCGCGACCGGTGCGCGCATGATCGCGGCCTGCAAGACGA
>CAYYHP010000158.1:0-5973 GCA_964471815.1 uncultured Rhodanobacteraceae bacterium
AGGATTTCGGCGCGCAGCAGGGCCAGCTCGGGCGCATCGCCGGCCGCGAGCCGCAGCGCTTCCTCACCCGCCGTCACCGCCGCCTTCGGGTCACCGAGCGCGGAATAGACGCCGGCCACGGTCTGCGCGAGCCGCGCGGCAGCCTGCGGTTCATCCTTGAGCTGCGTGGCGATGCGTTCACGGCCGCGGTCGATCAGCTCGCGCGCGTCGAGCTGCCGGCCGAGCGCATTGTCCGGCGACGACGCCTCGAACAGCGAGACGAGGAAGTCGCGCGAGCGCCGCGTGCTCTGCGCCTCCCGCTCGGCACGCGCCTCGGCTGCGATGGCACGCTGGCGCTCGGTCTCCAGACGCCAGACGAAGACGGCGCTGAGTACGGCCAGCAGTGCGGCCACGCCGACGCCTAGCCGGTGCCGGGCGAGGAACTTGCGGGTGCGGTAGAACACGCTGTCCGGCGCGGCCTGCAGTGGCCGGCCGTGCAGGAAGTTCTCGATGTCGTCGGCGAGAGCCTGCGCCGAGGCGTAGCGCCGTTCCGGCTCCGCATGCACGGCCTTCAGCACCAGCGTATCGAGCTCGCCACGCAGCTCGCGCGCCCGCGCCGGATCGGCACAGCAGGCGCTCGGTGCCGGCAGTTCGCGCTGGCCGCCACCGACCTCGGCGACGAGCCGGCCGGCGAGCAGCTCGAACAGCACGCAACCGAGACCGTAGATGTCGGTGGCCGTGGTCACGCCGCGGCCGGCGCGCTGCTCGGGCGCCGCGTAGGCGGGCGTGAACACGCGCGTCGCAGTCGCAGCCTGATGCGCAGCGGTGCTGTCGAGCAGCTTGCCGATGCCGAAATCCAGCAGCACCGGCGCGCCGTCCTCGCGCACGAGCACGTTGGCCGGCTTGATGTCACGGTGCAGGATCAGGCGCTGATGCGCATGCTGTACGGCCAGGCAGAGCTGTACGAACAGCGCGAGCCGTGCGCGGAAGTCCGGCACGTGCAGCAGGCAGTGCTGAAGCAGCGGCGCGCCGTCGATGAATTCCATGACCAGGTACGGCTGGCCATCCTCGCTCTCGCCACCGTCGAGCAGACGCGCGATGTTCGGATGATTCAGGCTCGCCAGCAGACTGCGCTCGCGGCCGAGCCGGTAGCGGGCCTCGGCGGTCGGGAAGCCACGGATCAGCTTGAGCGCCACGCGCTGCACGGTGTCGCCAAGACGACGCTCGGCGAGGAACACCGTGCCCATGCCGCCGGCGCCGAGTTCACGGATCAGCCGGTAGGCACCGATACGCTCGCGCACCGGCGGCGTGGCCGCATGCAGTACGGCGGAATCCAGCGCGCCGCCGAGCACCGCGGTCGCGCCACTGTGCAGGCCGAGCAGGCGCTCGACCTCGGCGCGCAAGCCGGCATCCGGCTCGGCGGTGAGACGCGCCGCGCGTTCGGCCTCGGGCAGATCGCAGACTGCGTTGAACAGCGCCTCGATGCGCGCGAAGCGGCCGTCACTCATGAGGCGAGACGGTCGGCGAGCCAGACGCGCGCGAAGCGCAGATCGCGCTCGACGGTCGGCACCGACACGCTGAGCACTTCGGCCGCCTCGGCATTGGTTAGGCCGAGCAGGAAGCACAGCTCGACGACGCGGCACTTGCGCTCGTCCTGACGCTCGAGTTCGGCCAGTGCCGTTTCAACGACGAGCCACGACTCCGGGCCGGCGACCGGCAGATTGGCGGCCGCACCGAGGCTCAGGTTCAGCATGCCGCCGCCGCGCTTGTCGGCCTGATCGCGGCGGATCGCATCGACCAGCGCCTGACGCAGCGCGAGCGCCGCGATGCGGAAGAAATGGCTGCGGCCCTCGGCCTGCAGCGGTTTCTCGAGCAGGCGCGAGAACGCTTCGTGGACCAGCTCGGTCGTCTCCAGCGGACGTGGCCAGGCGCCGGCAAGCCGACGCGCGGCCATCGCCCGCAGCTCACCGTAGACCAGTCCGGCGAGCGCGTCGGGTGCGGCCGTGTCACCGGCACGCCAGGCCTCCAGCAGCTGGGTGACGCCGGCGGCGGCTGAAGCAGACGAGGTCATGATGGCAAACGCCCCGGGTTTGCGTAGTGAAGGGATGATGGCACAGACGAGATCGCCTCTGCGCCATGACGATCGTCATTCGACGCCACTCCGGAGCCCATCCATGAAGGTGCTTCAGCCCCTGCTACTCGCCCTGCTCGTCACGCTCGCCAATGTCCTGCCCACGGCCGCGGCCGAGGAGCCTGCGGCCCCGGAACGCACGGCACTGACCCTGCCCTGGTACGACGGCGTCATCAACACGGTCGGCTATGACTGGTCCTGCCCGCCCGTATCGCTCTACGAGATCCGCGTGCAGGGCTACGCAGGCTACACGCTGCGGCCGCCGAACCTGACCCCCGCGGTCGGCGAGCTGTTCTACGCGCATCTCGTGCTGAGCCATCCCGGCAATCCTTGCATGGGCAGCGCCGTCGGCGGCGGCATCATGCTGCCGCCGGGCGTCAGCCTCGCGATCTCCGCAGGCAACCCGGTGTTCTGCTTCGCGCGCGGGCCGAGCGGCCAGTTCTACGACCTGTCGACCGACAGCGGCTATGGCTGCCCGCAGACGCTCACCCAGGGGCTCGAAGGCAGCCTGGCGCTGATTCCGCCGCGCGGCGGGCTCGTGATCAACGGCCAGAAGAGCTATGCCTGGGGCATGGCCCAGGGCACGTGGCTCGAGTTCATGGTGCCGCTGCAATCGACCACGGTGCAGGCCGGCAACGACAACCTCATGTTCCGCGTGAATCCCGACATCGGCGTGGTCGGTTATCCGGGCATTCCACTGCTGGTCAACGGCGACGTGATCTTCCGCACGGCCATCGAAGACAACGTGCTGCGCCTCTCGATCTGAGATCCGGATGCCACCGCGCCGGCGGCCCGGATTCAGGCCTCTGCAGGGCGGAAGCCGAGCGCCGCCGAATTGATGCAGTAGCGCAGGCCGGTCGGCGGCGGACCATCCGGAAATACGTGACCGAGATGCGACTCGCAGCGCGCGCAGCGGACCTCGATGCGCTGCATGCCGTGCGAGCGGTCCTCGCGCATGTCGAGCGCTTGCCGGGCGAGCGGCTGGAAGTAACTCGGCCAGCCGCTGCCGGAATCGTACTTGGCCTCGGAGGAGAACAGGTCCGCGCCGCAGGCCGCGCAGGTATAGGTGCCGGCCTCATGGTGATCCCAGTAGCGGCCCGAGAACGGCGGCTCGGTCGCCGAGCAGCGGCAGACGGCGTATTGCTCGGGATCGAGCGTGGAACGCCATTCGGCGTCGGTCCTGCAGAGTTTGTCGTTCATGGTCCGCTCCCGCTGGAATCGGCCGGAGCGCGGCACGTCGGAACCGGCCGCGGCCCTCGCCACGGCCGGCATTCTGCGCGCCGGCGGCGGCGCTGGCGAGCCCGCGAGCTGAACGTCGGCCGACGCGATCCGTCCGGCCCGGTTTGCCGCCACCGGCGCGTTTCGGGCAAGCTAGCCGGCCCTTGCGCCCGTCCACGCCGCTTCAGGAACACGGATCCGTGCCGCGCCCCGTACTTCGCCCGCTCGTCCTGACCATCGGCCTCGCCCTCGCGGTTCCGCCGGCTCTCGCCGATCCGCCGCCGGCCTGTCCCATCGGTACCCTGCGCTGTCCGCACAAGTCTGACGACTTCAGCCTGTGCAAGCCGAATGCACTGCTGGATTTCTACGTGTCCGGCCTGCCGACCGAAGGCGACCGCGAGGCCACGCCCTTCGACTTCGAGGCCGACCGCTTCCAGTCCGCCGACCGTTCGCGCTACGTGCTCGAAGGCAATGCGCGTGCGCAGCGCCTTGACCAGTTGCTGCGCGCCGACCGGCTGACGTACGAAAACGCCACGACCGCGTATGACGCGACCGGCCACGTGCGCTACCAGGACCGCGGTCTGCTGGTCTCTGCCGACCATGCACAGGGCACCACCGACCCGGCCACGAGCCGACTCGACAGCGTGCGCTATCAGCTCCTCGACTCGCGCGGCAACGGTACGGCGCACAGCACGACGATGCGTGATCCGGACCATTACACGCTCGAAGCCGCGACCTACACCACCTGCGACATCGACCGCCGGCAATGGCAGATCGATGCCGAACGCATCGAACTCGACCGGGAAAGCGGCGTCGGCCGCGCCTGGGACATGCGCCTGCGCTACCGCGACGTGCCGTTCCTCTGGCTGCCGTACGCGCGCTTCCCGATCGACGATCGCCGCCAGTCGGGATTCCTCTATCCGCAGTTCATGGGCTCGAACAGCAGCGGCTTCAACCTGACCCTGCCGTATTACCTGAACCTCGCACCGAACTACGACGCGACGCTGTACCCGCGCATCGCCGGACGGCGCGGCTTCCTGTTCGGCGGCGAGTTCCGCTATCTCGAACCCGCCCATCACGGCCAGATCGAATTCACCTATCTGCCGAACGACCGCGAAGCCGATCGCGACCGCGGTTACTTCCACGTCGAGAACACCAGCCAGCTCGCACCGAACTGGAGCTTCAACGCGAACGTCAGCCACGTCTCGGACGACCGCTATTTCGAGGACTTCGGCAACAGCCTCACTGCGGTCGCGACCAGCCTGCTACCGTCGAGCGTGTATCTCAACGGCGCGGGCGATGGCTGGTCGGCGAGCATCGGCGGCGATCGTTACCAGATCACCGATCCGAACCTGCCCGACACCCTGGAGCCGTATCGACGCCTGCCTCGCCTCGCGGCGAGCGCCCAGCACAATCTGCTCGGTGGCCTAACCGGTGGCCTGAAGGGCGAACTGGTCGCGTTCCGCAAGCAGGATGCGCTCGAGGGCGATCGTTTCGATGTCTACCCGTGGCTTGCCTATCCGCTCGAAGGCGCGGCGTGGTTCCTGCGTCCGGAGCTCGGCTGGCGCTACACGGCCTACCACATCGACCGCGATACGGATTCCACTCCGGTGCGCTCGCTGCCGATCGCGAGTCTCGATGCGGGCCTGGTCTTCGAGCGCGACGGCGTGCATCTGTTCGGCCGGGACTTCGTGCAGACGCTCGAACCGCGCCTCTACTACCTGCGCGTGCCGTACCGCAACCAGGACGACCTGCCGGTCTTCGACACCCAGCCGATCAGCTTCGATTTCCCGGAACTGTTCACCACCAACCGTTTCGCCGGTGCCGACCGGCAGATGGATGCGAACAACCTCACGCTGGCGTTGACCAGTCGTCTCCTCGAGAGCGACAGCGGCGTCGAGCGCGTGTCCGCGAGCATCGGCCAGATCCGCTACTTCGACCCTCAGCGCGTGCAGATGCCCGGCGTGCCGCAGACCGACTATGCGGGCTCGGATTACGTCGGCGAACTCGACGTGCGCCTCAACGACCAGTGGCGCCTGCGCATGGCCGACCAGTGGAATCCGAATACCGACCGTACCGATCTCGCCACCGTCGGACTGCAGCGCCGCTTCGGCACGGATGGCGTGTTCAACCTTTCCTACCGCTACCGGCGCGACTTCCTCGAACAGTTCGATGTCTCCACGCTGGTCCCGCTCGACGAACGCTGGCGCCTGGTCGGGCGCTGGAACTATTCGCTGCGCGACAGCAAAACGCTGGAGAGCTTCGCCGGCATCGAACGCGACAGCTGCTGCGTGACCTGGCGCGTGCTGGCCCGCCACTATCTGCGCAATGCCGAGGGCAAGGCCGACAACGCGCTGTATTTCGAGATCGAATTCAAGGGCCTCGGCACGCTCGGCCAGGGCACGGACGACTATCTGCGGCGTGCTATTCTTGGCTATCGGTGAGGCGCGTGTTCAGTCCCGGGTGGGGCCGCACATGCTAGGAAGCCGGCCCTGGGCCATCCCGCCGACCTGCACGCACGCCGCCCCCGGCCGGTCCGCCTCCCGTCACCGACCTTCGATGGATTCCCGATGAAACAGCTTCTCGCCGGTCTCGCATTCGTGCTCGCCCTGCTCGCCGGTGCGCCGCGCACCGAAGCGCAAATG
>CAYYHP010000159.1:0-5900 GCA_964471815.1 uncultured Rhodanobacteraceae bacterium
TGCGGCCGGCGTCCTTGGTGGCCTGGCGCTGGCTGTCGTTGAAGTAGGCCGGCACTGTGATGACGGCCTCGGTGACCGCCTCGCCGAGATAGGCCTCGGCAGTCTTCTTCATCTTGGTCAGCACCTCGGCCGAGATCTGCTGCGGCGCCATCTTCTTGCCATCGGCAGTCTGCACCCAGGCATCGCCGTTGTCGTGCTGGACGATGCCATAGGGAACGAGGTCGAGATCCTTCTTCACTTCCGCGTCGGTGAACTTACGGCCGATCAGGCGCTTGACGGCATAGAAGGTGTTCTTCGGATTCGTGACGGCCTGGCGCTTCGCCGGCGCGCCGACGAGCACTTCGCCGTCCTTGGTGTACGCGACGATGGACGGCGTGGTGCGATCGCCCTCGGAGTTCTCGATGACGCGCACCGAGCCGCCGTCCATGATCGCGACGCACGAGTTCGTGGTGCCGAGGTCGATGCCGATGATCTTGCCCATGTTATGTCTCCCGAAATGGTTGGCCCCTCGGGCCATCGATGCGCTGCTATCTGAGGTTTGCGCTCAGTAAATCAAGACGTTCACTTCGCCACCGACACCAGCGCAGGGCGCAAGAGCCGGTCGTTGAGGACGTAACCTTTCTGGAACGTGGCGATGACGGTACCGGACGGCTGACCGGTGTTCTCGACCATACTCATAGCTTGGTGGAGCGCCGGATCGAAAGCCTGACCGCTCGGATCGATGGCCATGAGACCGCTCGCCTCGGCGACCTTGACGAGCGCCTTGAGGGTCAGATCCATGCCTTCGCGCAGAGTCGCCACATCGGCATTCTCGACGGCCAGGCCACGCTCGAGGCTGTCGCAAACCGGCAGCAGGTCGCCGAGCAGGCGGTCATTGGCATAGCGCCGCGCCTGTTCGAGATCGCGCTGCAGGCGACGGCGCTGGTTCTCGATCTCGGCACGCTCGCGCAGCAGGGTGTCGCGCAGCTCGGCGATCATCGCCTCGGCCTTGCCGAGTTCCTGGCCCAGGCGCTCGACGTCGGCCAGCACGGCGGATTCGGCTTCGGACGCGGTCGGCCCTGCGCCCTGCGCCCCTTCGGGCGCGGTCGGATTGGTGTTTTCCATTACGGCTCCGGATGTTTCCGATCCCCGCCCCGGACGGGGCGCGCGATCATAAGCTCTCTCCGCCAGGAACGCTGCACCCGGTCTGATCCGTGTACAGGGGCTCCGGCGGTCTGGCGGGCCCGGCATCGGGCTCCGGAAACGCCCGGGGCATCGATCGCTCCGGCCGTCCCGCCACCGCCTATTGGGGCGCGCCGATCCGATTCAAGGCGCCGGAGAGCAGCTGCGCGGTAGCCTGCACAACCGGGATCACGCGCTCGTAGGCCATGCGGGTGGGCCCGATGACGCCGAGCGCGCCGAGTACGCGCCCGCCGACCTCATAAGGCGCGGTGACGAGCGAGAAACTGTCGAGCGCGGCGATGCCTGCCTCCTCGCCGATAAAAAGGCGAACACCGGGCGCATGCGCGCAGCCTTCGAGGATCTGCAGCAGGTCGCGCTTCTGCTGGAAGGCCTCGAAAAGCTCGCGCAGGCAATCGAACACGCCGGCATCCTGCACGTCCATGAGGTTGGTGTGGCCGGCCACGAACATGTCGCCCTGCCCGGGCGCTTCGAAGGCGCGCTGGGCGACCTCAACCGCGGCGCTCATCAGAAGATTCAGCTGCGTGCTCGCCTCGCGCATCTCGCGGACGAGGCGCTCGCGGATCTCGTCGATGCGCAGCCCGGAGTAATGCGCATTGAGGAAGTTGCCGACCTGTTCCAGCTCCGCGGGCGTGTAGGTGCGCTGGGTCTCGATCACGCGATTCTGCACCTGGCCGTCGGTGAACACCAGAATCACCAGCACGCGCCGGCCGTCGAGCGCGACGAAATCGATGTGCCGGAACGGGAACTCGTCATGCCGCGGCACGCTGACCACGCCGACGAAATGGGTCAGCTGCGAAATCAGCGCCGAGGCGCGGTTGAGCAGGTCGGGCGCCGGTCCGGCGGCCGGCAGGCCACGGCGCAGCTGTTCGAGTTGCGGCTCGTCGAGCGGGCGCAGCTCGAGCAGGCTGTCGACGAACACACGATAACCCTGCGCGGTCGGCACGCGCCCGGCCGAGGTATGCGGAGCAGCGACCAGGCCGACGTCCTCGAGGTCGGCGACGATGTTGCGGATCGTGGCCGGGCTCACGTCGAGACCCGAGAGACGCGCAAGGCTGCGCGAACCGACCGGCTGGCCCTCGGCGATGTACTGCGAAATCAGCGAGCGCAGGATCTGGCGCGCACGCGCATCGAGCTGGAATCCGGCGTTGCTGCTCATGCCAGTCGGAAGAGCGTCTGTCCACCTCGACGCTAACAAGCGCGATCCGCACAATCAATATGGCGGAGGCAACCGGCAGCCCACGCGCCGCCATCGATGCCTTGGCGCCCGGGATGCCGCATGCTAGGTTTCCGCCGCCCACGGAACGCCCCATGCTGCGCTCGCTCTACGTCAAGGATTTCGCCATCGTCGGCGAGGCGGATATCGCCTTCGGCCCTGGTCTCACCGTGGTCACCGGCGAAACCGGCGCAGGCAAGTCGCTGCTCGTCGACGCGCTGCTCCTGCTCGCGGGCGCGCGTGCCGATGCCGGCGTCGTGCGCGCGGGTTGCGAGCGCGCCGAGCTCGCCGCGGAATTCGATCTCGCCGATGCGCCACCGGCGCTCGCCTGGCTGCGGGCGGAGGAACTCGACGAGGGTGACGCCTGCCAGTTGCGCCGCGTGATCCGCAGCGAAGGCAGCTCGCGCGCCTGGATCAACGGCCGTCCGGTCACCCTCGCCCAGCTCGATGCGCTCAGCGCGCGCCTGATCGAGATCCACGGCCAGCACGAGCACCAGGCGCTGCTCGATCGAACGCGCCAGCTCTATCTGCTCGATGCCTTCGCGGATCATGCCGAACTTCTCGGGCGCGTGGGCGCGCTGGCGCGGCAATGGTGCGCGATCGGCCAGGAGATGGCGCGCCTGACCGGCGATGCCGATCATGGCGAGCGCCTGGCCCTGCTCGATCACCAGCTCGCCGAGCTCGACCGGCATGCCCTCGGCTCCGAGCAGCTCGCTGCACTCGACGAAGCACACCGTCGTCTGGCCAACGCGGGCCAGCTCCTGCAGGGCGCGAGCGGCATCGCCGAACTGCTCGATGGCGACAGCGAATTCGCCCTGCGCCGCTCGCTCGCCCGTGCCCATGGCGAGCTGCAGCGACTCGGCCCGCTCGATCCGCGCCTGGCACCGATCGCCGAGCTGCTTGACGCGGCGTTGATCCAGCTTGGCGAGGCCGGCGACCAGCTCGCCCGCTATCAGGATTCCTTAGAGCTCGACCCGGACCGCCTCGCCGAAGTCGAAGCGCAGCTCGCCAAGCTGCACGAGCTTGCGCGCAAGCATCGCGTACCGATGGCCGAGCTGAAGGGGCATGCCGGGACACTGCGCGCCGAAGCCGAGCGATTGCGCGACGCGGGCTCCGCACTCGAACGGCTCGGCCGGCAACGCGATGCCGTCGCCCGCGACTACGCCGCCGCCGCGCGAGAACTCTCGACGAGCCGTCGCGCCGCGGCGGAACGGCTCGGCACGGCGGTGACGGCACTGATGGGCGAACTCGGCATGGCTGGCGGCCATTTCGCCGTGCAGCTCGATGCGAATCCGCGCGCCGAGCCCGATCCGCAGGGTGACGAGCGCTGCGAGTTCCTGGTGAGCGCGAACCCGGGCCAGCCGCCGCGCGCGCTGCGCAAGGTCGCTTCGGGCGGCGAACTCTCGCGCATCAGTCTGGCCATCGAGGTCGCCGCGCTCGGCCTCGACGACGTGCCGTGCATGGTCTTCGACGAGGTCGACACCGGCATCGGCGGTGGCGTGGCCGAAGTCGTCGGCCAGAAGCTGCGCCGGCTCGGCAATCGCCGGCAGGTGCTGTGCGTGACCCATCTGCCGCAGGTCGCAGCGCAGGGCCACCGGCATCTCTGCGTCAGCAAGTCGAGCGATAGCGGACTGACCACGACCCGCATCGATGCACTGGACGCAGGCGCACGGCGTGAGGAACTCGCACGCATGCTCGGCGGCATCGAAATCACCCGCGAGAGCCTCGCACACGCGCGGCGGATGCTCGAGCGGGCACAGGCTGGCTGAGCCCATCACGGCGGCGCAGGACCTTCCTCCTTCTCGAGCGTTTCCTTCAGCGCCGCCTGCAGGCGTGCGTGCACCTGCACGAACGAGCGCCAGAGTCCCCACGCGAGCAGGGCCGCGGCGAGCAGCAGCCCGGCCAGGATCTCGCCCGGCGGCAGGATCGCCGCCGCGAGGCCACCGACCAGGCTGCCGAGGACGACGAGCGTGACCAGCGGGACCAGCTTGCCCACGGCACGCCGCAGGATCGCGGTACGCGCACCGGCCAGGCTCTCGGGAATGCCGAGTTCGGCCAGCGCCATGCCGAGTGCATCGGCTTTGCGATAGGTCGCGATCAGCATCGGCAGCGACACGAATAGCGCCGTGGCGCACAGCAGGGTGCGGCGCACGTCGCCACGCAGGGCGAGATCGGGCGAGGTGATCACGAGGCGCGGTTCGAGATAGGTGGCGCCTAGGAACACCGCCACGACCAGCGCCACGTTGATCGCGATATGCCAGACCAGGCGCCGCAGCAATCGCGCCACCATCGCCCGTTCCGGTGTCGGCGCGATGCCTGCAAGCCACCGGCCATAGGCCGCCATGCCGGCGCGCACGCGCTCCGGCAGGAGACGCCGGCCGGCATCCGCGATGCGGTCGCTCGCACGCAGCAGGTACGGCGTGACGAAGGCCGCCAGCACGGACACGGCGACCGCGATCGGATAGAGGAACTCGCTGGTTACCTTCAGACTGACTCCGAGCGAGGCGATCACGAACGAGAACTCGCCGATCTGCGCGAGACTTAAGCCGGCGCGCAGCGCAGTGCGCGGCGGATGTCCGGAAACCAGCGCGCCGAGCGTGCAGGCGAGCGTCTTGCCGATCACCACCACACCGGCGACACAGGCGATCGGCACGGCGTATTGCATCAGCAGGGCCGGATCGATCAGCAGGCCGATCGAGACGAAGAACAGCGCGCCGAACATGTCGCGCAGCGGCTTGACCATCTGCTCGATGCGCCGGACGGCCTGCGACTCGGCGACCACCGCACCGCTGATGAAGGCGCCGAGCGCCACGCTGAAGCCGGCCTGCACCGCGAGCAGGCTCGCGCCGAAGCACGCGCCTAGCGCGGTCACCAGCAGCATCTCGCTGCGGCCGAGGCGCGCCACGTGATCGAGCAGCCGCGGCAGCAGGAGCAGGCCCAGCACGAGCGCGACCACCACGAACAGGGTCAGCTTGCCGATCAGGGCGAAAGCCTCGGCGGGTTCCACGGCACCGGTCAGGGCGATGCCGGACAGCAGCGCGATCAGCACGATCGCGACGACATCCTCGATCAGCAGCACCGCGAACACCAGGCGCGTGCCACGATCGCGCGCGGCGCCGCTCTCCTCGGCCTGGCGCAACACGAGCATCGTCGAGGAAATCGCCATCATCGCGCCGAGGAACAGCGCATCCATGCTGCGCCAGCCGAAGCCTCGGCCGAGCGCATAGCCTGCCCCGAGCATCAGCGCGACTTCGATCACGGTGGTGACGACGGCCGCTGCACCGACCGCACGCAGCCGGCGCAGGTTGAACTCGAGGCCCAGCGAGAACATCAGCAGGACGACACCGAGATTGGCGCCGGTACGGATCGCCGCTTCGTCGGTGATCAGCGCGACCGAATGCGGCCCGATCAACAGGCCGGCGAGGATGTAGCCCAGCACCACCGGCTGCCGCAGAATGCGGAATACCATTGTGGTCAGGGCCGCAACCACCATGATCACGGCGAG
>CAYYHP010000160.1:0-5880 GCA_964471815.1 uncultured Rhodanobacteraceae bacterium
TGGCGGAGCCCACCACGGCCGAACCGGCGCATGCCGAGATGGCCACCGTCCCGCCCGTTTTGGGCCGCCCGGCGGCAGACATCGCGAAGATCACACACGCCGGGCGCGCCGATCCGTCCATCGCACCGCTCACATTGACCGAGCTGGCCGCAGGCAGGGTCGAGGCCATGCTGGCCGCGCGCGATGCGATCTGGGCCGAGGACCCGGCGGCGCTGATCATCCCGGCCGGCGGACGCACAGCGCTGGCAGAGCGGATGGAGAGGCTCGCAGCCGGCGGAACGGTATTCGCGACCTGGCCGGAGGCGCCGTGGGCACTGGCCGTGATCTGGGCCGGCCTGCTCGCGACAGTGCGCCTCGCGCCACCGCGCGATCGCCGCTGGCGCGCCGCCCTGGAAATCGGCGCCGTGCTGGGCGGCCCACTGACCTTGATCTTCACCGAACAACCGCTCGATGCACCGAGCGCCCTCGCCTGGTGTGTGATTGCCGGTACCTTCGCCTTCGCGTTGAGCCTGCCGCGCCCCGCAGGCATTGCGGACTGGCACGCGATCGGCCGGCCGCGTGCCTGGCTGCTGCCGGCCGCCAGCGTTTTGCTCGGGCTGGCCGTCGCCCAGGCCCTCGGCGGGCCCGGCCAGGGCAGTGCCAGCCCGGGGCTGGTGCGATTCGTCCGTTACCTCGTTTGGGCGCTGCTGCAGCAGTACCTCATGCTGGCGGTGCTGGCCGATCGCCTCGTCTTGCTCGGCCTGCGCGGACGCTGGGCCGCGCTCGGTACGGCGCTCGTCTTTGCGCTATTGCACGTCCCCAACGCAGCGCTGATGCAGGCGACCTTCGTCGCCGGTCTGCTGTGGGCCTGGGCCTGGCAACGCGACCACGCCTTGCTGCCGATCGCGACCGCGCATGCGACGGGCGCGCTGCTCCTGCTCGCCTGGCTGCCGCCGGGCGTGTTGCGTTCCGTCGAGATCAGCGTGCGCTTCTTCGCGTGATGCGCTGCCCAGGTAGAACGTCGAGTACCGCGGCGAGATCCGGAGCGAGCGGCGCCGAGAAGCTGTAGCCCTTGCCGTTCAGCTCGAACTCGAAGCGCGCGGCATGCAGGAACAGGCGATTCAGCCCGAACTCGCGCATCTCCCGGTTGAGGGCCTTGTCGCCGTACTTCTCGTCGCCGGCGATCGGATGGCCGATGTGCACGGCGTGTACGCGGATCTGGTGCGTGCGCCCGGTTTCCAGGGTCGCCTCGACGAGGCTTACCGGATCGTAGACGTCGATCACGCGGAAATGCGTCAGCGACGGCTTGCCCTCGCTCTCGTTGACCCGGACCATGCGTTCGCCACCCTGCAGGATCGACTTGCGCAGCGGCGCGTTGACCCTGAGCGTCGCGCGGCGCAGGTGGCCCATCAGCAAGGTGAGGTATTGCTTGGTGGTGCGGTTGTCGCGGATCAGTGCCTGCAGGCCGGTAAGCGCGGATCGCCGCCGGGCCAGCACGAGCACGCCGCTGGTATCGCGGTCGAGCCGGTGCACGAGTTCCAGACTATCGCCCGGCCGCAACGCCCGCAGCAGCTCGATCGCGCCATGCGCGACACCGCTGCCGCCGTGTGCGGCGATTCCGGCCGGCTTGTCGAGGACGAGGAAGTCGCGGTCCTCGTGGATGATCGCCTGGGCGATGCGCTCCAGGAGTCCCTGCGCGGGTGCGGCCGGCGCCTCCACCTCGCCGAGACGTACCGGCGGGATACGCACCTCGTCTCCGGCGGCGAGCCGCGAATCGGGCTTGGCGCGCTTGCCGTTCACGCGCACCTGGCCGGTGCGCAGCAGGCGGTAGACGAGGCTCTTCGGCGCGCCCTTGAGTTGCCCGAGCAGGAAGTTATCGAGCCGCTGTCCCTCGCGCTCATCGGCCACACGGACCTTGCGCACGCTGGGGGCCGATTCGGGGGAATCACCAGAAGTTCGCGTCACGATTGAAAAAATCCGCTCTCGGCCGTTATACTCGGCGGGCGCTTCGCGCCAACTCAAAACGTGTGGTTGAGACGCACGTCCGACTGGCGGCGCACCCGTCCGTCACTTTCCCTGCACCCCGCCGGCATTCCTGACCGGAACCGATCGGGCCTGCCGGGAATCGTAACGGATCGGGTCGGTGATTGCCCGCCGCCTCCGGCGGCGGCGGGGATTCCGGTCGCGCACGGCAACAAGATACTGCCGGGGAGACACCTCTTCCCGGTGACGGAACCACCCGCTCCCGACCGCCAGCGCGGCTGCGGCGCCCCAGGGCGCCGCCGCGATGCGGCCGGTAGAGCGAGCAAGGACTCAAGACAATGAAACGTATGCTGATCAACGCAACTCAGCGTGAAGAGTTGCGCGTGGCCATCGTGGATGGCCAGGCCCTCTACGATCTCGACATCGAGCTTCCCTCGAAGGAACAGAAGAAGGCCAACATCTACAAGGGGCGCATCACCCGCGTCGAACCCTCGCTCGAAGCCTGTTTCGTCGATTACGGCGCCGATCGGCACGGGTTTCTGCCCCTCAAGGAAGTCGCCCGCGAGTACTTCACGCCAGGCGTCGACCACAACCGCGCCGGCATCCGCGAACTGCTCAAGGAAGGCCAGGAGATCGTCGTCCAGGTCGAAAAAGAAGAGCGCGGCACCAAGGGTGCGGCGCTGACGACCTTCGTCTCGCTGGCCGGGCGCTACATGGTCCTGATGCCGAACAACCCGCGCGCCGGCGGCGTGTCGCGGCGCATCGAGGGCGAGGACCGGGCCAACCTCAAGGAGGTCATGGACCACTTGAAGTGTCCGGACGAGATGGGGCTGATCATCCGCACCGCCGGCATGGGTCGCGACGCGGAAGAGCTGCAATGGGACCTCGACTACCTCCTGCAGCTCTGGAAGGCGATCTCCGAGGCCGCCCGGTCGCGTCCGTCGCCGTTCCTGATCTACCAGGAATCCAAGCTCATCATCCGCGCGCTGCGCGATTACCTGCGCAACGACATCGGCGAGATCCTCATCGACAACGAGGAACTCTACGGCGATGCGCGCGACTTCATGCAGCAGGTGATGCCGAACAACCTGCGCAAGCTGAAGCTGTACCGCGACACCACCCCACTGTTCTCGCGCTTCCAGATCGAGACCCAGATCGAGAACGCCTTCGAGCGCACCGTGCGTCTGCCGTCCGGCGGCTCGATCGTGATCGACCAGACCGAGGCACTGACTGCCGTCGACATCAACTCGGCCAAGGCGACCAAGGGTGGCGATATCGAGGAAACCGCGTTCAACACGAACTGCGAGGCGGCCGTCGAGATCGCCCGCCAGCTGCGCCTGCGCGACGCGGGCGGACTGATCGTCATCGACTTCATCGACATGGAAAGCGCGCGCCACCAGCGCGAGGTCGAGGACCGACTCAAGGAAGCCCTCAAGCACGACCGTGCGCGCGTGCAGATCGGACGTATCTCGCGCTTCGGCCTTCTGGAAATGTCGCGCCAGCGCCTGCGCCCGTCGCTCGGCGAATCGACCCAGATCGTCTGCCCGCGCTGCGACGGCCACGGCCGCATCCGCGGCGTGGAATCGCTGTCGCTGTCCGCACTGCGCCTTGTCGAAGAGCATGCGATGAAGGAGAACACCGGCCAGGTGCTCGTGCAGGCACCACCGGACGTGGCGAACTTCCTGGTCAACGAGAAGCGCCGCCAGCTGACCGACATCGAGCAGCGCCACGACGTGGCCGTGATCGTCGTCGCCGACCCGAAACTCGAGACCCCGCATCTCGAAATCCAGCGCATCCGCGCGGCCGAGGCCGGTGAAGCCACGCATCTGAAGCCGAGCTACGAGCGGCTCACCCCGGTGGTGCCGACGGCCCTGCCTCAGACGACCCAGCCGGCTGCCGAGGCCGAGCGCCCGGCAGTGACCGGCGTCATGCCGGCAAGCCCCGCACCGCTGCGTGTCGAGGCCGAACCGGAAGCACCCGTCGCGCCGCCACCGGCCGAGGGCTTCCTCGCCCGCCTGCTCGGCTGGTTCCGCAAGCCGGCGACGGCCGCACCGAGTCCGGCGCCAGCCGTCTCCAAGCCGAACCCGCGGCCCGTGCAGCGATCCGCACAGCTATCCGAAAACCGTGAGCGGCGCGGCCGCGACGCACGTGAGGGCCGCGACAATCGCGACGCTGCCCGCGAGGCGCGTCAGAACAAGGCGGAGATGCGCGGCACGCCCGCTGCGCAGTCAGCCCGCCAGCGTCCGGAGCGTCCCGAACGCCAGGACCGCACCGAACGCCAGGAGCGGGGTGAACGCGAGCGCACGGAGCGCCGTGACGGCCAGACGGCGCGCGGCAACGAAGCGCGTAGCGAACCGCGGCAGCCTCAAGCCAGCAAGGAGCGCGAGCCGCGCACGAATACTCCGGACAACCGTCCTGCGGCGGCTCGCGCCACTGCAACGGTCGAAGCGGCGCCTGCGCCGGTCCAGCCGGCCGGCGCGCCGGTGACGGATGTCGATACGACCTCGCTGATCGAGGCTGCCAAGGCGCCGACAGGCGCCGATCAGGCGGTGAAGGACGTCGGCGCGGCGACGGGCACCGAGGGCGGTGAGGACGCTGGCCGTGAAGGCAGCCGCCGCCGGCGTGGCCGGCGCGGCGGTCGTCGCCGGCGCCGTCAGGATGCGGCGGCCGGTTCGGAAAGCGGCCCCGACATCGTGCTCGACGCCCAGGACTTCGACGACGAGGATGGCGAGGCCGATGCCCCCGTGACCGAGTCCAAGGCATCCGCGAAGCCCGTCGATATCACCGTACCGGTGAGTACGCCGCGTCGCGAAACGCCGCCGGCGGCGCAGACCGCGAACGCGGCGCCCCGCACCACGCCCGTTACGGCCGACGCTGCTGCGCCGGGCGCGCCGGCTTCCGCCCCCGCCGCTCCGGTGTCGTCGGCACCGACGCCTGCCATGACCGGATCGGATTCATCCGGCCCGGGGCCGATGGGTATTTCCGACGCATCATCCGCGCCGAAACCGTCACCGGCGACATCGCCGGCTAGTGAGAAGGCGACTGAGGCGCCCGTCGCACCGGCGCGGAACACGGCCCGTGAGGGCCGGCCGGAAGCCCCGAAGGCGCAACCCGAGCCGGGGTCACCCAGCGCTCCCTCGACACCGCCGGTCCAGCTGCCGCTCGACGTAGCCGCCAAACCGGCCCGATCCACTCCGGATACGGCCGGTACGGAGCCCGCCGTGGCGAAGCCGGCGGCGGCTGCATCGCGGTCCGACGAGCCGGGTAATGTCGCCACCGTGCGTGCCCCGACCCCGGCGCCGTTCATCGGCCTCGGTGGCGGGCTCGGAGCGCCGCCCGAGACCAGCGTGCGTCAGGCCATCGCCTCCGCGCTGCGTACGCCACCGCCGATCGTGCAGGCGCCACCGCGTGAGCCGGCCCCGACGGCCGCGGGCGAGAACGGTAGTGCCACCGACAAACCGGCGGACAGCGAGCCCGCCTGAGCGGTGATCGCGATGATCGAGGCCGACGGGGACTCCGTCGGCCTCCTGCCGCCATGCCGACCACCGGAAGCCGCTCGCGCCAATCCCGGAATCAATGGCAGTCTACGCCGTAGACCGGCCTGACCCGGTCTGACTCGATCTCAAAGCGGTGACAGGTTCTGGGACGGATCGAGCAGGCCATGTACCCGGGCGAGATGTGCCAGAGCGACCACGTTGTCGATGTCGAGCTTGGCGAACACGTTGGCCTTGTGAGTAGCGACGGTCTTGTCGCTGATGTGCAGATGTCCGGCGATGCGCTGCGCATCCGCCCCGCGGGCAAAGTGCAGTGCGACTTCGAGTTCGCGCGTGGTCAGCGCCTCGAACGGCGAACGTGTCCGGCCGTTGACCGCCTCCCAGGCGAGACGCTCGGCGATCGGCTTGGCGAGGTAATGCCCGC
>CAYYHP010000161.1:0-5864 GCA_964471815.1 uncultured Rhodanobacteraceae bacterium
GCGAGCGCGTGCCGGACCTGATCGTCTGCGTCGCCGATGCGACCAACCTGCGCCTGCACCTACGCTTCGTGCTCGAGGTCAAGCGCCTCGGCCGGCCGATGCTGCTTGCGCTGAACATGATGGATGCGGCGCGCCGGCGCGGCATCCACGTCGACGTCGCCTGTCTCGCCGCGCGGCTCGGCGTGCCGGTGGTGGAGACGGTCGCCGTGCGCCACGATGGCGCGCGCCGTCTGGTCGATCTGCTCGATGCCGATGCATTGCCGGTCGTGACGGCGACGGTGCTTGCTGACGCCGCACACGACACGGACACCGACCTGCATGCCACGGTGCGCACGATCCTCGCCGACTGCGTGCGCATGCCGCGGCGTACGGCTGAGATCGACGATGCGCTCGACCGCATCGCCTTGCATCCGGTGCGTGGTCTGGCGCTGCTCGCCGCGGTGATGTTCCTGATCTTCCAGGCGGTGTTCTCGTGGGCCGCGCCGTTGCAGGACGCGATCGGCAACGGCGTCGCCGCGCTCGGCGGCTGGATCGCCGCGCACATGCCCGACGGACCGCTGCAAAGCCTCGTGCGCGACGGCCTGTTCGCCGGCCTCGGTACGGTGCTCGAGTTCCTGCCGCAGATCCTCGTGCTGTTCCTGTTCATCCTCTCGCTCGAGGAATCCGGCTATCTGCCGCGCGCGGCGTTCCTGCTCGACCGGCTGATGTTCGCCGCGGGCCTGTCCGGACGCTCGTTCATTCCGCTGCTGTCGAGTTTCGCCTGCGCGGTGCCGGGCATCATGGCCACGCGTTCGATCCAGGACCCGCGCGACCGGCTCGCGACGATCCTCGTCGCACCGCTGATGACCTGCTCGGCACGGCTGCCGGTCTACACGCTGCTGATCGGTGCGTTCATCCCGCGCCGCCAGATCGCCGGGCTGATCAGCCTGCAGGGTCTGGTGCTGTTCGTGCTGTATGCGGCCGGGATCGCCAGTGCCCTGGTCGTGTCGTGGGTGATGAAACGCTGGCGGCACGACCGCGGCGAGCACGCCTTGCTGCTCGAACTGCCGTCGTATCGCATGCCGCATCCGCGCGACCTGCTGATCGGTCTTGCCGAGCGCGCGCGCATCTTCCTGCGCCGCGTGACCACGATCCTGCTCGCGCTGACCGTGCTGCTCTGGTTCCTGTCGAGCTTTCCGGCACCGCCGCCCGGCGCCACCGAAGCGGCGATCGACTACAGCTTCGCCGGACGCATCGGCCGCGCGCTCGAGGTCGTGTTCGCGCCGATCGGCTTCAACTGGCAGATCTGCATCGCGCTGATTCCAGGGCTCGCCGCGCGCGAAGTCGCCGTCTCGTCGCTGGCCACGGTCTATGCACTATCGGCCGGCAGCGATGAAGCCGCCGCCGCGCAACTCGCACCGCTGATCGGAACGCAGTGGCCGCTGGCGACCGCGCTGTCGTTACTGGTCTGGTACATCTATGCACCGCAATGCCTCTCGACCCTCGCGGTGATACGGCGCGAGACCAATTCCTGGCGTAACGTGGCGATCGCGGCCGGTTATCTGTTCGCGCTGGCCTATCTCGCCTCGTTCGTCACCTTCCACGTCGCGAGGTGGCTCACGTGAGGCTCTACGACCTGTTCCAGTACGCGCTGATCGCGGTGCTCGTGCCGGTGAGCGCGCTGTACGTGTTGCGTGCGCAGGCGCCGGCCTTCACGAGACGCGTGCAGGTGCGCCTGGCCGTGGGCCTGCTGAAGTCCGGACGGCCTGCATGGCAGCGCCGGTTCGGGCGCTGGATCGCGCCGCCGCCATCGGTTCGCTTGCCATCCGCCTGCAGCGCGGCACGCGGCTGCAAGACGTCCTCGGCGTGTTCCGGGTGTGATCCATCCTGAGGCCGCCGCCGCTCATGCAGCGCGCAGCCGCTCGCGCTGCTTCCAGAGATCCCAGGCCCACAGCATCAGGATGAGCCCCGCGCCGATCTCGGGCAGATAGGTCGCGAGCGTGAACAGTGCGAGTATCCCGCGCGCCGCGAAGATCCACAGCAGCAGTCGCCAGCCGGAGAAATCCAGGGCCCGCAGGCCGGCGCGACGCCGGTATCGCACGAAGGCGAGCAGCAATCCCGGGACGATGAACGGCAAGGCGGCGGCCGGCGCAACGAGATGGCGGGCGGCAATGCCGAGCACACCGAGCAGCGGCAGGAACGCGAGACGCAGGCGCGGCTCGCGCGCCAGGGGCACGGCCGGCACGCATTGCCACTGTGCGAGTACCAGCCAGAGCACGTAGAGGAGCCACAGGCCGATACCAGCGACGGCGAGGGCGGCGACGGCGATGAGGGTGTGCAGGTATTGGCCGCTCTCGGTCAGTAGCGATGCCGCTACTCCGGTGACCAGAGCTCCACCGGCGAGCCGTGCCGCGATGGCAGCGCCGACCGCGAAGCGCGGCAGCGTCATGCGTTGACGATCGGCGCTCTCCAGCCAGAACTTGATCTGGCGCGGATCGAGTGGCGTTTCGATGTCCTCGGGGCGCAGCACGCCGAGCTGACGCAGTAAGGACGCCGTCTGGCCGCTGCAAGCGGGGTGCAACAGGAGTGCATACAGCGTCTCGCGCCAGCCGAAGGGCCGGGCGAGCAGGTGCGCTGCGCGGCGCAGTGCGGAGCGGTTTTTGGCGGCGTCCGCGAGTAGGCGGAAACGGCTGATCAGGGCGGCGTCGTTCGCCGGATCGAGATACCAGGCACAGCGCAGTTGGCGGCGCAGGTGATCGAGAACGAGCGGATTCTGCCCGGCGAGCACATGGTCGAAATCGAAAAAGCGCAGGATCGCGTCGAACGCTTCATCCGGCATCTTCGGCCGCGACTCGAACAGCTGCTCTAGGACGGCATGGCCCACCCGGGTCTTCATGCCGAGCGACCACAAGGCCGGCTCGGCATGCAGGTAGGCTTCGACGGCATCCGGATCGCCGCGTGCCGCGACCGCCGCGAGGCCATCGAAGAACCGGCGGAAATCGAAGACTCCACGGGACTGGCCGGCAGGCGCCGCGGGCATCGGACCGTCGGCGGTGACCTTGTCTGGTTCCGGGGCCACATTCCGTTCGTCTGCCGAGCGCTCGTCCCGGACAACGGCGGGCGGCGTTGCCGGTATCTCGACGACCGATGACGGCTCGTCCGCGACGATGACGGGTTGTACGTGCGCCTCCCGCACAGGCTCCGTTTCACGATGCGCTGGCGTGCCATCGGCCACGTTGCGGAGCGCGGCCACCGGTGAGGCCAGCGCGGCTTCGACCGGCGCGCTCAGCGTGATCGTCGGCACGACGTCGTCCGCTGCATCCGCCACGGTCGCGGTCTCGGCTGCATGTTCTCGACTCCAGGTGAGGGCGCGCTGGTAGGCCTCGTGGAGGATCTGGAAACCCTGCGGATCGGTATCCGGCCGGGTGGATTTCAGCTTCCGTGCATAGGCACGCTTGACCGCCCGCTCGTCGGCACCGGGCGGCAGCCCGAGGACGTCGTACGGATTCACGATCCGCCATCCAGCTTGTCGAGGGCCTTGCCTAGTTCCTCGCGATGCTCCCGGATCAGGCGCTCGTCCTGGGTCTCGACGACCGCGCGGAAACGCAGGATCCAGTCCTGCAGGATGTCACGCGCGTCGAGATGCTCCTCGTACAGGCGTTCGGCGCGGGCGAGCAGGGCGACGTTCTCCTGCTTGTCGCGCGGGTGGATCTTGATCTCGGCGAGCGCCGCGAAGCGCGCACGGATGTCCTCGGGCGAGAGCAGTCCCGGATTTTGCTCGAGCACCAGTTCGTGGCGCTCGCCCGTGGCGAGTACGGTCGCCTCGACCTGCAGCGCGCCGTTGATGTCGTAGGTGAAGCGTACCGTCACGCCGTTCGCGGAGGACGGCTTCTTCGCCGGCAGCGCGATTTCGAGCTCGCCGAGCTTGATGTTCTTCGCCACCATCGGGTTCTCGCCCTGGTAGACGTCGATCGACAGGCGGGTCTGGTTGTCGTGGATCGGGAAGAAGGTGTCTTCGCGACTCACCGGCACGGTGCTGTTGCGATGGATGATCGGGTGAAAGAAGCCTTCCTGGTGCGTGCCAGTGTGATCGCGGCGCGAGACCTGGGTACCGAGCGTGTACGGACAGACGTCCGTGAGGATGACTTCCTCGAGACGCTCGTCGCGCGATTTCAGGCCTGCCGCGACGGCGGCGCCGAGCGCGATGGCCTGGTCGGGGTTGACGTGCCGCAGCGGCAGCCGGCCGAACATGCGCGAGACGAGCCGCGCGACCAGCGGCATGCGGCTCGCGCCGCCGACCAGTACGATCTCGTCGAGCTGCTGCGGCGTCAGGCGTGCGTCGCGCATCGCACGCTCGAGCGGCTGGCGCATGCGCAGCACGAGCGGCTCGGCGAGCTTGGCAAAGCGCTCCTCGTCGATCTCCCAGACGCATTCGCGGCTGCCGAGGCTCGTCTCGAGGCGCACCCGCACATTGCCGCTCAACTCGCGCTTGACGCGTTCCAGCCGGTGGCGGAGCTGGCCGAGCTCGCGCCGTGGCTGCGAGGAGAGATCGATGCCGAGATCCGCGGCGCAGGCATCCACCAGCAGGTCGAGGAAATCGTCGCCGCCGAGGTAGTTGTCGCCGGCGCTCGCATGCACCTCGATCACGCCGTCGAACAGCTCGAGGATCGACACGTCGAATGTGCCGCCGCCGAGGTCGAAGACCAGGAAGCGCCCGCCGTCATGGCGCTCCTGCAGGCCGTAGGCGAGTGCCGCGGCGGTCGGCTCGTTGATGAGGCGCTCGACGCGAATCCCGGCCAGCTCGCCGGCGGCGCGCGTGGCCTTGCGCTGCGCGTCGGAGAAGTACGCCGGTACGCTGATGACGGCCTCGGTCACCCGCGCGCCGAGTGCTGCTTCGGCGTCCGCGACGAGCGAGCGCAGCACCAGCGCGGAGAGTTCTTC
This sequence comes from uncultured Rhodanobacteraceae bacterium, assembly GCA_964471815.1. Classification (GTDB taxonomy): domain Bacteria; phylum Pseudomonadota; class Gammaproteobacteria; order Xanthomonadales; family Rhodanobacteraceae; genus Tahibacter. The sequence continues at coordinate 4,921 of CAYYHP010000161.1, forward strand.
GGGCCGGAAGGTGCGGCCGGCGAGGGTCGTCTCGCGTGCGCTGCCCATCCAGCGCTTGAACGCGGCGACGCTGCGTTCGGGATGACTGACGAGACGGTCGCGTGCGGCCTGGCCGACGCTGATCGCGCCGTGCTCGTCGACGCTGACGACCGATGGGGTCAGGAGCTCGCCGAGTGCATTCGGGAAGAGACGGGCGCCCTTTTCCGTCCAGGCGCCGATCAGTGAGTGGGTGGTGCCGAGATCGATTCCGACGATCATGCGTGATCCTGCATCCTGCGGTGTGCCGATGGAAACGCTCGCGGGTGCCCGTTCCGGACTCGCCATGCCGCCATGGCGGCGGGCCGGCGCGCGACGGCGAGGCCGCACTGCGCTGCGCGCCGCGACCCGATGCGACCCGTACGGTCGCGTCCGCCAAGTCTAGCGCGAGCTACATGCGGAAGATGCCGTAGCGTGCCGGTTCGATCGGTGCGTTCAGGCTGGCCGAAAGCGCGAGTCCGAGCACGCGGCGCGTATCGACCGGATCGATCACGCCGTCGTCCCAGAGCCGGGCCGTGGCGTACAGCGGATGGCCCTGGCGCTCGTACTGTTCACGGATCGGCGCCTTGAATGCTTCTTCCTCGTCGCGGCTCCAGCTCTGGCCGGCCGCTTCGAGGCCGTCGCGCCGGATCGTGGCGAGCACCGAAGCGGCCTGCTCGCCGCCCATCACGCTGATGCGCGCATTCGGCCACGTCCACAGGAAGCGCGCGCCATAGGCACGACCGCACATCGCGTAGTTGCCGGCCCCGAAACTGCCGCCGAGGATGACGGTGAATTTCGGCACGCTCGACGAGGCCACGGCGGTGACCATCTTCGCGCCGTCCTTGGCGATGCCCGCGTTCTCGTATTTCCGGCCGACCATGAAGCCGGTGATGTTCTGCAGGAACACCAGCGGGATGCCGCGCTGG
>CAYYHP010000162.1:0-5740 GCA_964471815.1 uncultured Rhodanobacteraceae bacterium
CGGAACGGCGGCGGCGAAGACCTGCGGTGCGGTCGAGGCGTCGGCGCGCAGGCTCACGTTGGCCGCGAGATTGATCCGCTCGATGACCTCGTAACGGTTCGCGGCGAGCGGCTTGAGCTCCGCACGCTGCAGGTTCAACTCGCCCTCGAGCCAGTAGAGACGCGTGCCGAGGCGCTCGCGATGAACCACGGCGCGCACCGGTCCATCGACATAGATCAGGTCGCCGGCCTGCAGCTGCTCGACGCCCAGCCCGCCCTCGGCAGTACGCCCTTCGTTCAAATTAGTCTCGAAACGCTTGCGGATCGCCTCGCCGGTCTCACTGCCGGACTCGACCTCGGCCGGGGCCGGAGACGCGGCAGGTGGCGTGGCGACCGGCTCGGGTGCGGGCTGCGTCACGGCCGGAGTGGACGTCGGTGCGGGCACCGGGGCCGGCTCGGCGATGGTGGCCGCTGCGGGCGCCGGATTCGCTGTCGGTGCCGGTGCCGGCGCCGCCACCGGAGCCGGCTTGGGCACGGGCGCCGCGGCAGCCGGCTCGGGCTTGGCCACCGGCTTCGGGGTGGCGACCGGTTCGGGCTTCGCCTCTGCGCGTACCGCCGCAACAGGCGCCGGCATGGCAGCGACCGGTGCCGGTTCGACCTTCGCGACCGGCTTGTTGTCCTCGAGGCGCAGCACTACGTTCTCGAAGAAACTATCGTTGAAGCGGATGTTGGTCGCGCCGGCGGCGCGCAGTTTCGCCGCAATCTGCGCGTGCCAGGCCTGTGGCGCATTGACGACGACCACCTTGCCCGCCGCGGCGGCACTCTTGCCGACCTCGGTCAGACGACCGTTGGCGGCACCGGATTGCAGGTCGGTACCGTTGATGGCGACATCCTGCTGCGCCCAGGCCGTACCGGCGCCGAGCAGCGCAATCAGCATTGCGCGTTTGAACATGGCTGGAACTCCCCCGTGATCGTACGGACCGGAAGGCGGCGATTCTGCCGCGGCCCTCGGATTGGACATGTGCTGTTCGGCACGCCCAAGCGACGCCGCAGCGTCGCCGGTGCCGTGCCGGTCGCCCATTGTACCTGCCGGGCACGCGTCACTGGTTACACCGGCCGCTACACCGAAGCAGGGACCGGCGCTCAGCCGCCGTGCAGACCGCCACGGGTCAGGGCGAGCGGATCGAGCAGACGCGTGAGCTCGGCGTGATCCATGCCGGTCGCCTCCTTCGCGACGTCGAGGATCGGTCGCCGCTCCTGCCAGGCGCGCTTGGCGATCGCTGCGGCGCGCTCGTAACCGATCAGCGGATTCAGTGCGGTGACCAGCACCGGATTGAGCGCCAGGCTCGCCTCAATCCGCTCGTGACGCACGCGGAAGCCGTCGATCGCGCGCGCGGCGAGCAGGCGCATCGCGCTCGTCAGCAGGGCGATCGAGTCGAGCAGGTCATGGGCGATCAGCGGCAGCATCACGTTGAGCTCGAAATTGCCGCTCTGCCCAGCCAGCGCGATCGCGGCGTCGTGACCGGCGACCTGGGCACAGACCATCGCCACGGCCTCCGGAATCACCGGATTGACCTTGCCGGGCATGATGGAAGATCCGGGCTGCAGTGCCGGCAGCTCGATCTCGCCGAGCCCGGCGAGCGGGCCGGAGTTCATCCAGCGCAGATCATTGGCGATCTTCATCAGCGAGCCGGCGAGCGTGCGCAGCTGGCCGGACAGCTCGACGGCGGCATCCTGGCCGGCGATGCCCTCGAAGCGGTTCGCGGCAGCAACGAAACGTCGGCCCGTCAGGCGGCCCAGCTCGGCACAGACCGACTTGCCGAAACGCCGGTCGGCGTTGATCCCGGTACCGACCGCGGTGCCGCCGAGCGGCAGCCGCCGCACGCGTCCGAGCGTGTCCCGAAGCGCCTCACCGGCTGTCCGCAACTGTGCGGACCAGCCGGAGAGTTCCTGGCCAAAAGTCAGCGGCATCGCATCCATCAAATGCGTGCGGCCGGTCTTGACGACCCGGTCGAGTTCGCGGGCGCGGCGGTCGATCGATGCGCGCAGGCCGGACAGGGCCGGCAGCAGGCCCTCCTCGACCGTCAGCACCGCAGCGACGCGGATCGCGCTCGGAATCACGTCGTTCGAGGACTGGCCGAGATTGACCTCGTCGTTCGGATGCACCGGCCGGCGCAGCGCGCGCGAGGCGAGATGCGCGATGACCTCGTTGGCGTTCATGTTGGTCGAGGTGCCCGAACCGGTCTGGAACACGTCGACCGGAAATTCGGCATCGAATTCGCCGGCGGCGACGCGCTCGGCGGCGCGCCGGATCGCCCGCGCGCGCGCGGCGGTCAAGTGGCCGAGTGCCGCATTGGTGCCGGCCGCAGCGGCCTTGATCAGGCCCAGCGCACGCAGGAACGGCCGTGGCAGGCGCAGGCCGGATATCGGGAAGTTCTCGACCGCGCGCTGGGTCTGGGCGCCATACAGCGCCTCGGCCGGGACACGCAGTTCGCCGAGACTGTCATGCTCGATCCGCAAGCGGCGCATCGCGGCTCCTCGTCTGAAGGCCCCGAGCGGGCCCGGCGAGTATAGCCGCGGTGTATCATCGCGCGCCTCGCCGCAGGCATTTCCGCACCATGTCCCACGCCGCTCTCACCGCCCTGTCGCCTCTCGACGGGCGTTATGCCGCGAAGGCGGCCCCGCTCGGTCCGGTCTTCAGTGAATTCGGCCTCATGCATCGTCGCGTGCGCGTCGAGGTGTGCTGGTTGCTCGCGCTTGCCGAACATCCGGGCATTCCGGAAGTGCCCGCGCTCGGCGCCGAGGCACGCCGGTTCCTGCTCTCTCTGGCCGACGATTTCAGCCTCACCGACGCCGAGAGCATCAAGGCGTTCGAGCGCGAGACCAACCACGACGTCAAGGCGGTCGAGTACTTCATCAAGGAACGCCTCGCCGGCCACGCGGAACTCGCCGCGGTCCGGGAATTCGTCCACTTCGCCTGCACCAGCGAGGACATCAACAACCTCGCCTATGCGCTGATGCTACGCGATGCACGCACCGACGTGCTGCTGCCGGCGCTGGACAGGGTCATCGCGACGCTGCGCGACATGGCGCATGCGCAGGCCGCGCAGCCGATGCTCTCACGCACGCATGGCCAGACTGCCTCGCCGACCACGCTCGGCAAGGAAGTCGCCAACGTCGTCGCGCGGCTCGAACGCCAGCGCCGGCAGGTTGCTGCGGTCGATCTCACCAGTAAGATCAACGGCGCGGTCGGCAACTACAACGCGCACGTCATCGCCTATCCCGAGGTCGACTGGCCCACGCTCGCCCGCGGCTTCGTCGAGAACCTCGGCCTGGTCTGGAATCCCTACACGACGCAGATCGAACCGCACGACGGCATCGCCGAACTCGGCGATGCCGTGCGCCGCGCGAACACGGTGCTGATCGACTTCGCGCGCGACGTATGGGGCTACATCTCGCTCGGCTACTTCCGCCAGGCGCTGAAGCCTGGCGAGGTCGGTTCCTCGACCATGCCGCACAAGGTCAACCCGATCGATTTCGAAAACGCCGAGGGCAATTTCGGCCTGGCCAACGCATTATTCGGCCATTTCAGCGAGAAGCTGCCGATCTCGCGCTGGCAGCGCGATCTGACCGACTCGACCGTACTGCGTGCGCTCGGCACCGCGTTCGGCCACACGCTGATCGCGCTCGATGCGCTACAGCGTGGTCTCGGCAAGCTGATCGCCGATCCCGCACGACTCGCGGCCGACCTCGAGGCGAGCTGGGAAGTGCTCGCCGAGGCGGTGCAGACCGCGATGCGCCGGCACGGCCTGCCGAATCCATACGAGCAGCTCAAGGCGCTGACCCGCGGCCAGGGCATCACGCGCGAGGCGATCCGTGACTTCGTCGCCGGTCTCGATCTGCCTGCCACGACCCGCGAGCGCCTGCTCGCGCTCACTCCAGCCACCTACATCGGCCTCGCCGACCGCCTCGCCCGGGAAATCTGAGCCGTGAGTCCACCGATCGAAGTCCACGCCCGTCCGGGCCTGCCGTTCGGCATGCCACCCGCGCGCTTCATGCGCGACTACTGGCAGAAGCATCCGCTGCTGATCCGCGGCGCGTTCCCCGATTACACGCCGCCGCTCACGCCGGACGAGCTCGCCGGGCTCGCCTGCGAGGACATTGCCCTCGGCCGCCTCGTGGTGCGCGATCCGAAACGCGATCGCTGGCAGGTGCGCAGCGGCCCGTTCACCGAAGCCGATTTCGCCGCGCTGCCGGAAACCCACTGGACCCTGCTCGTGCAGGACGTCGACAAGTGGGATGCCGAGATCGCGAAACTGTTCGACGCCTTTCCGTTTCTGCCGCGCTGGCGCATGGACGACGTCATGATCAGCTACGCCGAGGACGGCGGCGGCGTCGGTGCGCACATCGACCAGTACGATGTGTTCCTGCTGCAGGGCATCGGCCGGCGGCGCTGGCGGATCAGCACGGACCGCAGTGCGCCGACCGACTGCCGCACCGACGTCGAACTGAGGCTGCTCGCGCGCTTCACGCCGACCCACGACTGGATCTGCGAACCGGGCGATCTGCTTTATCTACCGCCTGGCATCGCCCACGACGGCATCGCGGTCGGCTCGTGCCTGACGATCTCGGTCGGCCTGCGCGCGCCGGGCGTGGCCGAACTGCTGCTCGATCTCGCCGAACATCTCGCCGAGCCGCTCGACGATACCCGACGCTATGCCGATCCGGATCTCGAACCGGTGCGCGATCCGTTCCTGATCGGCGAGGCGGCGATCACGCGCCTTGAGACCGCGCTCGCGCCGCTGCGCCAGCTCGACGGCGCTGGCCTGCGCGACTGGTTCGCCGGCTACATCACGCGCTACCGCGCCGCGCAGACCGCGACACCGCCGAAGCGCCGGCTCGATCCAGCTGCGCTCGCCGCGATGCTCGCTGGCGGTGCACGCCTGCACCGTTTCCCGTGGACGCGCTGTGCCTACCTCAAGGCGCGCAACGGCGCGCTGCTGTATGCGGCGGGACAGCGCTATCCGTGCAGCACGCGCTTTGCGAAGCTCGTCGCCGCCGAGCCGGTGCTCGATGCGGCGGTACTCGGCGCACTGGCCGAGCGCGATGCCGCTGTGCTGCTCGGCCTTGTCAACGACGGTCATCTCGTCGTGCAGCGCAAGCGACGCCGGCCGTGAGCCTCACGAGCGGCTACCGCGTCGAGCCGGCGTCCTGGGACGTCGACCGTGCCGACCTCGAGGCCGTGCGTCGCGCGGTATTCATCGTCGAACAGGCCATTCCGGAGGATGAGGAATGGGACGCGCTCGATGCGCGCTCACGGCACGTGGTCGCACGCGACGCGGAGGACCGCCCGATCGGCACCGCACGGCTGACGCCGGACCAGATGATCGGGCGTGTGGCCGTGCTGCGCGAATGGCGCGGGCGTGGCGTCGGCGAGGCGCTCATGCAGAGCCTGGTCGGACGGGCACGCGAGGTCGGTTACCCCGCCATCGAGCTGCACGCGCAGACGCACGCGATCCCGTTCTACGCGCGGCTCGGCTTCGAGACGCAGGGCGACGAATTCATGGAATGCGGGATCCCGCACCGCCTGATGCGTCTCGCCCTAGCACCGGCGCCGGTCGTCGAACGCACCGCGCCGACGCTCGAACGCCTAGAAGCGAGAACGATCGCCTTCACCGGCAGCGAAGCCGTACTCGCCGCTACGCTCGAGATCATCGACCTCGCCCGGCACGAACTGTGCCTCATAACCCGCGATCTCGACC
>CAYYHP010000163.1:0-5728 GCA_964471815.1 uncultured Rhodanobacteraceae bacterium
GGCGCCTCGATCACGCTCGAACCGGCCGGGCAATTCGAACTGTCCGGCGAGCCGCTCGAAACCATCCACCAGACCTGCTGCGAGGTCACCTGCCATCTGCGTGAAGTGAAGGCCGTCGCCGACGAACTTGGCCTCGGCTTCCTCGGCATGGGCTTTCAGCCGAAATGGTCACGCGCGGACATGCCGTGGATGCCGAAGGGCCGCTACGCGATCATGCGCCGCTACATGCCGCTGCGTGGCCAGCTCGGTCTGGACATGATGACCCGCACCTGCACGGTGCAGGTCAACCTCGACTTCGCCGACGAGGCGGACATGGTCAGGAAGTTCCGTGTCGCGCTCGCCCTGCAGCCCGTCGCCACCGCGCTGTTCGCCGACTCGCCGTTCACCGAGGGCCGGCCGAATGGCTATCTGAGCTACCGCTCGCACATCTGGACCGATACCGATCCGGACCGCACCGGCATGCTCGACTTCGTCTTCGAGGAGGGCTTCGGCTACGAGCGCTACGTCAATTACCTGCTCGACGTGCCGATGTACTTCAGCTATCGCGACGGCACCTACATAGACCTCGCCGGCCGCTCGTTCCGTGACTTCCTCGCCGGCCGGCTCGCCGAGCTGCCCGGCGCACTGCCGACGCTGAAGGACTGGGCCGATCACATGACCACGGCCTTCCCCGAGGTGCGCTTGAAGAAATACCTCGAGATGCGCGGCGCCGATGGTGGGCCGTGGAACCGCCTGTGCGCGCTACCCGCGTTCTGGGTCGGTCTCCTGTATGACGATGCCGCACTTGACGCGGCCTGGGATCTGGTCAAGGACTTCACGACCCAGGAACGCCACGCACTGCGCGACGGCGTGCCCAGGCACGCGCTGAAGCTGCCGTTCCGCGGCCGCACGGTCCGCGAGCTGGCGATCGAGGCGCTGAAGATCGCCGGGCACGGCCTCGCGCGACGCAACCGGCTGAATGCGACCGGCGCGAGCGAAGCGGTATTCATCGAGCCGTTGATCGAATTCGCCGAGGCGAACGAGACGCCCGCCGAACGCAAGCTCGCGCTGTTCCACGGTGAATGGAAGGGCTCGGTCGATCCGGTGTTCCGCGAGTTCGCCTACTGAGCGCGAACGGCATCCCGCATACACGGCATGCCAGCGTTCGCCATTGCGTGGAATGATTCCGCAATCGGCAACGAATGCCCGAGCCGCTGCATGGCCTCGCCCGCATCGGGGTGGCGCGGACAGACGACCCGCGTAGCGACGCCCTCAGGCCAGGTGCAGGTCGCGATATGCGAAGCGCTCCTCACGCAACACGCTCTCGCCGTGCACGAGCCGCAGCGGCGCGTGAAATATGGGGCCGGCCGTGACGCAGGTGTGGAACTCGCCGTGCTCGCCGCACGGGTCGACGCCGGCCGGCAGGCTGGCGAGCAGCGCGACATCGAACTCGTGGCCTAGCCAGCCGGCATCAAGCTGCTGCGTGTCCACGCAGCACAGCACCGCACGCAGACCGGCACCGAGCATGACGTCGGCGAGTGCGCGGGTCGGCTCGCCCCAGAGCGGATAGATCGGCGTCCAGCCCAGTCTGGCGCACAGCGCATCGCGGTACGCGCGCACCTCGGCGAGGAACAGATCGCCGAACGCGATGTGGGCGAGTGCGGGCCAGCGCCGCCGCGCCGTGTCGAGCGCGGCGGCGAAGCGGATCTCGTAGGTGCGGTTGTCGCATGAGGCGGGCAGTTCCGCCTCGATCACGGGCAGGCCCGCAGCCGCGGCCTGCGCCTGCAGCACTTCGCGCCGGATGCCGTGGATCGCGACGCGGGCATAGTCCGCGGTCACCGCGGTCAGGAGGCCGACCACGTCCCAGGCCGGTTCCTGGCGTAGGCGGTGCAGGGTCCAGGCGGAGTCCTTGCCGCCACTCCACGAGAGCAGAATCGGTGTGCGCATCGGATCGATCCGGGTCCTTGCCCGTGCATGGCCCGCACACGGTAGCCCGGATCGTTCCGGAATGGGACCACGCGATCAGAAGTGCCACTCGGCCGCGACCTGCACGCTGCCATCACGGCCGCCGTCGAAGTCGTACCAGGCATAGCCGGCGCGCAGGGCCAGCGCCTCGGTCGCGCGCCAGCGCACGCCCAGTTCTGCGGCGAGACCGTCGTCCTCGACCTTGAAGCGGTGGACGCCGACGAGGGTGGAGGCGTGGCCGTCGTCCTGGCGCCGGAACCAGCCGAGCTTGGCGAACGGCTCGACGTCGCCGAGGTCGATGCGATAGGTCGCGCCGAGCGACCAGAGCTCGCCATCGACGCGATAGCCGGCATCGACGAGGTTGTCGACACGCAGCCTGCCGAGATCGACGTAGGCCAGTTCCGCGCCGAAGCCACTTGCATGGCTCACGCCGAGATAGGCCGTGCAGGCCGTCTCGCCATCCGGCTTGCCGGGGCTGCCGTCGAGGCCGCGCTGGTCGAGCTTGCCGGCCGCACCGAGCCCGACATACCAATCGAGCGATTGCGCACCGACCGGTGCAGCGGCGAGGACGAGGGACGCGAAGATGAGTCGGGGAAGCGGATGGCGCATGGAATTCTCCGTTGTCGGGATGACGGCCGGCCACGGCAGAGCTCGCCAGGCCGGTGGACACAGGGACGCACGAAGGTCGCCGAGCGTTGCAGGCCGGATGGCATCCCGGCGCAGCGCCGGCGACTGGCGTACCGGTCCTGCGAATGACGCGGAACGGCGACGCAAACCGTCACGCCTCGGCAGGCGTCGGCCTGTACGGCATCACGGGAAGGCGTCCGTCGGCATCGGACGACGGCGCACGACGGCGGCGCCTGGGCTGGCACACAAGCCGCGTCCCCTCCCATCGCCGGACCGCACGACCGAAAACCAGGGTCGGCGACGGCGGGGCACACCGTCAGTGCTCAGGCCACGCGCACGTCGCGCAGGGTCCAGTTGTGGCCGATCAGGAGGTTCAGGCGATGCCGGAGGATCTCGTGCGGCAGGCGCGTGGTGACCTCGACCTCGGTATGCAGATCGGCCTGCGCCGCCTCGACCCGCGCATCCGGATCCGTCCGCAACAGCGAGACATCGACTTCGTCGGGATCCGCCTGCCGCTGCCTCCAGGTTTCCGCGAGGCGCGGCTCGCGCAATGCGTGGTGCAGGGCCTCGGCAAAGGCCTCGGGCCCCTGCCCCGTGAAGGCCAGGGCCAGATCGTCGCCACGTGCGGCGGCGAGATCGTCGATCCGCAGGTAATAGCGTTGCGCTCGCGCCGGCATGATGGCTCCGTGGCTTGATGGAGATGGGCAGTCTAGCAAGGCACGGCAGCGCCGATCGTGCGCGTTGCTTTACGGCAGCGGGCGTGGTGTTGCGTAACGCGGCGCCGCAGGCTCGGCCTTCACCGTGAGGGCGAGGCCCGCGCCGAGCAGGCAGGCCACACAGCTCCAGCCGAGATAGCGCAATTCCGCGGACGGCGCGATGACGGGCAACGGCGCGGCATACAGGAAGGCACTCGCTATCAGCGTCAGCGCAAGCGCACCGACCGGCGAGCGGCACCGATGCCAGGCCACAGGCAGCGCGAGGAGCCCGATCAGCAGGTACGGCCAGGGGGCGAGCAGCGGGCCGCAGCGCCAGTCGCGCAGGATCGCCATGACCGCGCCGTGTACGGCACCATGGTTGAGCTCGACCGGCGGGTTGTCGCGATAACCGGTTTCGGCATCGACGAAACTGAGCATCTCCGGCCAGGCCGGATCGCGATTGCCGAGCAGCGCCGCGGTGACGCGCAAGCGATGGCGCAACCACGCGCCCGGATGCGCGATCACGGCGCCGGCCCAGGCCCGGCGCAGGGCGACGATGTCGGCCTCGGGCCAGGGCACGGCATACGGATTGCGTACGCCGCTGCGCGTGCGTTCGAACAGCGGCACGTTGGCCCACGGCACGTAGGCGACGTCGAGTTCTTCGACCGACAGGCCCGGGCCGATCGTGTCGAGTGGCATCACCAGCTCGCGCGTCTCGACCGAGATGGCGGCCAGATCCCACAAGGCGAGCCCGGGCAGGGCCGAGTAGTGCTCACGCGCGAGCAGCCGGGTTGCGAGACCGGCGCCCGCGGTCAGCACCGCGAAGACCGCGAGCCCCAGCGGTACGAAGCGCGCACGGCCGGCCCGACGGGCGTGGATCCAGGTCGCGTACAGCGCGAGCGGCAGCAAGGCCGGCGCGGCATTGTGGCGACACAGCGCCGCATAGGCCGCGGCGAATGCCGCGGCGATCAACCAGCCGCGTCCGCCATCCCGCGCGTGGCGGAGCAACGCCCCGGCGGTGAACACGAGTGCGGCGAGCAGGCCGACGTCGCTCCAGACATGACCGAGCAGCGCCACGCTCATCGGTGCGAGGCCCGTGACAAGCACCAGCGCCATCGCCGGCAGCCGCCGGCGCGTCGCGGCGCCGGCGATGAGCCACAGGCCGGCCGCGAACAGCGTGAGATGGATCAGGAACGGCATTGCCGGCCCGGGCCACACGGGCTCGACGAGCCGGAACAGCAGCATCAGGCCCGGCGCCTGGATATCGCTGGTCTCACCGCTGCGCGCCTGCCACCACTGGTAGGCGGCATCGAACGACAGCGCGCCCGGGAAATAGGCCGTGCACAGGAACGCGACGATGGCGACCGCCGCCAGCGCGGGCCAGAACTCCGCCGTCGCACGCCGTGGCGGCACGCCGCGCGTCGCGTCAGGCGTGCGCGAAGGCACGTTCCTCGCGCGCCGCCTCGCCGACGTGCCGGCGGCTAGCGAGCAGCGTGTACATGACCGGCACGACGAGCAGCGTGAACAGCGTGCCGAAACTCATGCCGCCGACGATCGCCCAGCCGATCTGCCGGCGCGCCTCGGCACCCGCGCCGTGTGCGAGCGCGAGCGGCAGCGCACCGAGCACCATCGCACCGGTGGTCATCAGGATCGGCCGCAGGCGCAGCGCCGCCGCCTCGATCGCCGCGTGCGCGAGATCCACGCCGCTGCGCGCGCGCTGGTTGGCGAACTCGACGATCAGGATGCCGTGCTTGGCGATCAGGCCGATCAGCGTGACCAGGCCGATCTTCGAGTAGATGTTCAGCGAGCCGTCGGTCGCCCACAGGCCGAAGCCGGCACCGAGGTGCAGCAGCCACAGCGTGAACAGCGCGCCGCCGATCGCCAGCGGCACCGAGAGCAGGATCACCAGCGGATCGACGAAGCTCTCGAACTGTGCGGCGAGCACGAGGTAGATGAAGGCCAGCGCCAACAGGAACAGCATCAGCGTGCTCGACTGCACGCTGCGGAATTCGCGCGACTGGCCGGCGAGGTCCGAGGTGGCCTTCTCGCCGGCGACCTTCTTCAGGTTGTCCTGCATCCAGCCGATCGCCTCGCCGAGCGAGAAGCCCGGCGGGAGCGAGGCGCTGACTGTCGCCGAGCGCAGCTTGTTGAAGTGGTTGAGTTCACGCGCGGCGACGCTCTCCTTCACGTCAACCAGGTTGGAGAGCTGGACCATCATGCCGTCGCGGCCGCGCACGTAGACCTCGCCGAGCGCATCGGGCGTGCGCCGCGCATCCTTGCCGAGCTGCACGATCACGTCGTACTGCTCGGAGCCGCGCTTGAAGCGCGTGACCTGACGGCCACCCATCAGGGTCTCCAGCGTGCGGCCGACGGTGGCCACGTCGGCGCCGATCACGGCGACCTTGTCGCGATTTACGTCGATGTGCAGCTCCGGCTTGTTCATCTCCAGATCCGCACGTGGG
>CAYYHP010000164.1:0-5700 GCA_964471815.1 uncultured Rhodanobacteraceae bacterium
AGAGGATCGAGGCGGTCAGTGTCTTGACCGTGGTCTTGCCGTTCGATCCGGTGATGCCGACCACGCGTGCGCGGCGCTGGGCACGCACCGCGGCGGCGAGATCGCCGAGCGCGACGAGTGTGTCGGCCACGCGCACCTGCGGCAGGCGCGATTCGACCGGCCGGCTGATGAGCAGCGCTGCGGCACCCGCGGCCTCGGCCTGCGCGACGAAGGCGTGCGCGTCGTGCGTCTCGCCGACCAGTGCGACGAACAGCTCGCCGCCGGCGAGGTGGCGCGTGTCGGTGCAGACCTTGCCGATCGCGACGTCAGCGCCGCTCAGGCGGCCCTGGGTCCACAATGCAATCTCACCGAGCCGCAGGTTCAGCATGCGCAGGCCTCCAGCGCGGTGCGCGCTTCGGCCAAGTCGTCGAACGGCAGCCGGCGGCCGGCGGTTTCCTGATACGGCTCGTGCCCCTTGCCGGCGATCAGCACCGCGTCGCCGGCCTGCGCCGCCGCGACGGCGAAGCGGATCGCCTGCGCGCGGTCGCGCTGCACGCTCACGGCACGTGGATCCACGAATCCACCGAGAATGTCAGCGACGATGCGCGCGCCATCCTCGCCGCGCGGATTGTCATCGGTGACGATCACGCGATCGGCGAGCCGCTCGGCGATCATAGCCATCTGCGGCCGCTTGCCGGGATCGCGCTCGCCGCCACAGCCGAACACGCAGATCAGCCGTCCGGCACAGTGCGCGCGCAGGCTCGTGAGCGCCTGTTCGAGCGCATCCGGCGTATGCGCGTAATCGACCACCACGAGCGGCCGGCCGGCGTCGCCGCCGAGCCGGCTCATGCGCCCGGCGACGGGCTCGAGCGCGGCGAGCGCGGAACGAATCGCGGCGAAGTCGTGGCCGAGCCCACCGAGGGTCGCGGCGACACCGAGCAGGTTGGCGACGTTGAACCGGCCGAGCAGGCGGCTCGCCACCATCCCGCGACCCCAGGGCGTGACGAGTTCGAAACGCAGACCGTCGGCGCCCGTGCGGACGTCCTCGGCGCGCACAGCCGCCTCGCTGCACTCGATGCCGAAGCCGATCACCTCGATGCCCGCCGGCAGGTTCGCGGCGAGCGTGCGGCCGAAGGCGTCATTAAAGTTGATCACCGCGTGGCCGAGACCCGGCCAGGCGAACAGGCGCGCCTTGGCCGCGCCATACGCTTCCATCGTGCCGTGGTAATCGAGGTGGTCGCGCGTGAGATTGGTGAATACCGCGACGGCGAAGCGCACGGCATCCACGCGCCCCTGATCCAGCGCGTGCGAGGACACTTCCATCGCGACGTGGCTCGCGCCCGCATCGCGGAAGCGCGCCAGCAGGGCATGCACGCTGAACACGTCCGGCGTGGTCCGCTCGCCGGCATCCAGCGCGCCGTGCAGGCCGACGCCGAGCGTGCCGATCGTCGCCGCACGCGCACCGAGATGGCTCAGCGCCTGGGCGAGGAGCTGCACGGTCGAGGTCTTGCCGTTGGTGCCGGTCACGCCGATCACGCGCAACGCGGCGGACGGCTCGCCGTAATAGCGCGCTGCGATCGCGCCGAGCCGCGAGCGCAGGGCCTCGATCCAGACGATGCGCGGATCGTCCGCGAAAACGGCGGGCGCCGGCGCTTCGGCCAGCACGACCGAAGCGCCGGACGCCAGCGCCGCCGGGGCAAAGGTCACGCCGTGCTGCTGTGTACCGCGCAGGGCGACGAAGGCATCGCCCGGGCGCACGCGGCGCGAATCGAGGGTGAGCCCGTCGATGCGGAGATCGGCCGGCACGCCGGCGACGCCGTCGAGCAGGGCAGCGAGGGAAGACGGCGCGGCATTCACGGCAGCACACCCTCCTCATAGTTGGTCTGGCCCGGCGCATAGTCCGGCGCGGCGCTGTCGGCCTGGATCAGCCCACCGGTATCCGGGCCGCTCGCATACCAGCGCTGGACGTTGTCCGGCGGCACGTCGAGCAGACGCAGCGCGCCGTCCATGACATGGCTGAAGGTCGGCGCGGACACCAGTCCGCCGTAGTAGACCGAGCCCTGCGGATCGTTGATGACGATGATCGCGACCAGACGCGGATGGCTCGACGGCACCATGCCGGCGAACAGCGAGATGTAGCGGCTCGTGTAACCGCCGGCGACGGCCTTGCGCGAGGTGCCGGTCTTGCCGGCGACGCGGTAGTTCGGCACCGCGGCCTTGAGCGCCGTGCCCTGCGGCGTGACGACCGTCTCCAGCATGCCGATCAGGGTGCGCGCGAGTTCCGGATCGATCACCGCGTTGTCGGGATTCTGCGTGCCCTTGACGAAGGTCGGCGCGCGCAGCCGGCCGCCGTTGGCGATCGCCGCGTAGGCCACGGCGAGCTGCAGCGGCGTGACATTCAGGCCGTAACCGTAGGCGAGCGTCGCCTTCTCGAGCGTGCCCCAGCCGCGCGCCTCGGGCAGCACCCCGGGCGCCTCGCCGGGAAAGCCGCTGCCGCTCGACTGGCCGAAGCCGAAGCGGTGGAACATGTCATAGAGATGTTCGTTCGGCAGCGTGAGCGCGATCTTCGCGGCACCGACGTTGCTCGAGTAGGTGATCACGCCGGTGACGTCGATCAGGCCCTTGTTGTGCGTGTCGCGGATCACGTGACCGGCGAGCGCGTAGGTGCCCGGCGTGGTGTCGACCTTGGTATCCGGCTTCCACTTGCCGCTCTCCAGCGCCGCAGCGATGGTGAACGGCTTCATCGTCGAACCGGGCTCAATCACGTCGGTGAGCGCACGATTGCGGCGGCTGGCCGGCTCAGCCGAGCCGATCGCGTTCGGGTTGTACGACGGCTGGTTGACCATCGCCAGGATTTCGCCCGTGGCAACGTCGAGCACGACCACTGAGCCGGACGTCGCATGGTGTTCGAGCAGGCCCGACTTCAGTTCCCGATAAGCCAGATACTGGATGCGCCGGTCGATCGACAGCGTCAGGTCGCGACCGGGCTGCGGCTCGTGCAGCAGCTCGACGTTCTCGACGACGTGACCGAGCCGGTCGCGGATCACGCGCTTGGCACCCGGCTTGCCGGCGAGCCACTCGTCGAAGGCCAGTTCGAGGCCCTCCTGGCCGCGATCGTCGATGTTGGTGAAGCCAAGCACGTGCGCCATCACCTCGCCGCTCGGGTAGTAGCGGCGGAACTCGCGCTGCGAGCTGACGCCCGGGATGCCGAGCGCGAGGATCGCGCGCGCATCGTCCGGATTCAGGTGGCGCTTGAGGTAGACGAACTCCTTGTCGGCGCGCTGCTCGAGGCGCTGCCTGAGCGCCGCGGCATCGATGCCGAGCGCCGCGGCGAGCGGCGCCACGCGATCCGGATGCGCGAGCAGTTCCTGCGGGTTCGCCCAGATCGACTCGACCGGCGTGGACACCGCAAGCGGCTCGCCGTTGCGATCGAACACCGTGCCGCGCGAGACCGGGATCGGGTATTCGCGCAGATAACGCGCGTCGCCTTGCTCCTGGTAGAAGTCCTTGCGCACGACCTGCAGATCGACCGCGCGCACCACGAGCCCGGTCGAAGCGAGCCCCAGCAGCACGGCGACCAGCAGCAGCCGGCCGCGCACGTTGACCGGCGTGGCGCGTGCGGCATTCATGCATGCGCTCCGCACAGGGCCACCGGCGGGGCGGTCACGTGCCTGGGGGTTGGGAGGAGGCGGGCTGGGAGCATCGTGTCAGCGCCGGATCAGCACGGTATCGACGGCGCCCGGCATGACCATGCCGAGCTGACCGCGCGCGATCTGTTCGATGCGGTTCGGCTCGGCCCAGGTGGATTGCTCGAGCTGCAGGCGGCCGAACTCGAAATTCATTTCGTCGCGCTCGGCCTCGAGCCGGGTCAGCTCGACGAACAGGCGACGGCTCTCGTGACGCGCATGCACGACCGCCACGCCGCTGGCGATGTCGGCGATCAGCAGCAGGGCGAGCACGAACAGGCCGAGGCGCTTCACGGCAGCCGCTCCGCGACACGCAGCACGGCACTGCGCGCGCGCGGGTTGGCCGCGATCTCGGCCGCGGATGGGAACCATGCGGCACCGACCGGTGCAAGACGCGGTGCACTGGCCGGCGGCGGCGGCAGGCCGCGGCGCACAACGGGCGCGCGCGAATGCTCGCGGATGAAGTGCTTGACCGCGCGGTCCTCGAGGGAGTGGAAGCTGATCACGGCGAGCCGCCCGCCGGGCCGGAGGCGGTCGAGCACGCCGTCGAGACCGCGTTCGAGCGCGTCGAGCTCACCGTTCACCGCGATGCGCAATGCCTGGAAGGTGCGCGTCGCCGGATGCTTGCCGGGCTCGCGCCGGCCGACAACACGGGCGACGAGTTCAGCGAGCTCGCCGGTGCGCGCGACCGGCGCCGTGCGGCGGCGCTCGACGATCGCGCGCGCGATGCGCCGGCTCATGCGCTCCTCGCCGTAGTGCCAGAGCACATCGGCGATCTCCGTCTCGGCAGCGCGGCCGAGGAAATCCGCAACACTCTCGCCGGACGTCGGATCCATGCGCATGTCGAGCGGCGCGTCGGCCTGGAAGCTGAAGCCTCGCTCGGGATCGTCGAGCTGCGGTGAGGAGACGCCGAGATCGAGCAGCACTCCGTCGAGGCCGCCGGACGTTGCCTCCCACTCGGCCATCGTGGCGAAGCTTCCGTGTCGCAATGCCACACGCGGGTCGGCTCCGAATTCGGTGCGGGCGGCCGCGATCGCCTGAGGATCGCGGTCCATCAGCAGCAAGCGCCCGTGGGAGCCGAGCCGCCGGAGCACCTCGCGGGCATGCCCGCCGCGCCCGAAGGTGCCGTCGAGATAGGTTCCGTCCTGTTTCACGGCGAGGCCCTCCACGGCCTCCTCGAGCATGACCGGGATGTGCTGCAAGGCATTCGTCTCCACCTTCGCCACCCCGGCTTTGTTTCGTTCTCTACAGTTTCAGATGCAGCATGTCGTCGGTGATCTCGTCCTCGCCGATGGTCTGGCGGATCTTGGCGAGGTGGGCCTGCTCGCTCCACAACTCGAACTTCCCCCCCATACCGAGCAACACCGCGCGCTTCTCGATGCCGGCCGCGTTGCGCTGGCTGGCCGGTAATAGCAGGCGTCCGCTCGCATCGGGTTCGAGATGGGCCGCCGCGCCGACCAGCTTCATCTGCAGGTTGCGGTGCACGGCCTTGACGCTCGGCAGGGCGTTCACCTGATCACGGACCTTCTCCCACTCGGGCAACGGGAACAGCCAGAGGCAGCCGTGCTCGAATGGGTTGTAGGTCAGCACCAGGCGGTTCTGACAGGCAGACTGGATCAATTCACGATAGGCCGTCGGCACCGCCAGCCGGCCCTTGTCGTCGATCGTGATCGCGGTCTCGCCCTGGAACATGCCTCACCGTGCTCTACCACGAAATCCCACGAATTCACACCGGCGCCCACCTTAGTGACGCCTCGGACCCCTGTCAAGGGAAAATTTTCGTTGCAGATCAATAAGAAATGGCGATCCGCGGGCAAGTTTCAGGCCACCTCTGAGGAACGGATTAGAGGTACTTGAATTCGTTGGGTTTCCAAAAATCCACTTGCTGCCGGAGCGGCAGCCGACGCGGGCCTGCCAGGCGCGACGGCAGATCCGCGGATGCCTCGGATCGATGGATTTGCGCAGTTACGGCGGACACGATCGCGACTGCCGGAAGTCCGATGTGTCCACACCCCGGCCGGCACCCGGGCGAACG
>CAYYHP010000165.1:0-5681 GCA_964471815.1 uncultured Rhodanobacteraceae bacterium
CCTCGGTACGCGCGAGCTCGTGGAACGCAGCGAGTGCTTCGGCATCGGTCACGCCGGCGTATTCGGCGCGGCCGGTGTCCTTGAGGAAGGCGTGCTCGGGTCCGACGCCGGGATAGTCGAGGCCGGCCGAGACCGAATGCGTCTCGGTGATCTGGCCGTCGTCGTCGCACAGCACATAGGTGCGGTTGCCGTGCAGCACGCCAGGCCGGCCGGCGGCGAGGGAGGCCGCATGGTGACCGGTCGCGATGCCCTCGCCGGCCGCCTCGGCGCCAACGATGCGCACCGCGCGGTCATTGAGGAACGCATGGAACAGGCCGATCGCGTTCGAGCCGCCGCCGACACAGGCCGTGATCACGTCCGGCAGACGGCCGTAGTCGGCGAGCATCTGCGCGCGCGCCTCGCGGCCGACCACGCTGTTGAAATCGCGCACCATCATCGGATACGGATGCGGCCCGGCCACGGTGCCGATGATGTAGAACGTGTCGTGCACGTGGGTCACCCAGTCGCGCAGCGCCTCGTTCAAGGCGTCTTTGAGCGTCTTCGAACCAGACGTGACCGGCACGACCTCGGCGCCGAGCAGCTTCATGCGGTAGACGTTGATTGCCTGGCGCTCGATGTCGACCGCGCCCATGTAGACCACGCAATCGAGGCCGAAGCGCGCGCAGACGGTAGCGGTTGCCACACCGTGCTGGCCTGCACCGGTCTCGGCGATGATCCGGCGCTTGCCCATGCGCCGCGCGACCAGCGCCTGGCCAATCGTGTTGTTGATCTTGTGCGCGCCGGTATGGTTGAGGTCTTCCCGCTTCAGGAGGATCTGCGCGCCGCCGATCTTCTTCGACAGGCGCTCGGCGTGATAGATCGGGCTCGGCCGGCCGACGTAGTACTTGAGGTCACGCTCGAACTCGGCGATGAAGGCCGGATCCGCACGCATCGCGAGATAGGCTTCGGTCAGCTCGGCCAGCGGTGCCATGAGCGTCTCGGCCACGTAGATGCCGCCATACGGCCCGAAGCGGCCGTGCTCGTCGGGATAGGCGTTGTAATCGTCGATGGGCTGCACGTTCTGCATTCCAGTCCGGATGACGGCGGTTTACGCGATCGGCTCACGCCGCGCCAATAACTTTTCGCCGCACTTCAATCGTCGGCGTCCCGTTCTGCCGCGCGCACCGCGGCAACGAAGGCTCGCATGCGTGCGGCATCCTTGATGCCCGGCGCCGACTCGATGCCGCTCGACACGTCCACGGCATGGGGCCGAGCGATGCGCACAGCCGTGCCGACGTTGTCCACGTCGAGCCCGCCAGCGAGGATCAGCGGCCGGTCCAGCCCGCGCGGTACGCGTGCCCAGTCGAAGCGTTCGCCGGTGCCGCCGGCCGCGCCAAGCGCATGGCTGTCGAGCAGCAGGCCCGCGGCCCGCGGGTGAGCGGCGGCGAACGCCGCGACGTCGGCAACGGAACCCATCGGCACCGCCTTCAGATACGGTCGACCGAAGCGCTCGCAGTCCGCGGCCGGCTCGGCGCCGTGGAACTGCAGGAGATCCGGCGCCGCGATCGCGATGGCCTCGGCGATCCAGTCCGGCGTGTCGTCCATGAACAGCGCGACGCTGGTCACGAACGGCGGCAACGCGGCGCGAATCGCGCGCGCCGCGGCAGGCTCGATGAAGCGCCGGCTGCGTCGCGTGAATACGAAACCGAGTGCATCGACGCCGAGGACGGCGGCGGCCAACGCATCGTCGCCGCGCGTGATGCCGCAGAACTTGATGCGCACGCTCACAGGCAGACCTCACGCGGCAGGCCGCATTCCGGCGGATACAGCGGCCCCAGGAACGTGAGCCCCTGGGCCGGCGCGGTCGGTCCCGCAACGCGACGGTCGCGCCCGGCGAGCAGCTCGCCGAGCCAGGCGACCGGCCGTTCGCCGCGCCCGACCGGCAGCAGGCTGCCGACGATGTTGCGCACCATGTGGTGCAGGAAGGCGTTGGCCTGGATTTCCAGGCATACCTCCTCGTCCTCGCGCCGGACGCGGATCGCGTGCACGTCGCGTACGGGATGGCGGGCCTGACAGGCCACGGTGCGGAACGCGCTGAAGTCGTGCTCGCCGATCAATGCCTGTGCGGCCGCCTGCATCGCCTCGACATCGAGCGGCAGCCGCTCCCAGGCGACGTAGCGGGCCTCGAGCGCCGCACGCACCGGACGGTTGAGGATGCGGTAGCGGTAGCGGCGCGCGCGTGCCGAGAAACGCGCATGGAAGTCGTCACCGACCGGCTGTGCCCAGCGCACGCAGAGACCCGATGGCAGACGCGAATTCGCGCCGAGCGTCCAGGCGCGCGGACTCCGTCCAACGGCGGTATCGAAGTGCACGACCTGGCAGCGCGCGTGTACGCCGGCATCGGTGCGCCCGGCGCAGACGACGTCGACCGGCTGATCGGCAACGAACGTCAGCGCGCGTTCGAGCGTCGCCTGCACGCTCGCGCCGTGCGACAGGCGTTGCCAGCCGAGGAAGTCGGTGCCGTCGTATTCGACGCCGAGGGCGATGCGCAAGGGGAACTCCGCCGCGGAAAGCGTCGATTCTAGCGGCCACTGCGCCCCGGAAACGCAGCGGGCCGGGAGAACCCGGCCCGCGCGGGACACCCGCTCGCCAGCCTCAGTGGATGTCGGCGAGCAGCTTGCGCGCCTCGGTCTTCTGCGCCTCGTTGCCCTCGGCGAGCACTTCCTCGAGCATGAAGCGCGCTCCCTCGGGGTCGCCCATGTCGAGATAGGCACGGGCGAGGTCGAGCTTGGTGCCGGTCGCATCGGCGGTGAGGTCGTCCTCGACCGGAACCGCGGCGGGCACGGCAGCCGGTTCCGGCAGGTCGATCCTCGGCGCCTTGATTTCGGTGTCGAAATCGAAGGCAGGCAGGTCGAGCGTGAATTCGTCCTTCGCGGCCGGAGCGGCGGGCGCCAGCTCGGCGACGGGCTCGGCCGCCGCGACGGGCGGCTCGACCGGGGCGATCGGCGGGCGGGCACTCGGCTCGGTCAGGTCAAAATCGAACGGCGGGAGGTCGTCGGCCGGCTGCGCAGGCGGCGGCACGGCCATGCTTGCGGCATCCTCGAACGAGCCGAAGTCGATGTGATCGTCGGCATGCGCCGCCGGGGCGGCCGGCGGCTCGGCGCCGAAAGCCGGTTCGGCCAGCGCAACCTCGCTTTCCTGCGCCGCGGGAGCGGCGGAATCGAACAGCGGATGGTGCGGTGCGAGTTCGCGGCCCATGGCCTGGACCTGCGCCCATTCGGCCTGCTCGGCGTCGCCGATGTGCGCGTACATCGCCTCGGCCGCGCCTTCGAACTTCTCGGCATCGCCGCGGGCGTAGTACAGGCTGACGAGTTCGAGGTGCGCGCCGGTGTCGTCGGGATGCTCGGCAAGCCGCTGCAGGAGCGCGTGCTCCTCGTCGGCCCCGAACGCACCGGCATCGGCCATCTCGGCCGGTTCTTCGGCGACCGGCAACTTCGCGGCCGGTTTCTTGCCACGCCGCAAGCCGGCGATGATGCCGATCACGAGCAAGGCGAGCGCACCGGCACCGGCACCGCCGAGCACGACGGGCTTGAGGTACCACGGCTCTTCGGGCGGCAGCGGCTGCACCTTGGTCGGCGGCTTCGGCGGCACGGCCGTCGGCTTGCTCGCGGCGGCGTCGGGCTTCGATTCGGGCTTGGCCTCCGGCTTCGCATCGGCCAGTGCCGGAGTCGCCGCCGGCGTGGTAGTGGATTTCCCTGCATCACCGCTCGTCACCGTCGGCGGCGTGGTGCCTGGAGGCGGCGGCGTAGCACTTCCCGCCGCCGCGGTGGCCCCCGCGTTCGGCGCGGTGGCCGTCGTGGCGGCCGGCTTGCCCTCGCCACTCGCACTGCCCCAGATTTCGTCCTTGGTCAGGCCGGACTTCGCATCCGCCGGTTTCGCCTCGGCGACCTTGGCATTCGCCTTGGCGCTGGTGGCCTTCGCATCGGCCGGTTTCGTCTCTGCGGCCTTCGCATCAGCCGGCTTCGCCGGCACGGTCGACGCCACCGCGGCCTTGTCCTGTAGTTCCTTCAACTTGCGCTGCAGTTCGGCCAGCTCCGAATCCTTCAGGCTCAGGAGCTTCTCGTTCTTGGCCTGCAGCGCCTCGAGTTCCTTGACGCGCGACTTCAGCTCGCCGCTCTCCTGCTCCTTGCTGGTCAGCGCTTCCTTGGCTCGCGCGAGCTCGGCCTTGAGTGCCGTACTGTCCCCGGCGGCGGCGTTGCCCGCACCGGCGCGGTCGGCGCCGCTCTGGCCCTTGCCGGCCTTGGGCGGCACGAGTTCGAGATGATCGGCTGGCTTGGTGACGCCTGCCGTAGGCTCGGCCTTGGCCGGTGTGGCGGCCGGCGTCGTGTCGGCGACCAGGGTGGGCTTGGCCGCGACGCCACGCCAGACCGCATTTTGGTTGCGCACCTCAGCTGCAGCGGCTGCCGCGCTGCCGGCGGCGTGGATCTCGTCCGAGCCTGGGATTCGCAGGATCGCGCCACGCTTCAGGGTGTTGATGTTGGCCTGGTAGAACGCGCTCGGATTGGCACGCAGCAGCGCCAGCATCATCTGGTCGAGGCTGACGTCGGCATCCGGCCGCGTGGCGCTGGCGATCTCCCAGAGCGTCTCGCCGCTGCCGACCGGACCGTACTCGCCAGAGGCCGCACCACGTGCCGCGGCCCGCGCAGCCGGCTTGGGTTCGGCCGCCAGCCTGGAGTCGGTGGTCGCCGGCTTGGTCTCGGCCGGACGACTTTCGGATTTCGCCGGCCGCTCGGTCCTGGCCGGTTCCGGCAGCGGCTCGGCGGTCGCCGCGGTCTCGGTAGCGGGCTCACGCACCGGCGCGGTGGTCGCCGGCCCCTTGCTGGCTGGCGCGGTCACCGGCGGATCGAGCAGTACGGCGTATTCGCGAAGCAGCTTGCCCTTGCCCCAGTTCACCTCAATCAGGAAATCGAGGAACGGCTCCTTGACCGGCTCGGCCGTGGTCACGCGGATCACCGCACCGGACTTGCCGCCCGGCACCACGGCGAACTCGAGCTGGGCCGGGAGCCGGGCGCGCGACAGGCCGACACGGGTGAAAGCGTCGTCCGCGGCCAGCGCCACGTTCAGGCCCGCGGTCTCGGCCGGCGTCCCCGATACCGGGATCTCGGCGACCAGAGGCTGGTTGAGGCCCGACTTGACCTGGATCGTGCCGAGACCGAGCGCGAACACGTCCGCGCTGCCCAGGGCAAGCGCCACGGCCAACGACAATTTCATCCGTTTATTCATGAGGTTAGCCCCCTCCACGGCACGCAGGCGCGGCCGGCATGACCCAAGCTTACGGCAAGCCCTTATTCTCGAAAAAGCCTTATAACACAACCGTAACTA
The DNA here is from genome assembly GCA_964471815.1 of uncultured Rhodanobacteraceae bacterium. Classification (GTDB taxonomy): domain Bacteria; phylum Pseudomonadota; class Gammaproteobacteria; order Xanthomonadales; family Rhodanobacteraceae; genus Tahibacter. The sequence continues at coordinate 5,362 of CAYYHP010000165.1, forward strand.
TAGATCACAAATACGATTTCACCAACAGCTCACCGATCTGCACCGCATTCAGGGCAGCGCCCTTGCGGATGTTGTCGGAGACCACCCAGAGGTCGAGACCGCGCGGGTGCGAGATGTCCTCGCGCAGACGGCCGACGTAGACTGGATCCTTGCCCGCGGCGTGCGTGACCGGCGTCGGATAGCCACCTGCCTTGCGCTCGTCGACCACCACCACGCCGGGCGCGGATTCCAGCAGCTTGCGTGCCTGCTCTGCCGTGATCTTGTCGCGAGTTTCGATATGCACGGCCTCGGAATGGCCGTAGAACACCGGCACGCGCACT
>CAYYHP010000166.1:0-5581 GCA_964471815.1 uncultured Rhodanobacteraceae bacterium
ATCGCGCTGCCGAAACTCGAGGACTACGCGTGGCGTCTCTGGGACTACTGGGAACGCCATCTCGATCCGGACCTGTTCGTCGATCGTTCGCTCGCCGGCCGGGTGAAGGGACGCGTGGTCGTCATCACCGGCGGCTCGTCGGGCATCGGCAAGGCAGTGGCCCTGAAGCTCGCCACGGCCGGCGCGAAGGTGGTGATCTGCGCGCGCGGCGAGGAAGAACTCGCCGCGACGCGGCGCGAGATCGAAGCCGCGGGCGGCATCTGCCACACCCATGTCGTGGACCTCACCGATCTCGCGGCCTGCGATGCGCTCGTGAAGCAGGTGCTCGCCGAGCACGGTGCGGTCGACGTACTCGTGAACAATGCCGGGCGCTCGATCCGTCGCTCGATCGCCCTGAGCTACGACCGTTTCCATGATTTCGAGCGGACGATGCAGCTCAACTATTTCGGTGCGCTGCGCCTGATTATGGGGCTGCTGCCGTCGATGGCCGAGCGCAAGCAGGGGCACATCATCAACATCTCGTCGATCGGCGTACTGACCAACGCGCCGCGCTTCTCGGCCTACGTGGCATCGAAAGCCGCGCTCGATGCGTTCTCGCGCTGCGCGCAGGCCGAATACTCCGACCTCGGCATCCACTTCACGACGATCAACATGCCGCTGGTGAAGACCCCGATGATTGCGCCGACGCGGATCTACGATTCGGTGCCGACCCTCACGCCCGACGAGGCCGCGGATTTCGTCGCCCAGGCGATCATCGAGCGTCCGGTGCGCATCGCCACGCGCCTCGGCATCTTCGCCTCGATCCTGTACGCGGTCATGCCGCGCGCTTACGAGATCATTATGAACACCGCCTTCCGGCTATTCCCGGACTCGACGGCAGCCAAGGGCATGTCGGCACGCGGCGAGATCGAGCGGCCGACCGACGAGCAGATCGCGTTCGCATCGCTGATGCGCGGCGTGCACTGGTAGGCGGCCGGACGCGCGCGGCCCGGCACGGCCGAGCCACGAGGCGGCACCGGGCCACGCGGGACGTCTTCCCCGGAAGCGGCAGCCGCTGCCAGTCGCCATGACCGGCGGCTTCATGTGGGCCAGCAAGAAGAAAAAAACCCACCAGCCGTGTCGAGGGGGGAGGGTCCCTCGGCAACGTGCGACTGGCGGGGTGAAGCGGGACGAACGATCCGGGGGCTGCATGGCCCCCGGTGGAGATCACTTCGACGGTGTCTTGCCCGACTTCGCCGGCTTGCTGGCCCCCTTCGAGGCGAGCTGCGCGTTCTCGATCTCGCGGGCGATGTCGGCGAGTTCATCGCGCACTCGCGTGCTCGCGACGCTCTTCGCACTGCCCTTGGCGGGGGCCTTGCCGGCGGGCCTGGGCTGGAGCTTGCGCACCTCGCGCGCGAGTTCCTCGACCTTCGCGGCGAGCTCGTTGAGTTCCTTGCGGCCCGGCACGCCGAGATGGCCGAGCGCGCGCGAGACGCGATCCTCGAATACCTTCTCGAGCTTGTCCCAGGTTTCCTGGGTGCGCTCCTTGACCTGGCTCACGCCCGCCTCGACAGCCTCGCGGACCTCACCAGCCTTGCCGAAGGCGATATTGCGGGTCTTCTCTTCGAGCGAGAGACCTTCCTTGACGAGAGTCTCGAACAGGCGGGTGCCTTCTTCCTGCGCCTTGGAGAAGGCGCCGAGACCGGCCAGCCAGATCTGCTGGGCGGACTCCATGATCGACTTGCCGAGATTGTCGGCGGACTGCGCCGACGCCTTAGCCTGTGACTTCAGTTTCGGCTTCGCAGCCTTCGCCGACTTGCTGGACTTGCTCATGACTCCCTCCTCGTGGATGCCGGAAGGCTCGGACCTTCTCGATGGCGTGGCGAATCTAGGCAGCGCACCTAGAATATTCACACTATGCGACAAGCGCCGCGCGGCGCTCGCGGCACAGGGACGCGGCTCGGGCGACGGCCGACGGAGTGGACCGGGGCGGTGCTCAGGGCGCGCGGCGGCGTGGACGACGCGCAGGTCGTCCGTCACGCGGCGTGCGGCGCCGCACGAGTTCGCCGAGTTCGTCGAGCGCGTGACGCAGCCGAGCGGTCGACGCGGTGGTCACGCTGGCATGCTCTTCGAGCCCGTCGACGAGCCGGCGGCGGCGATCGGCGATCACCGCCTCGCGCAGCGCCAGGCCGTGGCGTTCGAGCACCGGAGCGAGCTGGGCGCGCTGTGCATGCAGATCGGCCAGTGTGGCGTGATAGGCTAGCTCGGCGATATGCACCCGATTCGCGTAGCTGAAGACGTTGGTGAAGAACAGCTCCGCATTGCCGGGATCGGGTTCGAACAGGACGAGGTCTGCGGCCGGATACTGCTGGGCGTATTTCGACAAGCTGGCCTGCATGCGCGAACGCAGCAGCGTGCGGAAGGTCTGCGAGAGCACGGCCGGCAGGCCGCCTTCGATCAAGCTTTCGGGCGCCTGCTTGCCATGCAGGTATGCGCCCTGCGCGTCGAAGGGCACCAGCGGGTTGAGGCCGATGACGAGATCGGCGCCCTCATCGAGTGCCACCGATGCGTGCAGGGTGCGCTGCAGGGCACCATCGACGTAGTAACGATCCTTGATCCGCACCGGCGGATACAGACCGGGCAACGCGGCACTGGCCTCGATCGCGCGTGAGATCGGTACGTCGTCGTAGCCCGACGCGCCGAAGCGTACGCGACGTCCCGAGTCGAGCTCGACCGCGATCACGTAGAGCTTGCGTTTCAAGGTGCGGAAGTCGTTGCTGTGGCCCGGGCGCTCGAACACCCCACGCAGGAAGGCTTCAACCGCATCGTTGTCGAACAGGCCGGTCGGCAGCAGGCTGCCGAGATGCAGCAGGGCATCCGAGATGCGGATGTCGAGCGGATGACGGGCGATCGCGGTGAACCAGTCGAACAGCATGCGCGGCACATGCGCCGCGCGCCGCAGATATTCGAGGAAGGCGGGCTGGATGAACACGTCCGGTCGGAAGCGCGCCATGTGCGAATCACCGGTCAGGAAGATTCGGCACATCTCGGTCGTGTCGAGCCCATTGGCGAGGCTCGCGGCGATGAACGCACCCGAACTCACGCCGACGTAGACATCGAGCGCTGTCATGTCGAGACCCGCGATCGCCTCGTCGAGTGCACGCAACGCACCGAGCTCGTACATGCCGCCGATCGGTCCACCGCCGGCGATGGCGATGCCGATGGCGGGCTTCTTCTTGCGTCGAGGCGGTGTGCCGGCGGCCTGCAGGACGAGCATCGTGGACTTGGCTGGCGCCGGAGTGGCGGGCGCGGCGATTGTAGCCGCTCGCGACCGCTCAACAAGATCGCGCCCGCGGCCCGCTCGCCACGCTAAGGCTCAGCGCTTGCCAAAGTGCTCGTCGAGTCGCTTCTCGATCTCCTGCTCCACGGCGGTCTTCAGCATGGACAGCAGCAAGCCGAGCTCGGCAGTGACATGCACCATACCCTTCTCCAGCGCGATCCGGCCCGACACGCCGCTGCGTTCGAAGTGCAGGGCATTGCCAGTCCAGCCATAGCTGAAGTCGAATTTCCTGCCGATTTCGGCAGCGACCTTGTCGACGGCCGCCTTGGCATCCTTGATGGACTTGTCATGCGGGCGGCGGATGTCGATGCGGGTCATGCGGGAACCTGTGCGGGCATGCCGGTGCGTGCCCGGCGGGAGGCTGCCTATGATGCCCGAGGCCGTGTGGCATCGACAGACCTGGAAGTGGGTGGAGCCCATCGTCGTTCCATCAGGAAGTGAGCGACACTGGATCACGTCGGCGAAAATCCGGATCGCATCGTCTTGGGTGCCGCAGTCGCTGCGGTGGTCGCGCCGGTGCGGATGACGCACGGATGTGACCGTTTGCCGGATCGCGACCTGACGGAACGTGGTAGATTTCCGCGATCCGGCTCTCCGCTGCGGAAGCGTCCCACTCCACGATGCAAGTGCGTGCCCGACTGAGCTTCCCCCAAGGCGAGCATGCGGATGTCGTGCTGGCGCCAGGCACCTGCTGCATCGGCTCCACCACCGCCAACCGGGTCGCCCTGGCCGTCGAGGGTGTCCGCCCGCAGCATGCGCGCATCGATCTGGACGGTCGCGGCCTCACGCTCACCGTGCTCGACCCTACCGCGCAAGTGCATGTGAATGCGCGGCCGGTGCGCGAGAAAGCGATCCTGCATCTCGGCGATCGCCTGTGCATCGACACGGTGGTCATCCTGATCAAGCCGGAGAGCGATACCGCGATCCACACCGTGATTCCCGAGGAGTCCGACGGCGAAGCCGAGACGCGTCTGCGCAACCTGCCACCGCGGGCCCTGCTGCGCGGCGTTTCCGGCAGCCATTTCGGTCGCATCGTGTCCTTGCATGCCCGGTTGCTGATCGGCCGCGGCAGCGATTGCGACTTGGTGCTCGACGAGCCGGAGATGTCGCGGCGTCACGCGATGATCGAGAACAGCGGCGATGGTCTCTATCTGCGCGACCTCGGCTCGGCGAACGGCACGTTCGTCAACGGCGTACAGGTGCGGGACGCGGTGCTGCATCCGGGCGACCAGATCGCATTCGACCGCAACCGCTTCCTGCTCGAAGCGCCGGGACTGCCGCTGCGCGGCGAGGATCCGGCACGCCGCAGCGGCGCACGCGGGCCGGTGATAACCCAGACCCTGCGCGCGGTCGACGAGGAGGATCTGCTGGAGCCGCCGCGTCCGGCGCGTCACGAGGTCTGGTGGCTGATCGGCGCGGCGGCGCTGATCGGTCTCGGCATCGCGCTGCTGCTCGTCGTGCGCTTCTGAGACGGGCTCATTCCGTTGCCGCCGCGTGGGGGCGAGGTCCCGGCCAGCGCAGGCGCAGCGCCATCAGTACGCCCCAGATGATCAGATAGATCAGCGGCACGCGCGCGGCAAGCTTCTCGCCGGACTTCACCAGCCAGACGTAATGCAGCGCGCCGAGCAGCGAGGCGACATAGGCGAGCCGATGCAGCCGCTGCCAATGGCGCCCCAGACGGCGCATCGCGGCCCGCGTCGACGTCGCGGCGAGCGGCACGAGCAGAACCCAGGCAGCGAATCCGGCAGCGAGGTACGGGCGCTTGGCTATCTCCGCGGGCAGGCCGACCCAGTAGGCGCCCAGATCGATCGCTATGTAGGCCGTCAGGTGCATAGTCGCATAGGCGAATGCGAACAGGCCGAACAGGCGTCGGTAGCGTAGCAGCCAGGGCCGGCCCGTGAGCCGGCGCAGCGGCGTCAGCGTGAGCGTGAGCAGCAGAAAGCGCAGCGCCCAGTCACCGGTACGGTGTTCGATCGCAGCGACCGGATCCGGGCCGAGCGTGGCCGCGACGACGTCATGGACGAGCCAGGCCAGCGGCAGCAGGCACAGCGCAAAGACCAGCGGCTTGGATAGCGCGACGCGATCCCGGAACAGTGGACGCCGTATCGGCCGCATCAGAAGGACCGCGCGAGATCCATGCCCGCGTAGAGGCTCGCGACCTGCTCGGCATAGCCGTTGAAGGGCAGGGTAGCGATACGGTTGCCGAACAGGCCCTGGCCGTCGCCGGCGTGCAGGTCGATCCGGCCCACCTTCTCGACCAGC
>CAYYHP010000167.1:0-5550 GCA_964471815.1 uncultured Rhodanobacteraceae bacterium
TCGCCGGCATGGCGGGCGTCGCGGCTGCCGTGGGCAGCGTGCTGACGCGCCCGGCCTTCGCGGCCGACCTGCCGCACCTCGCCGAGACCGACGCGACCGCCCAGGCGCTCGGTTACAAGGAAGACGCCACCAAGGTCGACAAGGTCAAGTACGCGACCTACAAGCCGGGTTCGCAGTGCTCGAACTGCAAGTTTTATCAGGGTGGCACCGGCTTCGGTCCGTGCCAGCTGTTCCCGGGCAAGGCCGTCAGCGAGAAGGGCTGGTGCTCGGGCTACGCCGCCAAGTAAGCCTCATCGCCCGCTTGCGGGAATGCGGAAGGCCGGCGCAAGCCGGCCTTTCCATTTTTCGTGCCGGCGGCTGCAGCAGATTTCAGAATTCCAGATCCAGCGCCGCGCACAGGTAATCCACGAGCGGCGCGAGCCCGCGCAGAGATTCGGCTACGAACGGCAATAGCCGCTCCGAAGTCGCCAGCGTATCGGGGAACGGCCGCGAGGCGACGAAATCCTTGCGCCGGATGTCGTCGATCAGCTCGTGCGCGGGATCGAAGCCGCGCGGCGGACGGCGCAGGGCCTCACCGCCGAGGGTGTAATGCTCGCGGAACGCGGCGCCGCGCGTGGCCTTCTTCCAGGCCGCAGGATTGTCGGCGAGGAACCCACGCATCCGGTTCAGTGTCGCCGGTTGTGGATGCCAGAGCCCGGCGCCGACGAAGCAGCCGCCGGGCTGGATGTGCAGGTAGAACGACGGCGCTTCGATCTCGCGGCCGCGCTCGTGCAGGAAGCGTGCGCCGGCCCAGGTCTTGTAAGGACGCTTGTCGCTCGCGAAGCGCGTGTCGCGGTGGATGCGGAACAGCGAGCCGCCCTGCGGTCGCGGATCGGCACGGAAATGCGGGCTGACCTTCGCCAGCGGCGCGGCAAGTTCGTCGATCAGGGCGAGAAAAGGTCCGCGTACGTAGGTCTCGTAGCGCTCGCGGTTCGCGGTGAACCACTCGCGGTCGTTGTGCTCGGCGAGCTCGCTCAGGAAACGGAACGTGCGGGTCGTGAAGCGGGCGGCAGACATCAGGCCTCCGTGAACGGAATGGCGCGCGGTCGCGCCGGATCGGGCAGGGTGCCGGCGATCTCATGACCCCAGGCTTCCAGCGCATCGAGCAACACCGTCTGCCCGGCCTGCGCCGGATCGCGGCGCAGCGCGGCGAGCGTGGCCAGGTAATCGGCGAGCGTGATCGAGGTCAGGTCGGTCGGTTCGGTGAGACGCCGGGCGCGCAGGCGTTCCCAGCATTCCCGCTCGTCCGGGTCGAGCGTTTCCGGCCAGTTCCGCGCCCGGTAGCGGAACAGCAGTTCCGTGTAGCGTGGATCGCGGAACGGAAACCGCTGCCGGCCGAGTTCCATCGGTGGCGTGCGGCGCACCTCGGCGAGCAGACGCCGGTCGGCATCCGGCAGGAAGCCGGTATACAGCGCGAGTTCCGGATCGACCGCCGTGGGCGCGGTGTCTTGCCGGGCGAACGCCGCACGCACCTTTGGCGCGAGCACGTCGCGCGCGGCACGCAAACGGTCGAGGTGGACGAGACAGCGTTCGACGTCCAGGCTGATCCGTGCCGTGTCCACGCCCGACAGCGCGGTCAGCGGTGCGAGCGCCGGCGATTTGTTCGCATGCACGAGCTTCAGCGGAATCCGCGCGACGTCCTCGGGCAGGGCCTCGCGCGGCACGAACACGCGCTCGGCGATCTCGTCGGAGTCGAGTTCCAGCAACGGAGTGGGGTCGGCCGCGAGATCGACGACGATCACCGCGTTGGCCTGGCTCGGATGGGTGGCGAGCGGGGCGATCATCGCCAGGCAACCGCGCGCGGCCGGATAACGCGAGGATGCGTGCAGCACGGGCGCCATGCGTGCGACGTCGAGCAGCTCGAACACACGCTGCTTGCGGCGTAGGTCGAAATAGAACGCGAACAGTCGCGGCTGGTGCTCGCGCAACCGGCGTGCGAGGCCGATCAGCGCCTGCACGTCGGCCAGTGCGTCATGCGCGCGCGCCTGGTCGAGCCAGTTGGCGCGCGCGAGGTCCTCGAGTCGGAAGCTCGGCGTGCCGTCCTCGCGGCGGGGCCATTCGATGCCCTGCGGACGCAGCGCATAGGCCAGCCGCGCGAGATCGATCAGATCCCAGCGTGAATTGCCGTTTTCCCACTCGCGGGCGTAGGGGTCGAAGAAATTGCGGTAGAGCAGGTGACGGGTGATCTCGTCGTCAAAGCGGATCGAGTTGTAGCCGACGCCACAGGTGCCGGGTGCGGCCAGCTCGTCGTGGACCACTCCGGCGAATTCCGCCTCGCGCAATCCTTCGCGCCGGCACTGCTGCGGCGTGATGCCGGTCAGCAGGGCGGCAGCGGGCTGTGGCAGCACGTCCGGTGCCGGCTGGCAGAAGCACACCACCGGCTCGCCGATCGGTTCGAGTTCGAGCGTGGTGCGCTGGCCCGCGAATTGCGCCGGCCGGTCGCGGCGTGGGTCCGCTCCGGTGGTTTCGTAGTCGTGCCAGAAGAAGGTGGCGGTGGCCATCGTGGCGGTTCCGTCGGGCGGCTGGCAGTCTAGCAGCCATGGCGGCGATGCCGTGCCGACGGGCTGCATGCCCGTCGCCGTACGTTTGCGAAGGCGAACTCCGGTAACGGTTTTGCCCGGGCGGTGATGGTGTCGGCCGCCGTGCTGCGTACTGGATGGGGCGAGCCGATGCCGTCGATGCCGCCGATCACAGCTCTCCAGCTTGCCGATGCGCGTGGTTCGCGCCGCATCGCACGGTGTTGGCGCCGGTCGCCGTCCGTATCTCCTCCCCCACCCCCGAACGGACGGCGATCGGCGTCATCTCGTCATGCGGTAGCGCTGCAGCGCAGGGCTTCGGCAGGCGCGGCGGATGGTGGCTGGCTGGCCGAAGCGGCAAGGCCGATCACCGGCCGCCCGATGTGATAACCCTGCACGTAGTCCACGCCACATTCGCGCAGCGCATCGAGGATTTCCGGCCGGTCGACGTACTCGGCGACCGTGCACTTGCCGACCGAGTGCGCGATGCCGGTGATCGCGCCGACGACCGCGAGATCGACCGGATCGTGCGGCAGGCCCTGGATGAACGAGCCGTCGATCTTCAGAATATCCACGTCGAGCTGCTTGAGGTGCGCGAACGACGAGAAGCCGACGCCGAAATCGTCGAGCGCGAAGCGGCAACCGTAACCTCGCAGCTCGTCGACCAGCTGGCGTGCGGCCTCGAGATGGTGCAGGGCACCGGACTCCGTGATCTCGAACACCACCGCGCGCGGGTCCACGTCGAACTCCACGAGGCGGTCGGTGACGTAGCGGGCGAGATCGGGCTGGCCGAGCGACTGTGCCGACAGGTTCAGCGTGATGCCGATCGGCGGCCCGTGTCCGGTCTGCTCACGCAACTGACGGAACGCGGTGCGGATCACCCAGCGGTCGATCTCGGCGATCAGGCTGAAGCGCTCGGCCGCCGGCAGGAAGGCCGCCGGGCCGACCAGACCGCCGTTGCTGTCGCGTAGCCGTACCAGGGCTTCGTGGAACGGGCGCGCTTCCGGCAGACGGCCGGCCGGGCGCGGGCTGGACCCGTCGAGCGGCACGATTGGCTGGAAACACAGCACGAACTGGTCCTGGCGCAGGGCTTCCTCGAGCCGTGCCGACCAGCCGAGTTCGAGGTCCATGCGTGCGCGCTGGTCGGCATCCGCGCTGAACACGTGGGCCTGGTTGCGTCCATTGCGCTTGGCCAGATGCAGGGCGATGTCGGCCGAAGCCATGGCCTCGATGCGTGAAGGCGTGTGCGCATCGAGTACCGCGACGCCGATGCTCAGGCCGGCACGGTAGTTCTTGCCGCCATAGGCGAACGGTGCGGAGATCACCGCGCGCCGGAATTCCTCCGCAGTCTGCGCGGCGCGCTCGGTGGGGACGTTGCGCAGGATCACCGCGTATTCGTCACCGCCCATGCGCGCCAGCTGGTCGTTGCCGCGCAGGCGCGCGGCCAGGCGCCGGCCGATCTCGACCAGCAGGTGATCACCGGCGGTATGCCCGGCGGTGTCGTTGATGTACTTGAACCGGTCGAGATCAATGAACAGCAGCAGCGAGCTCTGCCCGCTGCGCTTGAGCCGGGCGATCTCCTGGTCGAGCTGAGCCTCGAACCAGCCGCGGTTCTTGAGCTTGGTCAGTGCGTCGTGGCTGGCCTGCCAGCGCAGCTCTTCCTCGAGCCGGCGGCGTGCCGAGACGTCGCGGAAGGCGATCACCGAACCTTCGCGGCGGCCATCGACCTCGAGCGGAAACACCGTGCATTCGACCGGGATGGCCTGGCCGGCGGCACTCCAGAATGCAGTCTGCCAGGCGGATACCTGATCGCCGCGCGCGTAGCACTGCGACAGGAAGCAGCCTGAGCGCGGGATCGGCGTACCGTCCTCGAAGGCGGAATGGATGCGTTCGGCGGCATTCCGACCGATCAGTTCGTCCTCGCTGTTGTAACCCAGGATGTCGAGCGCGGCGGGATTCGCGAATTCGATCGTGCCGCGTGCATCTACGCCGTATACGCCATCGCCGACCGAACCGAGGATGCTGTGCAGACGGCGCCGTTCGGCGTCGATCGCGAGGCGATCCTGCACGGCGCGCGCGAGTGAGGCGAGTCGGGCCAGGAACAGTTCGCGCGCCTCGCTCTTGAACAGGCATTCGAGTGCACCGGCGCCGATCGATTCGTTGATCACGCGATCGGAATAGGTGCCGGTGATCACCGCCGAGAGAATGTGCGCGGTACGCGGATGCTCCTTGAGCCGGCGCACGAGCACCGGGCCCGGTTCGCCAGGCATGAAGTAATCGACGATAGCGATGTCGAACGGTGCGGCCAGCGCCATGGCCCAGCCATCCTCGACATTCTCGGCGGTCTCGACCAGGTAGCCGTGCTTGCTCAAGAGACGCCGGAATGCCACCCGCACGGTCGCGGAATCGTCGACGAACAGCACGCGCAGCGGTGCGCTGCCGCGGCCGCCGGTCTCGGCCGGTGGCAGCGAGGGCGGATTGAGCAGCTTGCCGAGCGCGTCGGCGCACTCGCTGTAGTCGCTCCACAGCAGCAGTGCCGTCGACGGGCGCTTCATCATCCAGTTCACGGCGCCGGCATCGTTGCGCTCAGCCAGCAGCAGCACCGGGAAATGTTCGAGATCGTCCTGGCGCAGGCGTTCGAGCAGTTCGCCGCTGTGCGCATCGGGCAGGTCGGGCCAGCCGAAGACGAGGGCATCGATGTCGCCGGTGGCATTGGCGACACGCGGCAACAGGGCGAGTGCCTGTTCGGGACGGGCCAGTTCGGCGATCTGGTGGCCGCGCGCGGACAGCAGGGTGCGCACGGCGCGCCGGCGCGTGGCCGATGGTTCGAGCAGAAGGACCCGGTTCACGATCCGCCCCCTGGGATTCCCCGGCACGCAGGTTAGACCCGCGCGTGCCATCCCGCAAATCGTCGAGCCCGATTCGCCGCACCCGCGGAGGCGATGCTATCGTCGGCGCGCGCGTGACGGTGCGCGAATGGAGACGGGCGGCGGCA
>CAYYHP010000168.1:0-5478 GCA_964471815.1 uncultured Rhodanobacteraceae bacterium
TGATCCCGGGGATCTGGCTGAAGCGGCCGAACATCTCGCCGGCGATCTCCTGCGCCGAGCGCTTGCGTTCCGACCAGTCCTTGAGGCCCGGGAACGAGATCGTGTTGTTGATCGTCGGCCAGCCGACGAACAGGAAGTAACGGTCCACTTCCGGAATGCCCTGGTAGATCGCCTCGATCTGCTTTGCATAGCGATCCATGAACTCCAGCGTGGAGCCTTCCGGTCCCTGGCCGAACACCAGCAGGAAGCCCGGGTCTTCCTTCGGCGACAGCTCGTCCGGCAGGGCCTTCCACATCACCCCGACACCGGCCAGGACCATGACGAGAAAGGCGACCACGACCACGCGCAGGCGAATCACGCCGCCGAGCAGGCGCCGATAAGCGCCGCTCAGACGATCCAGTATGCGCTCGCCCCAGACATAGAAGCGCCCGGGCTGCGCCTCGTGGCGCAGCAGGCGCGAGCACATCATCGGCGAGAGCGTGAGCGCGACGAAACCCGAGACCAGCACCGCACCGGCGAGGGTCAGCGCGAACTCGATGAACAGCTTGCCGGTTGTGCCGGTCTGGAACGCGATCGGCACGTAGACCGCGGCTAGCGTGAGGGTCATCGCGATCACCGCGAATCCGATCTCGCGGCCGCCGCGCAGCGCCGCATCGAGCGGCGTCATGCCTTCCTCGATATGGCGGTGGATGTTCTCCAGCACCACGATCGCATCGTCGACGACGAGACCGATCGCCAGGACCATCGACAGCAGGGTCAGCGTGTTCACCGAGAAGCCGAGCGCGTACATGATCGCGAAGCCGCCGATCAGCGACACCGGGATCGTCACCAGCGGCACGATCGTGGCGCGCAGCGTACGCAGGAACAGGAAGATCACCAGCACGACCAGCACCACGGCCTCGGCGATCGTCATGTACACGGACTTGATCGAGGCATCGATGAACACGGTCGAGTCGTAGGCGATGTCGACCTTCATGCCCTGCGGCAGCTGCGCGGACAGGCGCGGCAGCTCGGCCTTGAGCGCGTTGGCGATGTCCAGCGGGTTCGCGGTGGATTGCTTGACCAGACCGAGCGGAACCGATGGCTTGCCATTGAAGCGGCCGAGTGAGCGGTCGTCGGAGGCGCCGAGTTCGACGCGTGCGACATCGCCCAGACGCACGATGCGGTGACCGTCGTTCTTCAGCACGATCGCGGCGAACTGCTCGGGCGTGGTCAGATCGGTCTGCGCCATCACCGTGAACTCGCGGTTGGCGCTCTCGATGCGACCGGCCGGGATTTCGATGTTCTGCTTGCCGAGCGCCGACTCGACGTCGGCGGCGGTCAGCCCGTAGGCGGCGAGCGCGGCCGGATCGAGCCAGATGCGCATCGCGAACAGTGCCGCGAACAGACGCGCCTGGGCCACGCCCGGAATCGCCTGCAGGCGATCCTTCACGTAACGCTGCGCGTAATCGGCGACTTCGAGCTGGGTGTGGCGGTCCGAGCTGAAGGACAGCCAGATGATCGGCTGCGCATCGGCCTCCTGCTTCTGCACGATCGGCTCGTGCACGTCCTGCGGCAGCAGCTCGCGTGCCTGGCCGACACGATCGCGCACGTCGGAAGCGGCCGAATCCGGATTGCGGTCGAGGTGGAAGACCACGGTGACCTGACTCGATTCCGGCCGGCTCACCGAGTTGATGTAGTCCACGCCCTCGATGCCGGCGAGCGCATCCTCGATCGGTTTGGTGATCTGCGATTCGATCACCGCCGCATTCGCGCCCGGATAGGTGGTGTTGACCGTAACCACCGGCGTTTCGATCTTCGGCACCTGGCGCACCGGCAGGCGCTGGTAGCAGATCACGCCGACCAGCACGATCACGAGGTTCAGCACCGTGGCCAGCACCGGCCGGCGGATGGAGATTTCGGGTAGCGTCATGACGGGTTGCCTCTGCGCGGCGGGGCGGCGTGGGTCACGGGAGAGCGGCGGCGCGCCGCTCAGCCCTTCGCCGTACCGGCCGCGGGCGATGGCGCGGCGGCGCCGTCGAGCGGCTGGACCGGCATACCCGGGCCGATCTTGAGCTGGCCGGCGACGATCACGCTGTCGGCCGGCGCGAGGCCGTCGAGCACCTCGACCAGTCCGCTGGCGCGCTGGCCGATGCGGATCGGCCGCAGATCGGCCTTGCCGTCCTTGACCACGTAGACGAACTGCTGCTCGCCCTGCGGCCAGAGTGCCTGCTCGGGGATCACCAGTGCGCTCTCGCGGCGTCCGGTTTCGAGCGCGACGCGTGCGAACTGGCCGGGCTTGAGCCGGCCATCCGAATTCGGCAACTGCGCGCGCAGCCGCAGGGTGCGGGTCGCCTCGTCGACCTGCGGATCGACCGCATAGACCCGCCCCTCAAAACGCTGGCCGGGCCAGGCATCGACGCTGACGGCGACGATCGCGCCTTCCTGGACCTTGCCGAGCTGGGTCTCGGGCAGGCCGAAATCGAGTTTCAGCGGATCGAGCTGGACCAGATCCACCAGCGCGTCGCCGATGGTGACGTACTCGCCCGCGCTGACTTGGCGCAGGCCGGCAACGCCACCAAACGGCGCGCGGATCTCGGTCTTGTCCAGACGCGTGCGACTCGATGCGCGCTTGGCCTCGTCGACCTTGGCGACGGCGAGCTTGGCATCGGCGTCGGCCGGCGCGATCAGCTTGCGCTGGCGCAGGTCCTCGGCGCGCTTGAGCTCGCGCGTGCTGTTCGCGGCGTTCGCCTCGGCCTCGGCGAGATCCGCGCGGGCGAGGCTCGGGTCGAGGCGGAACAGCACGGCGCCCTTCTCGACCTTCTGGCCCTCCTCGAACAGCACGGCCTCGATGCGCCCGGCAACCTCGGGACGCACGGTGACCTTCTCGGCCGCACGCAGCGTGCCGACGGTGTTCAGCACGTCGGCCAGCGCCTGCACGCGCGGATGCGCCACCTCGACCGGCGTCGGCGGCATCTGCCCGCCGGGCGGAGCCTGGGTACGGCCTGGAATGGCGGCGAGCAGGGCCATGGCCGCACCGGCCGGCACGGCGAGCAGGGACAGGCGACGGAACGCGTGGCGCGACATGGATACGCTCCTATGAGGGTCGGCGATGCTCCGCAGGGACGGCGACGGCCGGCGCGGGCCCGGAATGAAACGCAACCTTAACCCCGGGACGAGCGGCGCGACTCTGCCAGAAGTGAGGGAGCTTGTCGCTCAGGCAGGTGGTCGGTGGAGTGGCTTCCTGCACCTGCCGCGACCCGACGACGTCAGCCGGACGCAGGTACGGTCTTCGCAAATCAATCGCTTGTACGCTCGGTCTGCACGCGGTCCGGCCATGGGCCGCTGGAGCAGACGGCTCCTCAACGGCCGGCCAGCAGTCGCCGCGCGGCCGCCGCGAGCTCGAAGGCGACCTCGGCCGTGGAGGCCTCCGGTCGGTGGCCGAGCACGCCGAGACAGGGCGCCGGCAGACGGCTGTCGAGCGCTTCGAGGCTATCGGCCACGCGCTGCATCGCCGGATCGATCAGGCTGCCGATCCAGCCGGCGAGGGCAACGCCGTCCGCGGCGATCGCGCGCGCACTGAGCAACGCGTGATTGATGCAGCCGAGGCGCAGGCCGACGACGAGCACCGCCGGCAGACCGAGCGCGCGCGGTACCTCGGCCTGCATCAGCGTCGCGCCAAGCGGCACCATCCAGCCGCCCGCGCCTTCGACCACCACCCAGTCCGCCGTGGCGGCGAGCCGCGCATAGGCGGCGCGGATCGGCTCGATCCGGATGGACACGCCGGCTTCGCGTGCGGCGACGTGCGGCGCGACCGGCTCCGGCAGTGCGTACGGATTGACGGTCGCATAGTCGAGCGCCACGCCGCCCGCGGCGCGCAGTGCCTCAGCATCCTCGTTGTGCCAGCCGTCGGTCAGCCGCACGCAACCGCTCGCGACCGGCTTCATGCCGACCGCACGCGCGCCGGCAGCGCGCAGCGCGGCGACCAGACCCGCGGCAACGCGGGTCTTGCCGACGCCGGTATCCGTGCCGGTGATGAACACACCATGTCCGAGCATGCGCCGAGACTAGCAAATCCGCCCCGCACGCTCGGCTACAATTCACGCAGGGAGAACATTCATGCATGCCGCCGCACCGATCGTTGCTACCGATAAGCCAGGCCTGTACGCCGAACTCGCGGAACAGGCGCGCGGCCTGCTGCACGGCGAGCACGACCGCATCGCCAACGCGGCGAATTTCGCGGCTCTCGTCTGGGCCAGCGTGCCCGGCATCAACTGGTGCGGCTTCTATTTTTTCGATGGCCGTGAACTCGTCGTCGGCCCATTCCAGGGCAAGCCAGCCTGCGTGCGTATCGCACTCGGCAAGGGCGTCTGCGGCACTGCGGCGGCCACACGGCAGACCCAGGTAGTGCCCGATGTGCACGCGTTCCCGGGCCATATCGCCTGCGATGCGGCCTCGCGCGCGGAAATCGTCGTGCCCTTATGCGATGGCGACCGCCTGATCGGCGTGTGGGACGTGGATAGTCCCGTGCTGGCACGTTTCGACGCGGACGACCAAATCGGTATGGAAGCACTGTGCGCGGTGTTCCTCGCTTCATTGAAATACCGGCCTGACTGATCGACAGTGCACGACAACCGTGTGGCTTCTGGGGGAGAGGTGACGGTGGCAAGCAACGACAAAATCCGCAACGTCGGTCCGAAATCGGCGGCCTGGCTGCGCCAGATCGGCGTGCGCACGCTCGATGATCTGCGTCGCGTCGGCGTGGTCGAGGCGTTCCTGAAGGTCAAGCGTGCCGGATTCCGGCCGAGCCTGAACCTGCTCTATGCGATGCAGGGCGCACTCGACGACTGCCACTGGGCGGAACTGCCCGAGACGACCAAGCAATCGCTGGTGCTCGCCGCCGACGCGGCCGAACTGGCCAACCCGATCCGCAATCGCTGGGACAAGGCCGCCGCACGCAGCGCGCAGCGCGACGGTGATCACGATGCCGGCAGCGAGCCGGCCGCCGACGAGAGCGACGGCTTCGGCGATGGCGATTCCGGGGTGCGCGAAATCACCGGTACGAGCCGGGACTTCGATTAGGGCGCGTCGCCGGGAGCCGGGAGCGGGCTTGGCATGCTACGGCCCGGTGTGTGCACGCAGTGAATCGTGATCCGACACGGCAGCGGCTGATTCGGCCACTCACCTCACGACCGCGAAATCGCGCGCATTCTCGTGCCAGCGCGGCGTGGCGCGGATCGCGGGCAATATTTCCTCCGGTGAATCGATCAGCGACCACATTGCGGCGTGTTCGCGATTCATGAAGCGCTCGTCGATGACCTGTTGCAGGAAGGCCTGCAGCGGGCCGTAGAAGCCGCGCGTGTTGAGCAGCAGGATCGGGTTGAAGTAGATGCCGAGCCGTTTGAGCGTGATCGCCTCGAACAGTTCCTCGAGCGTTCCGCAGCCGCCGGGCAGGGCGACGACCGCGTCCGAGCCGGTCAGCAGGCGGTGCTTGCGCTC
>CAYYHP010000169.1:0-5459 GCA_964471815.1 uncultured Rhodanobacteraceae bacterium
GTGCCGGCAAGGGTCGTGTTCAGCAGCACCGAGATCGAATGGCCATCGCCGTTCGCCACGATGAGATCCGGCTTGCCGTCGATGTTCATGTCAGCGATGGCGACGCTCGTCGGCGTGGAGCCCGTGGCAAACGATCGCTGCGTATCGAAGTTCAGCGAGGGACTGCCGGGCGGCGAGACGGTCGTGGTGTTCAGCAGTGCCGAGACGGTATTCGCATCGCGGTTGACCACGACGAGGTCCGGCCGGCCGTCGCCGTTCAGATCGGCAGCCGCGACCGCGGTCGCATTCCAGCCGACTGCATGGACCAGGTGCGCTCTGAAGTCGGGCGACGAGGCGCCCGGCATGGTGATGTTGCGCTGGACGGAAACGATGTGGTCGTTGCCGCCCGCGGCGACGAGGTCCCGCAGGCCGTCGCCATCGAGATCCTCGAGAATGACCCCTCGCGCATTCGCGCCGGAGGCGATGCTCTGCACGCCGGTGAAGGTCGGGGCGGGGCCGATGCCCGTCGCGCCATCCACGTACAGCTGGAAAGCGAGGTCCGGGCCGTTACTGGCTTGTGCTGCCAGCGTCACCGGAACCACCGCACCGGTCTGGCCGGCGGCGAGCCAGAGCGTCCCCGAAGTCGTGATGTAATCCACGCCGCCGAGCGCCGAGCCATCCAGCGTGTGGTAGTGCAGCGCCACGTCGATACCCGGATTGCCGCCGCGGGTGATCGGAAAGGTCATCGGCACCGGGCCACCGCCGAGGCTGCGGGTGGCATCGCCCACGGTGAGCGTCGCGGTAGTGGCGAGCGCGGGCGACAGGCAGGCCATCGCCACGCATGTCAGGAACAGGGTGAATCGCCCGACCATCGGCTTCGGCGCCCGTGTGGCGCGCGGAACTGACGACACCATTCTCATCCCTCGGCTCGGGTTTGCACCGTTCCTGACCTAGCGGCAAAACGGGAGACCGAGCATCACGCCCGACGCCTGACCTCCACACAAGAGCAGTGCGAGCCAGCCACTCGCGGCCGAGCACCACGCCCGAGTCCTGATCATGGCAGGGGCGGCTGGAGACGTGCCCTGCTTTGCTGGAGAGGGGGCATCCATCCGGCTAGCTGGTTATCACCGGCCGACCTTCCCGCACGCGGCGTCCGGCACGCCGCATCCCGCACGCCGCGTCCGAGTCGAGACAGGAGCCCCGCCTAGCCCGCTCGTTGGAGTGCCGCGTGGACAGCGCGCCGCAAGTCGACCTGCACGCCAGACCCGTGCGGCGTGTTGCGGCTGTCCGCATTCGGTAGCGGATGCGGTCGTTGCCATGGTCGCGCCCGCTATGATCGGCTCCTCATGCGCCGTCCCGCCCTCGCCGCCGTTTCGCTGTCCGTGCTCGCCGCGCTGTTCTTCACCGCGACGTATGTGCTGAACCGTGCAATGGCGATCGGTGGCGGGCACTGGGCCTGGAGCGCGGCGCTGCGTTACCTGTTCACACTGCCGCTGCTCGCGCTGGTGCTGCCGTGGCAGGGTGGATTCGCGCCGGTGTGGCGTGCATTGCGCACGCATCCGGGGCCGTGGTTCGTCTGGAGCGGCGTCGGTTTCGGGCTGTTCTGCGTGTGCCTGACCTGGGCTGCGGCGAGCGGTCCGGCGTGGCTCGTCGCGGGGACGTTCCAGCTCACCGTGATCGCGGGCATGCTGCTCGCGCCCTTCATCTACCGCGATTACCGCGCGCGCCTGCCGCGCGCGGCGCTCGCGCTCGGCGTGTGGATCGTCATTGGCGTGGCGCTGATGCAGTTCGGCCATTTCGCCGGGCGCCTCGATCGCGCGGCCTGGTTCGCCTTCGCCAGCGTGACGCTGTCGGCGGTGCTGTACCCACTCGGCAACCGCATGATCCTGCTGCACCTCGAGCATACCGGCGAGCGACTCGGCGCCACCCAGCGCGTGTTCGGCATGACCCTCGCGAGCCAGCCGGTGTGGCTCGTGCTGGCCGCGGGCGCCGGCATCGGTACGGGCCTGCCGCCCGTGTCGCAGATCGCCGGCGCGGCGGGCGTGGCACTGTTCGCCGGCACGATCGCGACGATCCTGTTCTTCCGCGCCACGGGCATCGTGCGTGACGACCCGTCAGCGCTCGGTGCAGTCGAAGCGATGCAGGCTGCGGAAATCCTGTTCTCGACTATGCTCGGGGTCGTGGCGCTCGGCGAGGCGCCGCCGCACGGGCGGGCGATGCTCGGTGCGCTGATGGTGGTCGCGGGCATCGTGGCGCTCGGCGTGCTGGTCGGTCGCCGCGCCGCCGGCGATGCGCCGAGTGCCCGCGCGCTCGGCACCGACCGTGGCGCGTGACTTGCCTGCTTGCTGCGCGTCGAACTGCTGCGGGGACAGACGATGAATGACATCCGCTCGATTCGCTTCGCGCCCAGCGACGAGGCTCTGCGCGAGGACGTCGGGCGACTCGGCCGGCTGGTCGGCGAACTGCTCGTCGAGCAGCTCGGCGAGCGCTTCTTCGCCCAGGTCGAGACCATCCGCGCGGCGGCGATCGCGCGACGTGAGCGCGGCGAGTCGACCGAGGCCTTGCAGGCCTCGCTGGCTTGCCTCGATGCGGCCTTCGCCGAGCAGCTCTGCCGTGCGTTCGCGACCTATTTCCAGGTCGTCAATATCGCCGAGCGCGTGCATCGCATCCGCCGCCGCCGCGAATACCAGCTCTCGGGTGCTGCACCGCAGCCGGATGGCCTGCACGACGTGCTGCGCCGGCTGCGTGCCGCCGGCGTGGAGGCGGACGAGCTGCGCGCCTGGCTGGATCGGCTCGACGTCGAGCCGGTGTTCACCGCGCATCCGACCGAGGCCGTGCGCCGTTCGCTGCTCGACAAGGAGCAGGAGATCGTGCGTGCGCTGCTCGACGATCTGACCGGACCGCGCACGCGTGCCGAGCGGGCGCGCGACTGGGCCCGCCTGCGCATGGCACTGACTGCCTGCTGGCAGACCGCCGAGGCCTCGCCGGTGCGACCCGGCGTGCAGGATGAGCTCGAGCACGTTGGCTATTACCTGTCCGAGCCGATCTGGCGCATCGTGCCGGTGTTCTACGAAACCTTCGAGGATGCGGTCGCCGAGGTCTACGGCGAGGCGACGGCCCTGCCGCGCCTGCTGCGTTTTGCGACCTGGGTCGGCGGCGACATGGACGGCAACCCGAACGTCAATGCCGAAACTATCGCGGCCACACTGCGCGCGCAGCGCCAGCTCGCGCTCTCGCGCTATCGCGGCGAAGTAACCTCACTCGCCCGCCTGCTGAGCCAGAGCGTCGGTCGGATCCACGTCGATGCCGCCGTGCTCGCGCGCCTCGAGGCGTACCACGGTCTCCTGCCGGATGCCGCCGCGCGCCTGCGGCCGCGGCATGCCGACATGCCGTATCGCGGTCTGCTCGGTCTGATCGACGCACGGCTCGCCGCCACGGCGGACGACACGCCGGGCGGCTACACCACCGTCGCCGAGTTCACCGCGGATCTCGATCTGATCGCCGCGAGCCTGTTCGCCAACCGTGGCGAACACGCAGGCCTGTTCGCGGTGCGCCGCCTGCAGCGTCGCGCGAAGACCTTCGGCTTCCATCTCGCCCGGCTCGATCAGCGCCAGGACGCGCGTGTGCATGCCGAGGCACTGGCCGCGGCGCTCGGCGTGCTCGTCGACGATCCCGGCGAACGCGCACGCCAGCTCGCGCCGTACGCGGCCGGCCAGGCGGTCGCGGCCCGGCCGGATGCCGAAGGCGTGCAGGCCATGCGTGCGGTGTTCACCGCGCTCGCCGATGCACGCCGACGCTACGGCGAGGCTGCGCTCGGCGTGTACATCATCAGCATGGCTGGCAGTGCCGCCGACGTGCTTGCCGTACTCGCGCTGGCACGGCTCGGTGGGCTCGTCGATGTCGATGGCCGCGTGCCGCTCGACATCGCGCCGCTGTTCGAGACGATCGCCGACCTGCGCACCGCGCCGGAAACGCTCGCCACACTGCTCGACGATCCGGTCTATCGCCGCCACGTCGAGGCGCGCGGCGGGCGCCAGACGGTGATGCTCGGCTACTCCGACAGCAACAAGGACGGTGGCATCCTCGCCTCGCGCTGGGCGTTGCAGCGTGCCCAGGTCGAGCTGCTCGAGGTGGCCCGCGCGCGCGGCGTGGAACTCGTGTTCTTCCACGGCCGTGGCGGTTCGGTCAGCCGTGGTGGTGGCAAGACCTCGCGTGCGGTCATGGCCTCGCCGCGTGGCTCGGTCGGCGGCATATTGCGCGTGACCGAGCAGGGCGAGGTAATCCATCGCAAGTTCGGTATCCGCGCGCTGGCCCTGCGCACGCTCGAGCAGACCGTCGGCGCGGTGCTGCTCGCGAGTCTGCGACCGCGTCCGCCCGAGCCGCGCGAGCCACGCTGGCGCGAGCTGATGGCAGCGATCGCCGAGGCCGGGCAGCGCCATTACTGCGCGCTGGTCGCGCATGCGCCGGGTTTCGTCGAGTACTTCCGCATGGCCACGCCGATCGACGTGATCGAGCGCATGACGCTCGGTTCGCGGCCGTCACGGCGTGGCGTGAAGGGGGGTGTGGAGAGCCTGCGCGCGATCCCGTGGGTATTCGCCTGGACGCAGTGCCGGGCTGGCCTGCCCGGCTGGTACGGTGTCGGCAGCGCGCTGGCCGAGGTCGCGGCCACGGCCGGTAGCGAGGCGCTGATCGAACTCGCCCGTGACTGGCCGTTCTTCCGTACCCTGCTCGAGGATGTCGAGATGGTGCTCGCCAAGGGCGATCTCGCGATCGCGGAACGCTTCTCGCGGCTCGCCGGGCCGCTCCACGACCGCTTCTTCCCGTCGATCGCCGCCGAGCACGCGCGTACGGTCGAGTGGGTGCTGCGCCTGCGCGACGGGCGCGAGCTGCTCGACAACGACCCGCGGCTCGCGCTGTCGATCCGCCTGCGCAATCCGTACGTCGATCCGCTTAGCCTGCTGCAGGTCGATCTGCTCGCGCGCTGGCGTGCGGCGGATCGTCCCGGGGATGGGCTGTTCGATGCGCTCGTGGCGAGCGTGCAGGGCACCGCGCAGGCACTGCAGAACACCGGCTGAGCCGCTTCGGCCCGAGTCCTGCCGCGGTGTGCACACAGGTTGCCGTGATTGCCCGTCCGCTTCGGTCGCTGTCGTGTCCGGCGTGCCCCGCCTAGACTCCGCGCCCTGTCACTCCAGGAGCATCCGCCATGCGCGTCTGCGTCTACTGCGCCTCGAGCGCACACTGCGATCCGGTTTACCGCGATACCGCGTACCGACTCGGCGAACTGCTCGCCCGGGCCGACTGCACCGTGGTTTACGGCGGTGGCGCATCAGGCCTGATGGGGGCGCTTGCCGATGGTGTGCTCGCACAGGGCGGCAAGATCGTCGGCATCATCCCGCGCTTCATGACCGAGGTCGAATGGCAGCACCCTGACGTGGCGGATCTCGAAGTCGTCGAGGACATGCGCGAGCGCAAGCACCGCC
>CAYYHP010000170.1:0-5446 GCA_964471815.1 uncultured Rhodanobacteraceae bacterium
AATCGCTGGTCATCACGTAGACCGGGAAATCGACGAGATCGACGATCTGCGAGTCGCTCTGGCCGATGCCGGCGGTCTCGACGATAACCAGGTCGTAGC
Source organism: uncultured Rhodanobacteraceae bacterium (assembly GCA_964471815.1). GTDB lineage: Bacteria > Pseudomonadota > Gammaproteobacteria > Xanthomonadales > Rhodanobacteraceae > Tahibacter. The sequence goes on from CAYYHP010000170.1 coordinate 100, forward strand.
CGGCCGATTTCAGGAACGTGATGCAGTCCTTGAGTTCGGCATTGGTCGCCATGTGCTGGCGGCGCGTGGCCATCGAGCGCATGTACACGCGCGGACTGCGCAGCGAATTCATGCGGATGCGGTCGCCGAGCAACGCGCCACCGCTGCGCCGGCGGGTCGGATCGACCGCGAGCACGGCGATGCGCATCGCCGGAAACGCCGTGAGGAAGCGCAGCAGGAGCTCGTCCACGACGCTCGACTTGCCGGCGCCACCGGTACCGGTGATGCCGACGACCGGGATCCTGGAGCCCGATGCCAGGCTCCATTGCTTGCGCAGGTGCACCAGCTCCGGTTCGGAGAAGACACCGTCCTCGATCGCCGAGAGCAGGCGGCCGATGGCGATTTCGTCATCGGGCGACGGGTGTGCCGTATTCCCCGGGACCCGGGTCCCCACGCCGCAGTCCCGGGCGTGGGAGGCACGCCGCACCACGTCCTCGATCATCGCCACAAGACCGAGCTGCATGCCGTCGTTCGGGTGATAAATGCGCTCGACGCCGTAGGCTTGCAGCTCGGCGATCTCCTCCGGCGTGATCGTGCCGCCGCCGCCGCCGAACACGCGGACATGCCCAGCGCCACGCTCGCGCAGCATGTCGACCATGTACCTGAAGTACTCGACGTGACCGCCCTGATACGAACTCACTGCGATCGCATCGGCATCCTCCTGCAGCGCGGCGCGCACCACGTCCTCGACGCTGCGGTTGTGGCCGAGATGGATGACCTCGGCACCCTGCGCCTGGATCAGGCGGCGCATGATGTTGATCGCCGCGTCATGGCCATCGAACAGGCTCGCCGCCGTGACGAAACGTAACGGTGCGGGATCGGTGGATGGACGGGGCGCAGAGACGTGTTGGGCTGGCGTGCTCACGGTGTCCTCGATGCGTTCATGCGAATGACGATTCTATCGCAGCCCCCGCCGTCGCCATGCGTCGGCGGTCCCGCCCTGCGGGTGCGGAGCGCGCAACGCCATGCAACGCTGGATCAGGCTCCGCGGCGATCCCACCCCGGGTGCGGAGCGCGCCGTCGTCCGGCGCGCACGAACGCCGCCTGCGCGTGTCCTGCCGTCGCATGGCACGCCCCGCGGATCCCACCCTCGGCGAGCACGAACCGCGCCTCGCCGGTCCGGCACGCACGATCCGGATGAGCCGTCCCCGGCCGGTGCCCGCGGCGACAATCGATCCCTTATCATCGCGCGCTCGCCTTCCGGGGTCCGTCATGCGCTTGCCAAGTCTTTCGCTGCTCTGTTCGCTGCTCGCCGCCTGCGGCGTGAACCATGCCGATACACCGGCGCCCCTGCCACGCCAGGCCGGCGAGATCGAGGTGCAGAACGGTGATTTCGAGCAGCCGAGATCCGGCGACCAGATCCCCGGCTGGACCCTCTCGCAACATGCCGGCGATCCAGCGTATGAGATGGACTGCGACACCCGCGATCCGGGCGAGGGAAAGACCAGCTTCCGCATGACGCGCACCCGCAAGCAGGTGTACGGCCTGATCAACCAGGTCGTGCCGCTACCGGCCGACGTGGCCGGCAAGACCGTGGTCTTCAGCGCCCTGGTGCGTACTGAGGGCGTCGGCAGCCGTGGCTGGCGACTCGCCGTGAACCTGATGGGTGGCAACGCGATCCTCGATCAGCAACGCGCGGCGCCGGCCACCGGCACGACGGCCTGGCACCGCGAGTCGGTGAGCTTCACGGCGCCGGAGCACATCACTGCCGTCGACATCGGGGCGATGCTGCTCGACGAGGGCACCGGCTGGATCGACGATGCACGCGTGCAGGTACTCGACGCCGCAGCACCGGCCGACCCCGCGCACCGCGCCGGCGACGATCGCAACGACCGGGCGCAGCGCCCCGATCCACGCCACTGACGCCGGACACGATCCGCCGCACCACGCTGGGCGGCGATCCGCGACAGGGCTACACTACGCGCCGCCCATGCCCGCCCCCATTCGCGGGCATTTGCACTTTCGGCTTTCCCAACAGCGGGATACGTGCTGACACCGTGGTCCGTCCGGAGCTGGCAATCGCCGGCCACCGGCGCACGGAGCGGCCCGTCTCCCAACCGGAGCTTCTACCGATGATCTTCGAAACCCTCGCTCAGTCGGGTCACGAGCAGGTCGTGTTCTGCCACAACAAAGATGCCGGCCTGAAGGCCATCATCGCGATCCACAACACTGTGCTCGGCCCCGCGCTCGGCGGCCTGCGCATGTGGTCCTACAAGACCGAGCAGGACGCGCTGAACGACGTGCTGCGCCTGTCGCGCGGCATGACCTACAAGGCCGCGGTTTCCGGCCTGAATCTCGGCGGCGGCAAGGCCGTGATCATCGGCGATCCGTCCAGAGACAAGAGCGAGGCGCTGTTCCGCGCGTTCGGCCGCTTCGTCAACTCGCTCAATGGCCGCTACATCACCGCCGAGGACGTCGGCATCGACGTCAACGACATGGAATACGTGTTCCGCGAGACGGAGTACGTCACCGGTGTGCACCAGGTGCATGGCGGATCGGGCGATCCGTCGCCGTTCACCGCGTTCGGCACGCTGCAGGGCCTCATGGCGACGCTGAACGCAGCGTTCGGCAACGAGGACGTCGGCAATTACAGCTATGCGGTGCAGGGTGTCGGCCACGTCGGCTTCGAATTCGTCAAGCTGCTGCGCGATCAGGGCGCCAAGGTCTGGGTGACCGACATCAACAAGGACGCGGTCAACCGCTGCGTCGAGGAATACGGCTGCGAAGCGGTCGGGCTCGACGAGATCTACGACGTGCCGGCCGACGTGTATTCGCCGTGCGCGCTCGGCGGCACGCTCAACGAGCACACCCTGCCGCGCCTGAAGTGCAAGGTGATCTGCGGCGCGGCGAACAACCAGCTCGCCAACGACGCGATCGGCGACGAGATCCAGAAGCGCGGCATCCTGTATGCGCCGGACTATGCAGTGAATGCCGGCGGGCTGATGAACGTCTCGCTCGAGATCGACGGCTACAACCGCGAGCGTGCCATGCGCATGATGCGCACGATCTACTACAACCTCGGCAAGATCTTCCAGATCGCCCGACGCGACGACATTCCGACCTACAAGGCTGCCGACCGCATGGCCGAGGAGCGCATCGCCACGATCGGCAAGATCAAGCTGCCGCACATGGGCAACCACGCGCCACGTTTCCTCGGCCGCATGCGCGGCCAATGACGCGGAAGCGGAAGCGGTAGCCCGTCTCCGCGCCGATTCCAGCCGAAATCCCCTACGGCGAGGGCACATGACACCTTCGAGCTTGATGCGCGTGCTCTTTGCGTTCGCCGCGGCCGCCACGACGAGTGCGGTGCCAGCCGCGCCGACCGCCTTCGGCACGCGTACGCTGGAGATGCCGGCGCCATCCGGCTTCGTCGGCGTGGCCGCGAGTGCACCGAAGTTCGTCGAAGTCAGTCAGGCCTTCCTACCGGCCGGGAACCGCCTGATCGAGGTGTACGCGACCGAGGCCGACCGCGCGGCACTCGCCGCCGGCAATGGCAGCGAGCTGGTGCGCTACCTGCAGTTGCAGGTGCCGCGTGCCATGGAGGGCAAGCCCGTGTCGCAGGCCGAGTTCAGCGCCAACGCGAAGAACATCGAGACGGGCCTCGCGCAGTCACTGGGCAACATCGGCAGGCAGGCCACGGACCTGGCCGGCAAGGGCAATGCGCAGATCCGGAGCCGGACCGGCACCGATCCGGGCATGGCCATTTCCGACATCGGCTTCCACGGCCTCTACCGGCGCGAGGACTGGGGCCTGTTCTTCACGCTGAGCAGCAACGTGTCCGTGGCCGGCATGGCCAGCGACCGGCTGATCAGCGCGGGCGCCATTGTGCTGATCAATCACCAGCTCGTGTACTTCTACGCCTTTTCGCGGGAGCGTTCGGCCGCCGATGCCGAGTGGGTCAAGGACACCCTGAGCGCCTGGGTCGATGCCGTGCACGCGGCCAATCCCGACGACCCTGCGCTCGAGAAAGCCAGCCGCCGCGGTGGTTTCGACTGGAGTCGCGTGCTCGTTTTCGCAGCCATCGGTGGCCTGGTCGGCGGGCTGTACAAGCTGTTCCGGCCGAATGCCTGAGCCGCATCCACGCGCCGCATGCGCTCGGCCGCTGACCTGGATCAAGAGTCCGCACGATCGCGCCAGCGCGACCTCGTGCGGGCACTGGCGCATCGCCTATGATCGCAGCCGTGCACCTGCCCGCTCCGTAACGCCGTTCCACCATCGCATTTGATGCGTCTGCCGACCGTCCATCGCCGTCGTCTCGCCTGGCTCGCGTGTTTCGCGATCCTGCTGAACACGCTGGCTGCGCCGGTCAGCCAGGCGCTCGCGTCCTGGCGCGGCGACACCACGATCTGGCTCGAGCTGTGCACCCAGACCGGCCTGCGCAATGTGGCCTTCGCCGCCGATGCGCTCGATGGTGACGGCACGCCCGCACCGGCGGTCAAATCCGCACCCTGCCCGTTCTGCCTGCCGAATCCGGGCTGGTTCGTCGCCCTGCCGCCGGTCTTCGCGCTGCCACAGGCGGGAAGCCTCGCTCAGGCCGCACCGGACGCACCGCGCGAATCCCCAGCGCCGCCCGCGCGCCGCCATCGAACCGCCCAGCCGCGCGCGCCACCCGCCGTCTCCTGACGTCGCGTCCATCGCCGTGCTCCGTGCACGGCCATCGTCGTCCCGCCATCGCGCGCCATCGGCGTGCACCGCCTCGACGTGCTCCGGTCATGATCGGGCCGTCGCGTGGTGCCGTGCCGACGTGCGCCACGGCCGTGATCCGGCTGCCGCGGGACCGTTCGATGCCGAACCAATCGGCATCGCGCCCAGGAGATTCCCCATGCCCTTCAAGATCGCCCCTCTCGCCGCCGCGCTGCTCGCGGCTTTCGGCGCACCGTCGCGCGCTGCCGACGTCACCGACAACCTGCAATCCCAGGCCAGCACCGCATCGGCCGACACCGCGCCCGATCGCCGCATCGCCCCGCCCCGCCCTGATGGCGAGCGGCTCGCGCCGGTCGTGGTCAGTGCCAACACCGGTCCGACCCCATTGCAGGCCGGCTTCGATCCGAAGGCGCCGCAGCAGCCGATTCCGGCCGCCGACGGCGCCAGCTTCCTGAAGACCATTCCCGGCATGAGCGTGATCCGCAAGGGCGGCACCGACGGTGATCCTGTATTCCGCGGCATGGCCGGTTCGCGCATCAACCTGCTGCTCGACGGCGAGAACATCCTCGGCGGCTGCGGCATGCGCATGGATCCACCGACCGCCTACGTCTACCCCGAGACCTACGACCACGTGACCCTGCTGAAGGGGCCGCAGAGTGTGCAG
>CAYYHP010000171.1:0-5437 GCA_964471815.1 uncultured Rhodanobacteraceae bacterium
ACCTTCTTGCCGACGATCATCATCATGTCGGCGAATTCGTCGATGATGACGACGATGTACGGCAGCGGCTGCAGGGGCTCGGCCGTGCGCGACGGCTGTGAGGCATCCGGCCGGAACAGCGGATCGAGCAGCGGCTGGCCGGCGTCCTCGGCGTCACGGACTTTCTTGTTGAAGCCGCCGAGATTGCGCACACCGACCGCGGCCATGACCTTGTAACGACGCTCCATCTCGGCCACGCACCAGCGCAGCGCGTTGGCGGCTTCCTTCATATCGGTGACGACCGGCGCGAGCAGATGCGGGATGCCCTGATAGACCGAAAGCTCGAGCATCTTCGGGTCGATCATGATCAGCCGCACGTCGCGCGCACTGGCCTTGTACAGGAGGCTCAGGACCATCGCATTGACCGCAACCGACTTGCCCGAGCCGGTCGTGCCGGCGACCAGCAGGTGCGGCATGCGCGCGAGATCGACCACGACCGGACGACCGCCGATGTCCTTGCCGAGCGCGAGCGAGAGCGGTGATTTCGAGTTGTCGTACTTGTCCGAGCGCAGGATTTCCGAGAGGTAGACGATCTCCCGGCTCGCATTCGGGATCTCGAGGCCGATCACGTTCTTGCCGGGGATCACATCGACCACGCGCACGCTGACCACCGACAGGCCGCGCGCGATGTCCTTGTCGAGGTTCGAGATCTGGCTGCCGCGCACGCCGGCGGCCGGCTCCAGCTCGAAGCGCGTGATGACCGGACCCGGAAACACACCGACCACGCGCGCCTCGATGCGGAAATCGCGGAGTTTGAGCTCGACCTGGCGCGACAGCACCTCGAGCGTTTCCTCGGAATAACCCTTGGCCTGCGGACGCGGTTCGTCGAGCAGCGAGAGCGGCGGCAGGTCGCCCCCGGCCCCGGCCACGCCGGCGAACAGCGGAATCTGCTGCTCGCGTTCGGCACGCTCGCTCTTCTCGAGCGTCGGGACCGTAGGTTCGATCTTGATCGGCTCGCGCCTGGCCTGACGCACGGATTCGGTCTTGCGCACTTCCTCGCGCTCGACGCGCGCGGCGCGCGCCACGCGTACCTCGTCCACACGCTTGAGGCTGCCGCCGAGCCAGGCGATGGCCTGCACCAGGCCGCGCCCGATGCCATCCATCAGCCGGAACCATGAGAGCCCGGTGGCCAGCGTCACGGCCGTCAGGAACAACGCGGCGAGAAATAGCGTGGCGCCCCAGAAGCCGAGACCCCGCGTCAGCACGCCGGTGACGAGCTGGCCGAGGATGCCGCCGGTCTTGGCCGGCAGCACGGTCGGGCCTTGCATGTGCAGCTGGAGCAGGCCGGAGCCGCTGATGAAGAACGCAACGAAGCCGATAAGGCGCAGGCTCGGTTCGAGCGAGGAACGCGCCGTGTCCTCACCAGGACGCAGCACCCCGACGCCGAGCGCGAGCAGCAGCAGCGGAAACGCATACGCCAGTCCGCCGAAGAAATAGAACGCGAGATCGGCGACCCAGGCGCCGACATGTCCACCGAAGTTGTGGATGCGATCCGGCTGGCCGGCATGCGACCAGCCAGGATCGTTCGGACTGTAGGTCAGCAGACAGGCAAGCAAGTAGACCACGACCGGCAGCAGCAGCAGGAACGCCACCTCGCGCAGGCGGCGCTGCATCCGCTCGGAAACGTTACTTCCGGATCTGCTCTTGGCCGTGCGCACCGACAGGGGAAGTCGCCTCAACAGTACGTCTTAATCTATTGAACTACAAAAGGTTCGTGAATGCCACCACGCACGCCGACGAGCCCGCCCGGCGAGCCGCCGCGCGGGCCCTGGCTGGCAATGGCTTCAGAACATGCCCTTGAGTGCCGGGTGGATCAGCTCGCCGCGATCGACGTTGATGCCGCGACGCAGCGGTTCGAACTCGCGCCACTGCGGACCGGCCGCGAGGCGCTGCACGTACGGCAGGATCGCTGCCGAAATCGCCTGTGACGAGGTCTGCGGTACTGCGCCGGGCATGTTGGTCACGGCGAAATGGGTCACGCCATTGACGGTATAGGTCGGATCGGCCCAGGTCGTCGGCCGGGCGGTCTCGAAACAGCCGCCCTGATCGATCGAGATGTCGACCAGCACGCTGCCCGGCTGCATCGACTCGACCATGGCCCGGCTGACCACGTGCGGCGCGCGCGCGCTCGGCACCAGTACGGCACCGACGACGAGATCCGCCGTGGCGACCTCGCGGGCGACGTATTCCTCGTACGGATAGAGCGCCGTGACGTTGCTGCCGAGCGCCATCATCTGCGCGAGACGATCCTGGCGCTTGTCGAATACCACGACGTTCGCGCCACCGGCCGCCGCAAGTGCCGCCGAGTTGCCGCCGGCCGCGCCGGCGCCGAGCACCACGACCTTGCCACGCTCGGTCGACGGCAGACCGCCGAGCAGCTTGCCCTTCCCGCCCATCGGCTGGTGCAGGAGGTGCGTGCCGACCTGCACGGCGATGCGTCCGGCGATGATCGACATCGGCGCGAGCAGCGGCAGCGAACCATCGGCTTCCTCGACCGACTCGAACGCCACGCCGGTGAGCCCGATGCCGAGCAGACGGCGGGTCAGCTCCGGCTCCGGTGCGAGGTGCAGGTAACAGAACAGCAGATGGTGCTTCTTCAGACGCGCCAGATCGCCTTCGATCGGCTCCTTGACCTTAACGATCAGCTCGCTGATCTCGTACAGCGCATCGGCATCGGCGGCGATCTTCACGCCGACCCGGGTGAAGTCGTCGTCACCGAAGCCGCTCTTCGTGCCGGCACCGGACTGGACATATACCTCGTGACCGCGCTTGACCAGGTCCGCACAGGCGGCCGGCACGAGCGCGACGCGGCCTTCGAGAGTCTTGGTTTCGGACGGGATACCAATACGCATCGTAAATCCTCATTGTGAATGGCGAGCCCACACAGCGCCGCCTGATATGCGACGCATGACCGCACGGTGCCCTCCCCAGGCTCCGTCCCGGACCTTGAAACGCCGGCCGAATCTCCTCATCCTCCCGGCTTCTCCAGCCACCGCGCGCCGTCTGCCCCGCATAAAGGCAGCGCAATCGCGTCGTGGGGGTCGGGTCGTGATGCGAAGTGGTGCGGCTATCCCCGAGGGGCGGCTACGCACCGGAACGGACAGTTTCAAGAGCCGCGAGAAAGCGGCGGGGCATTATACATGAGCACTCCCAAGCACTGTCGTCTGCTGATCCTCGGCTCCGGCCCGGCCGGCTACACCGCCGCGGTCTATGCCGCACGCGCCAACCTGAAGCCGGTGCTCATCACCGGCATGCAGCAGGGTGGCCAGCTGATGACCACCACCGAGGTGGACAACTGGCCCGGCGACGATGCCGGCGTGATGGGCCCCGAGCTCATGCAGCGCATGCAACGCCACGCCGAGCGATTCGAGACGGAGATCGTGTTCGATCACATCAACGCCGTCGATCTCGGCCAGCGTCCGTTCCTGCTGACCGGCGACAACGCCCGCTATACCTGCGATGCCCTGATCATCGCGACCGGCGCGACCGCCCGCTATCTGGGCCTCGACTCCGAGGACCGTTTCAAGGGCCGCGGCGTCTCGGCCTGCGCGACCTGCGACGGGTTCTTCTTCCGCGACCAGGACGTGGCTGTGATCGGCGGCGGCAACAGCGCGGTCGAAGAGGCGCTGTACCTCGCCAACATCGTACGCAAGGTGACGGTCGTGCATCGTCGCGACCTCTTCCGTGCCGAGAAGATCCTGCAGGACAAGCTCTTCGCGAAGGAACGCGCCGGCAAGGTCGAGATCGTCTGGAACCACGCGGTCGACGAGGTGCTTGGCGACGGTGGCGGCGTGACGGGCCTGCGCCTGCGCAGCACGCAGGATGGCGCCACGCGCGAGATCACGGTCAGCGGCATGTTCGTCGCGATCGGCCATACGCCGAACACCGGCCTGTTCGAGGGCCAGCTCGACATGCTCAACGGCTATCTGCGCATCCGCAGTGGCCTGGACGGCAACGCGACCGCGACCAGCGTGCCCGGCGTGTTCGCCGCCGGCGACGTGGCCGATCAGGTCTATCGCCAGGCCGTCACCTCGGCCGGTTTCGGCTGTATGGCGGCGCTCGATGCCGAGAAGTACCTCGACAAGCTCGGGCTCGCCGGATGACGTGACCTGCCCCGGCCGCTCGAACGTCCAGGGCATTCTCAGCCATCGACCATGATCCGGCTCGCCATCCTCAGGCCGGGCGGCGATGAGCCTTTCCCGCCGCTGCGATGCGCCCTGCGCGAGCCGAACGGCCTGCTCGCCACCGGCGGTGACCTAGGCCCAGACCGGCTCGTCGAGGCCTATCGGCACGGCATCTTTCCGTGGTTCTCGGACGGCGATCCGATCCTCTGGTGGTCGCCCGACCCACGTCTGGTGTTCGACGTCACGAGGATGCACGTGCCGCGCCGGCTGGCACGCTGGCTGCGCCACTGTGACTGGACCGTCACGGCCGACCGTGCCTTCGCCGACGTCATGGCCGCCTGCGCCGCACCGCGCGAGTGCCAGCCGGGAACATGGATCACAGCCGGGATATCGGCGGCCTACCGCCGGCTGCATGAACTCGGCCATGCGCATTCGATCGAGATCTGGGCAGGCGGTGACCTGGTCGGTGGTCTCTACGGCGTAGCGCTCGGCCGGATGTTCTTCGGCGAATCGATGTTCAGCCGCGCATCGAACGGATCGAAGCTCGCCCTGCTCGCCCTCGCCCATGCGCTCCGCGATTGGAACTGGCCTTTGATCGACGCGCAGGTGAGTTCGCCGCATCTGTTCACGCTCGGCGGCTTCGAGCTGCCGCGCGAGGAATTCGCCCGGCGGATCACCCGGCTCACGGCCGAACCGGGCCTCGAAGGCCCGTGGACCACGCATTTCCCGCCCATTTCGCCGCCGATGCTCGCCGATTGAGGTAGCCGCGCTTCCCGCACGCCGGCTGACGTGGCATCATCCCGCGCCGTTTACAGCTCCGGCCTCGCCCGAACGAAGGGAAAATGTCCAAAGACGATGTCATCGAGATGGAAGGCTCGGTCCTCGAGACCCTCCCGAACACCATGTTCCGCGTGAAGCTCGAGAACGGCCACGTGGTCACGGCGCACATCTCCGGCCGCATGCGCAAGAACTACATCCGCATCCTGACCGGCGACAAGGTGAAGGTCGAAATGACGCCTTACGACCTGACCAAAGGCCGTATCACCTACCGTATGAAGTAAGCGCAGCCCACTGGCTGCGCGCGCATCCTTCCCGAACCGACGATCTTCCAGCCTCGTATCCATGCCCGGGTGAAATGCCGCCTGCGGCCCGGGGATACGCGGCAGATCCTCGATGCACCGCCTGCACTTGCAGCGGCATTGCGGCCGGCCGTCTGCGCCTTTGCATGCATGAAGCGGCTGACTTGCACATCACCTGTCCGAGCATCAGCGGGC
>CAYYHP010000172.1:0-5417 GCA_964471815.1 uncultured Rhodanobacteraceae bacterium
GCAGCGCCTTCATGCCGTAGAAGGAGAAGCGCTCCCACATCTCGGTGAAGAAGCAGACATAGACGCCCTTCGGATGGCCGAGGAATTCGTCGCCGACTGCGGTACGGGCGGGCAGGGCGGACACGACAACGGCGCTGGCGGACATGCGCATTCCCGGCAAGGACGGATGGCCGCGGAGTATAGCCAGCGGGTGGCCCAGCGCCTGCACCGCGGCACTGGCGATGCGGGCGTGGCCAGCGGTTATGCTTGGCCGCCCCGGCGCCGGCCGGGTGACCGTTGCCGTGTTTCCGGAGTCGTCATGAGCACACCCGCCGTTCCGCAGCTCACCGTCCGCGCCGTGATCCTGTCCATGGTGCTGGCGATGATCCTCGCCGCCGCCAATACCTATCTCGGCCTGTTCGCCGGCCTGACCATCGCCACCGCCATTCCGGCCGCCGTGGTGTCGATGGGCGTGCTGCGCGTGCTCGGTGGTGGCACGATCCTCGAGAACAACATCGTGCAGACCGGCGCCTCGGCGGGCTCGTCGATCGCGGCCGGTGTGATCTTCACGATCCCGGCACTCATCATCCTCGGCTACTGGCAGGACTTCCGCTATTCGTGGGTGCTCGCGATCGCCGGTCTCGGCGGCCTGCTCGGCGTGCTGTTCTCGGTGCCGCTGCGCCGTTCGATGATCGTCGAGGAGCCGCTCGCATTTCCCGAGGGCAAGGCCGCCGCGGAGGTGCTCAAGGCCGGCGAGAATCCAGGTCCGGGCATCCGCATCCTCGGCCTGTCCGGCGCGCTCGGCGCGTTCGTGAAGCTGTGCGCCGAAAGCGGCCTGCGCCTGATCCCGGACACCGCCGCGGGTGCCGGGTTCTTCGGCAAGTTCCTGGGCTACATCGGCACCAATCTTTCGCCCGCGCTGCTCGGCGTGGGCTACATCGTCGGCCTCAACGTCGGCATCGTCGTCGTCTCGGGCAGCATCCTCTCGTGGCACATCGCGATCCCGATCTACCACGCGTTCTTCCTCGACAGCGACCCGGCGCTCGCCGCGCGTGTCGCCGGGCAGGACGCGGCCGCCACGGCGTTCGCGATCTGGTCGGCGAAGATCCGCTACCTCGGTGTCGGCGCGATGCTGATCGGCGGCGTGTGGACGCTGTTCTCGCTGCGCAAGTCGCTGCTGTCGGGCATCAAGAGCGGCTTCGCCGCGGCACGCAAGGGCAGCGGCCAGACCGTCGCGGAAACCGAGCGCGACCTGCCGATGCCGTGGATGCTGACCGCGCTGGTGCTGTTCGTGCTGCCGCTGCTCGGTCTCTACCAGGCCATCGTCGGCCAGTGGAGCGTGAGCGTACCGATGACGATCATCATGATCGTGGCCGGCTTCCTGTTCGTCTCGGTGTCCGGTTATCTCGCCGGCCTCGTCGGTTCGTCGAACAATCCGGTCTCCGGCATCACCATCGCGACCATCCTGTTCGCCTCGCTCGTGCTGATGCTGCTGCTCGGCCGGAACTCGCCGATCGGTGCGATCGCCGCGATCATGATCGGCGCGGTGGTCTGCTGTGCGGCCGCGGTCGGCGGCGACAACCTGCAGGATCTCAAGGCCGGCTATCTGGTCGGCGCCACGCCGTGGAAGCAGCAGTTGATGCTCGCGATCGGCGCGTTCTCGTGCGCGCTGGTGATGGCGCCGGTGCTGAACCTGCTCGCCAAGGCCTATGGCATCGGCGCGCCGACGCCCGAGCATCCGAACTCGCTCGCCGCGCCGCAAGCGATGTTGATGGCTTCGGTGGCCAAGGGCCTGTTCGGCGGCGAGCTGCCGTGGAACATGATCGGCCTCGGTGCGGTAGTCGGCGCGCTGGTCATCGCACTCGACGAGTGGCTGAAGGCGCGCGGTTCGTCGTTCCGCGTGCCGGTGCTCGGTGCGGCGATCGGCATCTACCTGCCGCTGGAGCTGATGGTGCCGATCTTCCTCGGCGGACTGATCACGCATTTCGTCGAGAAGAAGCGCGGCCTCGCCGCGCACGACGAAGCCGAGCGCGACCGCGTCCACCGGCCGGGCACCCTGTTCTCGGCGGGCCTGATCACCGGCGAGGCGCTGATGGGCATCCTCATCGCAATTCCGATCGTGGTCTCCGGCAAGGCCGACGTGCTTGCCCTGCCGTGGCAGCTCGGCCAGTACGTCGGACTCGCCGTGCTGGCGCTGACCGGCTGGCTGCTCTACCGCACGGCCACGCGCCCGGACTGAATGCGCCGATGGTGCAGTGTGCTTGGCCAGAGCGCCGGGCGCACCTATGCTCGCGCTCCCGCTCCCGGATCGACACTGGAGTTCCCATGAAGCGTTCCCCGTTCCTCGGCCTCGCCCTGCTGTGCATGGCGGCGCCGGCTTTCGCCGCCGAGCGCGGCTTCACCGCGAATGACCTGGTCATGCTCGCGCGGGTCGGCGAGCCGCAGCTCGCGCCGGACGGCAAGGCGGTCGCCTACCAGATGCGCGAGACCGACTATGCCGCGAACAAGGGTAGGAACGGCCTATGGTTGGTCGCCGCGTCCGGCAAGTCGGCGCCGCTGCGCCTGACCGAGCCCGCGTTGAACGCGACCTCGCCGCGCTGGTCAGCGGACGGCAGGAGCCTCTTCTTCCTCGCGCCGAAGGACGACGTGATGCAGGTCTGGCGTCTCGACGTGGGCGCCGCACTCGCCGCCGCGCAGCGCACCGGCAAGTCGGTCATGCAGGACGGCTTCGATGCCGCGCGCTCGGGCGCCGCGCCGGTCACGGTATTTCCGCTCGACGTGAACAACTTCAAGCTCTCGCCGGACGGCAAGAAGCTCGTCGTCTCGCTCGACGTGTACACGGACTGCAAGGACCTCGCCTGCACCAAACAGCGCCTCGACGAGGCCGCGGCGAGCAAGATGAGCGGGCGCCTGTACGACAGGATCTTCGTGCGCCACTGGGACACCTGGGCCGACGGCCGGCGCTCGCAGCTCTTCGCAATCGACCTCGACGCGGCCGGCAAGGCGGGCAGCAAGCTCACGCTGCTCTCGCGCGGCATCGATGGCGACGTGCCCTCGAAGCCGTTCGGCGATGACAGCGAATACGCGTTCTCGCCGGACTGCAAGACCGTGTATTTCGACGTGCGCATCGCCGGCACCAGCGAGCCGTGGTCGACGAACTTCGATGTCTATTCGGCACCGGTCGACGGCAGTGCCGCGCCGAAGAACCTCACGGCCGCGAACAAGGCCTGGGACGCCTATCCGGTGCCTTCGCACGATGGCCGCACGCTGTACTACCTCGCGATGAAGCGCCCGGGGTTCGAGGCCGACCGCTTCGGCATCATGGCGCTCGACCTCGCCAGCGGACAGACCCGCGAACTCGATCCGCAGTGGGACCGCTCGGCCGGCTCGCTGAAACTCTCGGCGGACGGCAAGACCCTGTTCGCGACCGCGGACGACGACGGCGAACACCCGCTGTTCGCGATCGACGTCGCGAACGGCAAGGTCCGGAAGGTGATCGGCGAAGGCAACGTCAACGCCTACGATCTCGTCGGCGACACGCTTGTGTTCGGTCGCGACACGCTGACCGCGCCGAGCGACCTGTATCTCGCCCGCACCTCCGGCGGCAAGCCGCGCCGGCTCACCGACGTGAACGCCACACGTCTCGCCGGCATCGCGATGGGCGGCTACGAGTTCTTCGATTTCAAGGGCTGGAACGACGAGCGCGTGCAGGGCTACGTCGTGCGGCCGTGGAACTACCAGAAGGGTCGCAAGTATCCGGTCGCCTTCATCATCCACGGCGGCCCGCAGGGTGCGATGAGCAACGATTTCCACTACCGCTGGAATCCGCAGACCTACGCGGGCCAGGGCTTCGCGGTCGTCACGATCAACTTCCACGGTTCGACCGGCTACGGCCAGGCCTTCACCGATTCGATCTCCGGTGACTGGGGCGGCAAGCCGCTCGAGGATCTGAAGAAAGGCTACGCCGCAGCGCTCGCGAAGTACGACTTCCTCGACGCCGACCGCGCCTGCGCGCTCGGCGCGAGCTACGGCGGCTACATGGTCTACTGGATCGCCGGCAACTGGCCGCAGCCGTGGAAGTGCCTCATCGATCACGACGGCGTGTTCGACAGCCGCATGATGGCCTACTCGACCGAGGAGCTCTGGTTCGACGAGTGGGAACACCAGGGCACGCAGTACGAGAAGCCGGAAGCCTACGAGCGTCACAACCCGATCAACCACGTCGCCGACTGGCGCGTGCCGATGCTCGTCATCCACGGCGAGAAGGACTTCCGCATCCCGTACGAACAGGGTCTCGCGGCCTTCACCGCGCTGCAGCGGCGCGGCATCCCGAGCGAGTTCCTGGTTTTTCCGGATGAAAACCATTGGGTGCTCAAGCCGCAGAACAGCGTGAAGTGGCACGAGACCGTGAACGCCTGGCTGAAGCGCTGGACCGACCCCTCGGGCGGCTGAGCCCATGACGCGCGCCGCACGCGGCGGTTCGCGCGTGGCGCGCGTGTCGAGCTTCGCCCCGGTGATCGGGGCGGACTGCCGCGTGCTGGTCCTCGGTTCAATGCCCGGCGTGCGTTCGCTCGCCGCCGGGCAGTACTACGCCCATCCGCACAACCTGTTCTGGCCGTTCATGCGCGAGCTGTGCGGGGCCGGGCCGGAGCTACCGTATGCCGACCGTCTCGCGCGACTCGCCGAGGCCGGCATCGGCCTGTGGGACGTGCTCGGCCACTGCACGCGCGAGGGCAGTCTCGACAGTTCCATCGACCCGGCGAGCGAGGTCGCCAACCCGATCGATGCGCTGCTCGTCGAGCAAGCGTCGATCCGTGCGGTCGCGTTCAATGGCGCCAAGGCGCATGCCGCGTTCCGGCGGCATGTCGCGCCGCGCATTCCGGTCTCGCGGCACACGCGGCTCGACTGGCGGGTCATGCCCTCGACGAGTCCGGCGAATGCTTCGCTGCGGCGCGAAGCCAAGCTCGAGCGCTGGCTCGCCCTGGGCACGTATCTGCGCAGTAGCGGACCTACGGCGACTTCGCATCCGCGCTGATCCGGTACGCCGGTGCCGGGACAGCGGCGCCCGGTTCCGCACAGTGCCGCGTTCCTCCATGGAACGTGCCGGAAACTAAAATTTGCATTACTGCGGCCCGCGGGTGACATAGATTGGCTCCAGCGTATCCGGGCAAGCATCTGCCGCACAGGGATCCGTCGAGCCGGGGGGCTTGCTGCCGCGCCGTTGAGGCCGGGAGGTCGTCGCGCATGTGCCTCGAGTTCGCATCCATCCGCCGTTTCCGGATCATTCCGCTGCTCCTCCTGTGTGCCCTGGCCGGATGTCAGGGCGAGGACCCGCGCACCATCGATGGTGCCGTCGCGCGGCCCGCATCCTTGTTGCCCGGGAGGGCGGCGCACGTCGGAGCGCCGCGTCAGGGACCGTTCCTGCCGAGCGTCGTGCG
>CAYYHP010000173.1:0-5408 GCA_964471815.1 uncultured Rhodanobacteraceae bacterium
CTACGCGATCCCGTTCCGTCCCTTCGAGCTGGCGCTCGCAGTGACGGCCGTGGTCTGGCTCGCGCGGCGCGTGCAGTCCTTGCGTGACCAGGCCCGGACCGCGGTGACGGAATCGCCGGCCGATACAGCGGAATGACGATGACCGGCGGAATTCCCGCAGCCGTTTCGTTCCGGGGTGCCCGGCCGTGAGCGAGCGCGTCCTGCTCCTGCATGGCATCTGGATGCGCGGATTCAGCCTGTGGCGGCTGCGCCGCTGGCTGCGTGAGCGCGGTTTCGAACCGGAGTGCCTCGAATACGCCAGCATACTCGGCGGGACCGAGCGGGCAGTGCGCCGGATCGCGCGACGGGTGGAGGTGCTGGGCCGGGAGGGGCCAGTGCATCTGGTCGGACACAGCCTCGGCGGTCTGGTCGCGCTCGAAGCGATACGCCGCGCTCCGCAACTGCCGTTCGGTCGGGTCGTCTGCCTCGGCTCGCCGCTCAACGGCAGCCGGGTCGCGCGTCGGCTGGGCGATTGGCCCGGTACCGGGCGCCTGCTCGGGCGCAGTGGCGCGATCCTGCTTTCCGGGATCGAGCACTGGGACGGACTGCGCGAGGTTGGCGTCATCGCCGGCAGCCTGCCATTCGGCCTCGGTGCGATGGTCGGTCCGCTCGCCCGGCCGCACGACGGTACGGTGGCGGTGGCCGAAACCCGCCTCGCGGGCATCAGCGATCACCGCATCGTGCCTGCCTCGCACACCGGCCTGCTGCTCTCGCGCGAGGCGGCCGACCTGACCGCCGGTTTCCTGCACCACGGCCGGTTCGCCTGAACGGCGCCGGCTGGCGCGGCCGCCAGAAGGGCGCGTGCTAAAATCCCGGTCTTGCCTCCATCGACACGATCCGAATCATGGCTGGTCATTCCAAGTGGGCGAACATCCAGCACCGCAAGGGCGCGCAGGACGCCAAGCGCGGCAAGATCTTCACCAAGCTCGTGCGCGAGATCGGCGTCGCCGCGCGCATGGGCGGGGGCGACCCGAACACCAATCCGCGCCTGCGCATGGCGGTCGACAAGGCGCTGGCGGCTTCGATGCCCAAGGACAACATCGAGCGTGCGATCAAGAAGGCGACCGGCGATCTCGAAGGCGTGAGCTACGAGGAAATCCGCTATGAAGGCTATGCGCCGGGCGGCGTGGCGGTGATCGTCGACACGATGACCGACAATCGCACGCGCACGGTGGCCGACGTGCGCCACGCGTTTTCGAAGTTCGGCGGCAATCTCGGCACCGATGGCTCGGTCAGCTTCATGTTCAGGAAGCTTGGCGTGCTCTCGTTCGCACCGGGTGCGAGCGAGGACAAGGTCATGGAGGTCGCACTGGAGGCCGGCGCAGACGACGTCGTCGTGCATCCGGACGATGGCTCGATCGAGGTGCTGACCAGCCCCGAGACCTGCGACACCGTCAAGCAGGCGATGACCGCCACGGGCCTCAAGCCCGACGAGGCCGAAGTCACGTTACGTGCAGACAATGGCGTGAGCGTCAGCGGCGATGCCGCAAAGAACGTCGCCAAGCTGCTCGACTGGCTCGAGGACCTCGACGACGTGCAGAACGTCTACTCGAATGCCGAGCTTTCCGCGGAGGCGTATGAATAAGGCCGGGACCGGGGACCCGGGACCGGGGACCGGAGCGAGCCGGAGGCGTGGCGCGTGGCGTGATGGCGCGCCGGCCTGCGCGGATGTCGCTGGTCCCCCGCCCCCAACGTCGGATCCCGGGTCCGCGCTGCCGGTTCCCGGATCTCCGATCCCCGTTCCCGGCACCGTACGCATCCTCGGCATCGACCCCGGGTCGCAGCGCACCGGTGTCGGCATCATCGATACCGATGGGGCCGGTCGCACCCGGCATGTGTTCCATGCCGCACTGGACCTGCTCGATGCCGATGATTTCGCTGGACGCCTCAAGCGTCTGTTCGATGCGCTCGCTGCGATCATCGACGAGCATCGCCCTGACGAGGTCGCCATCGAGCGCGTGTTCATGGCGCGCAATGCCGACTCGGCGCTGAAGCTCGGCCAGGCACGCGGCGCGGCTATCTGCGCCGTGGTGCACCGTGGCCTTGGCGTCACCGAATACGCACCGCGCGAGGTCAAGCAGGCCGTGGTCGGCACGGGCGCCGGCGACAAGAGCCAAGTCCAGCACATGGTCGGCGTGCTGCTCGGTCTCACGGACAAGTTGCAGGCCGATGCGGCCGATGCGCTCGCGATCGCGCTGACGCATGCGCACACCCGCTCGAGCCTCGAGCGTATCGGCATCCCGCGCACCGCATGGAGGCGTCGGCGATGATCGGGCGTCTGCGCGGCATCCTCGTGGCCAAGCAGCCGCCGTGGCTGGTACTGGACGTGCATGGCGTCGGCTATGAGCTCGAAGCGCCGATGTCCACGCACTTCGACCTGCCCGAGGTCGGGCGCGAAGTGAGTCTCTACACGCACTACGCGGTCAAGGAAGACAGCGTCGCGCTGTACGGCTTCCTGCATGAGGCCGAGCGCAGCCTGTTCCGCGCGCTGCTCAAGGTCAGCGGGATTGGTGCGAAGATCTCGCTGGCGGTGTTGTCCGGCGTCTCCACCGACGAGTTCGCCCGCTTCGTGCAGGCCGGCGACGTGGCCGCGCTGACGCGCATTCCCGGCATCGGCAAGAAGACTGCCGAGCGCATCCTCGTCGAGCTGCGCGATCGCGTCGACGGCCTGTCCGGTCCGGGTCACGTGCCCGGCTTGGCCGGCGCTGTGCCGCAGGATCCGCTCGCCGAGGCCACGATCGCCCTGCAGCAGCTCGGCTACAAGCCCGCCGAGATCGCGCGCCTCGTCAAGGAGGCCGCCGAGCCCGGCGATTCCGCCGAGACGATCCTGCGCAAGGCACTGCGTGCCGCCTTGCGCTGATCGATTCTGCTTATCCCGGACAACCCCTTCCTTCCGGACCGCATGGCCATGACTGTCCAGCACGGCTCCTCCGACCACGGCAAACGCCTGCTCGCCCTCGCCATCGGCGCGATCGGCGTGGTCTACGGCGACATCGGCACCAGCCCGCTGTACACGCTGAAGGAGACCTTCGGCGAGCACGGCGGCGTGACGCCGACCCACGACAACGTGCTCGGCGTGCTGTCGCTGGTGTTCTGGGCGCTGGTCATCGTCGTCTCGCTGAAGTACGCGACTTTCATCATGCGCGCTGACAACAAGGGCGAGGGCGGCATCATGTCGCTGACCGCGCTCGCGCACCGCGGCGTGCGGCAGAGCCCGCGCGCCCGCTGGTGGGTGATGTTGCTGGGTCTGTTCGGCGCCTCGCTGTTCTTCGGCGACGGCGTGATCACGCCGGCGATCTCGGTGCTCTCGGCGGTCGAAGGTCTCGAAGTCGCCGCGCCCGCGCTGGAGCGCTTCGTGGTTCCGGTCACCGTGCTGATCCTGATCTTCCTGTTCTCGTTCCAACGTGGCGGCACGGCCCGAGTCGGCGCGGTGTTCGGCCCGGTGATGATGGTCTGGTTCTTGGCGCTGGCCGGTTTCGGCGTACTCGAGATCATCCACGCGCCGCAGGTCTTGCTCGCGCTGTCGCCGCACTACGCCGTACGCTTCTTTCTCGAACAGGGGCCGGTCGCTTTCTTCGCGCTCGGCTCGGTCGTGCTGGCGATCACCGGTGCGGAAGCGCTCTATGCGGACATGGGTCATTTCGGCAAGTCGCCGATCCGCCGCGCCTGGTTCAGCTTCGTGCTGCCGGCACTGATGCTGAACTACATGGGGCAGGGCGCGCTGCTGCTGCGCGACCCGCAGGCGGCGAGCAATCCGTTCTACCTGCTGGTACCGGCGCCACTGCTCTATCCGATGATCGCGCTGGCGACGGCGGCGACCGTGATCGCTTCACAGGCGGTGATCTCCGGCGCATTCTCGGTGACTCGCGAGGCGATCCAGCTCGGCTATCTGCCGCGCATGGAAGTGCGCCATACCTCGCGCGAGACGCGCGGCCAGATCTATCTGCCGTGGATCAACCGCATGCTGCTCGTGCTCACGCTTGCCGTGGTACTCGGCTTCCGGTCCTCGACCAACCTCGCCGCGGCGTACGGCATCGCCGTGGTCGGCACGATGGTGATCGATTCGATCCTAGTGATGATCGTCGCGCGGCGCATCTGGGCCTGGCGGCGCGGCACGGTGTTCGCGCTCGGCCTGGGGTTCCTCGCGGTGGATCTCGCCTTCCTGCTCGCCAACGTCGACAAGATCGAACATGGCGGCTGGTTCCCGCTGGTGCTCGGCATCGTCGTGTTCACGGTGATGACCACCTGGCGGCGCGGTCGCGAGCTGGTGCTGCGCGAGATCAAGCAGAGCGGCCTCGCGCTGAAACCCTTCGTCACGACTATCGCCGAGCATCCACCGCTGCGCGTGCCGGGCACGGCGGTGTTCCTGACCGCGCAAGTCGAGGCCGTGCCGCACGCAT
Organism: uncultured Rhodanobacteraceae bacterium; assembly: GCA_964471815.1. GTDB lineage: Bacteria > Pseudomonadota > Gammaproteobacteria > Xanthomonadales > Rhodanobacteraceae > Tahibacter. Next base: position 4,440 of record CAYYHP010000173.1, read on the forward strand.
TGCTGCACAACCTCAAGCACAACAAGGTACTGCACGAGCGCAACGTGATGCTCAAGGTCGAATGGCTGGAGACGCCGACCGCCGAGCCCGACGAGCGCATCGAGGTCAAGCCGCTCGGCGACGAGTTCTACATCCTCACGCTGCGCTATGGCTTCGCCGAGGATCCGAACGTGCCGGACATGCTCGTGCGTTGCGAGAAGGCCGGCCTCACCTTCGACATGATGGACACGACCTTCTTCCTGAGCCGCGAGAGCATCATCGCCACCGACCGGCCCGGCATGCCGCTCTGGCGTGACAAGCTGTTCGCGTTCATGGCGCGCAACGCGATGAGCGCGACGGCGTTCTTCCGCATTCCTGGCAACCGGCTGATCGAGCTCGGCACGCAGGTCGAGATATGAGCGATGCGCCGGGAGTACCGGTCGCTTGCGGACGGTGCGGCGCGGGCCGTTCAGGTCCGATTGTCCTGTCCGGCACCGGAACACTCATAATTCCCGCGCTCCCGCCGCTCCGCTGAAGTCCAGCCCGTGTCCGACCGCCTGATTTCCAACGCCGCCACGCGCGAGGACGAGCTGCTCGAGGCCACGATCCGGCCGAAGAAGCTCGCCGATTACCTCGGCCAGCAGGCCGTGCGCGAGCAGCTCGGCATCTACATCGAGGCGACCCGCCGGCGCGGCGAGGCGCTCGACCACGTGCTGATCTTCGGGCCGCCCGGTCTCGGCAAGACCACACTTTCGCACGTCATCGCCAACGAACTGGGCGTGAACCTGCGCACCACGTCCGGGCCGGTCATCGAGCGCGCCGGCGATCTCGCCGCGCTGCTGACCAACCTGCAGCCGCGCGACGTGCTGTTCATCGACGAGATCCACCGCCTCTCGCCGGTCGTCGAGGAAGTGCTATATCCGGCGATGGAGGATTACCAGATCGACATCATGATCGGCGAGGGCCCGGCCGCGCGCTCGATCAAGCTCG
>CAYYHP010000174.1:0-5363 GCA_964471815.1 uncultured Rhodanobacteraceae bacterium
GCCGCATTCCTCGATGGCCATCTGCCGTTCCTCGCCATCGCCGAGGTCATCGAGGCCTGTCTCGATGCCGTGCCCGCCGCGCCGGTCGATGACATCGAGGCTCTGGTTCAGTCTGACTTAACCGCCCGCCGGGAGGCGAGCCGTATCATGCGGCGATCGTTTTGCTAGGCGGATCGATGGGCAGCTTCTTCGGCTCGGTGTGGTGGATGCTGGTCACGCTCGGCGTGCTGGTCACCTTCCACGAATTCGGCCACTACTGGGTGGCACGCCGCTGCGGTGTCCGCGTCCTGCGTTTCTCGGTGGGCTTCGGCCGGCCGCTGTGGAAGCGGTTCGGCCGCGATGGCACCGAATTCGTCGTGGCGGCCATCCCGCTCGGCGGCTACGTCAAGTTCCTCGACAGTCGCGAGACCGACGTGCCCGCGGAACTCGCCGCACAGGAATACAACGCCCGTCCGGTCTGGCAGCGCATGGCAATCGCCGCGGCCGGTCCCCTGTTCAACCTGGTGTTCTGCATCGCCGCCTTCTGGGCGATGTTCGTGATCGGCAAGCCCGACTTCCCGCCCGTGCTCGGCGAGGTCAGGGGCCGCGCGGCCGAAGCCGGCTTCCAGCCGGGCGACCGCGTCCTACGCTTCGGCGACCGCCCGGTGCACGCCTGGAGCGAGGTCGTGGTCGACCTCGCCGAAGCCGCGCTGGAGCACCGCGACGTGCCGGTACAGGTGCGCGATGCCGCCGGCGACGAACGCCTGCGCACCCTGCCGCTGACGCGCCTGCCGGATGGCAGCGAAGGCACCCGGGCCCTCGACGCGATCGGCCTGGTCAACCGCGTGACGCCGCCGCCCGCCGTCGCCGCGGGAATCGAATGGCGCAGTCCGGCGAGCCGCGCCGGCATCGAGAAGGGCGACCGCATTCTCGCGATCAACGGCAAGCCGGTCGCCGACTTCGCCGCGCTCGGCACGCTCGTCCAGCAAGAGAGCGCGAACGGCCCGCTCGCCGTGGAGGTCGATCGCGCTGGCCGGCACCTCACGCTCACGGTGACGCCCGCGCAGACCACGGGTACGGATGGCAAACCGCGCTGGCGCATCGGCATCCAGAGTCCGAACCCGCGCAGTGAAATGCGCCGGCTCGGACCGCTCGCCGCGATCCCGGCCGCGCTCGCGGAAACCCGTGACGGCGTGCGCGGCACGTTCCTACTGATCCGCAAGATGATTTCCGGACAAGCCTCGACGCAGAACCTGTCCGGCGTGATCGGCATCGCCCAGGCGGCGAACGCCTCGGCGAACCTCGGCCTGGCCTGGTTCCTCGAATTCCTCGCGCTGATGTCGCTGAGCCTGGCGATACTGAACCTGCTGCCGATCCCGATCTTGGATGGCGGACACCTGCTGTATTACCTTATCGAACTGATCAAGGGCAGACCGGTCAGCGAGCGCACCCAGATCATCGGCCAGTACATCGGCATGGCGGTCATCGCGAGCCTGATGGGTCTGGCCATCTACAATGACGTGTTCCGCGCCGTCGGCGGCCCCTAAGCCGGCCACCAGTCCAGGCGCGGGTTCTACGCGCGCCGCACTCCACATTCTCTGGTTACGGATGAGACGATGAAGCGTATCGCCGCCCTGCTACTGCTCGCCTGCCTGTCCGCCGAAGCCGGCGCCTTCGAGCCCTTCGTCGTCTCCGACATCCGCATCGACGGCCTGACCCGCATCTCGGCCGGCACCGTGTTCACCTACCTGCCGGTCGAGAAAGGCGACCTGCTGACCGGCGACCGCGCCGAACAGGCGATCCGTGCGCTGTTCAAGACCGGCTTCTTCAATGACGTCCAGCTCGATCGTCAGGGCGACATCCTCGTCGTCACGGTCAAGGAGCGCCCGGCAATCTCGAAGATCGCGATCAAGGGCAACAAGGACATCAAGGAAGACGAACTGCGCAAGGGCCTGAAGAACATCGGCCTCGCTGAAGGCGAGACCTTCGACCGCCTGCAGCTCGACCGCGTGCAGCAGGAGCTGACCCGGCAGTACTACAACCGCGGCAAGTACAACGTCAGCGTCGAGAGCAAGGTCACGCCGCTCGACCGCAACCGCGTCGACGTCAACATCAACATCGTCGAAGGCAAGGCCTCGCGCATCCGCCAGATCAACCTTGTCGGCAACAAGGCTTTCACCGACAAGGACATCCGCGGCGAGTTCGAATCGGACACGACGAACTGGACCTCGTGGTACTCGCGCGACGACCAGTACTCGCGCGAGAAGCTCTCCGGTGACCTGGAAAAGCTCACCTCGTTCTACATGGACCGCGGCTATGCCGACTTCGACATCGAATCGACCGAGGTCGCGATCAGCCCCGACAAGCGCAACATCTACGTCACCGCGAACGTCCATGAGGGCGAGGTCTACACGATCTCCGAGATCAATCTGCTCGGCGAGCTGATCCTGCCCGAGGACGCGCTGCGCAAGCTGGTGCTGGCCAAGCCGGGCGAGACCTTCTCGCGTGCCAAGCTCGAGAAGAGCGCCAAGGCCATGTCTGCCGTGCTCTCGAACATCGGCTACGCCTTCGCCGAGGTGCAGCCGGTGCCGAAGGTCGACAAGGAGAAGAAGAGCGTCGGCATTACCTTCTTCGTCGAGCCCGGCAAGCGCGTCTACGTGCGCCGCATCAACTTCAAGGGCAACACGCGCACCGAGGACGAAGTCCTGCGTCGCGAGATGCGCCAGTTTGAAGGCTCGTGGTACTCGCAGGCCGCGATCGACCGTTCCAAGGTGCGTCTGCAGCGCCTCGGCTACTTCAAGAAGGTCGAGATCGAGACGCCGAAGGTGCCCGGCAGCGAGGACCAGGTCGACATGACCGTGTCGGTCGAGGAACAGCCGTCCGGCAGCCTGATGTTCGGCCTCGGCTATTCGCAGGTGTCCGGACTGACCGCGAGCGTCTCGGTGTCGCAGAACAACTTCCTCGGCACCGGCGACCGCGTGGCGGCGACCGTGCAGCGCAGCTCCTACCTGCGCCGCTATGACGTTTCGTACTACCAGCCGTATCTCACCGACAACGGCGTCGGCCTCGGCTATGACCTGAGCCACCGCGAGCTCGATCAGAGCCAGGCGAACATCGCGAGCTACTCGACCAACTCGGACAGCTTCTCGACCTTCCTCGGCGTGCCGATCACCGAATCGAACGCCCTGCAGTTCCAGTTCGGCGTCGAGAAGACCAAGCTCCTGACGACCGAGGGCATCACCCCGACCCGGATCACGGATTTCATCCGCAACCTCGACCACCGCACGATCCACACCTGGAACGCGCAGGTGTCCTGGGCGCACGACACCCGCAACAAGTATTTCACGCCGACCCGCGGCGGCCTGGATCAGATCAGCGCGGAAATCGCCCTGCCCGGTTCCACACTCGAGTATTACAAGATCAACGTCCAGTCGGCGCACTACTTCCCGCTGTCCGACAGCTTCACCTTGCTGCTCTCCGGCCGTCTCGGCTATGGCGACAGCTACCGCGACACCAAGGGCCGCATCGATCCGGTAACCGGCGAGCGCGTGACCCTCAGCGGCCTGCCGTTCTTCGAGAACTACTATGCCGGCGGCGTGCGTGACGTGCGCGGCTTCCAGGACAACACGCTCGGCCCCTACGAGCTGCGCCCGTCCTGTACCAACGTGAAGGACCGTTACTGCCGCGAGCCGCTCGGCGGCGCGTTCAAGGTGCTCGGCACTACCGAGCTGATCATGCCGACCCCCTTCGCCAAGGAGAACAGCGACAGCGTACGCCTCTCGCTGTTCCTCGACGTGGGCCAGGTCTACAAGAGCTACAGCGACTTCGATGCCGGCGAGCTGCGTGCCTCGGCAGGCCTCTCGTTCCAGTGGCAGGCGCCGGTGGGTCCGATCATGATCAATCTCGCGCGCCCGCTGCGCAAAAAGGACGGCGACGCCACCGAGACGATCCAGTTCACGTTCGGCCCGCAGTTCTGAGCCCAGCGGGCCGAACCGATGCGGCGGAAACCAGCCCGCGCCGCGCCGGAAGCCTCGCAAACGCCTGCTGGCGGATGGATATCCATCGCCACGTGGACGCCGCACGCTGTGGATCGCCGACACGGATCGGCTACGCTTGCCGGAGGAGATGGCCGGCAGTCACGGAGTGACCGGATCGCGGTGCCGGAGCGGCACGCGTCGCTTCGGCCAGACAGACATACGGGAGCAGTGGTGGCGTGAAGCGTGGCGGCCTACTCGGCAAACGGCTCGTGCTGCTGCTGGCACTGGCGCCGCTCGTCGCTGCGGCGCAGTCCGGCGGCACGCGCGTCGGCTACGTGGACATGAAGCGGCTGCTCGACAACGCGCCACAGGTCGTCGCCGGACGCGAGCGGCTGCAGCGTGAGTTCGCGCCGCGCGATGCGGCGCTGAAAGCCGACGAAGACCGCCTCGCCACACTGCGCCAGCGCCAGGAACGCGATGGCCCCCTCCTCTCGCGCGAGGACGCCGAACCCCTCCGGCGCGAGATCGATGCGCTCGACCGGAACGTCCGGCGTACCCGCGAGCAGCTGCGCGGCGATCTGAAGGCGCGCAGCGACCAGGAGCTCGACAAGAGCTGGCAGCAGATCAACAACACCGTGATCGAGTACGCCCGCGAGCAGGGCTACGACCTGGTCGTACCGAGTCCGGTGGTCTTCGCCAGTCCGCGCATCGACATCACCGAAGCCGTGCTCGACCGGCTCAAGCGCGACTATCAGAGCCGCCAGGGCAAGCCATGAATGCCATGCCGATCCGTCTCGGTGCGCTCGCCGCGCGCTTCGGCCTCGTCCTGCGCGGCGACGGTGAGCGCGAAATCCGCGGCGTGGCCACGCTCGCGACGGCCGGGCCGGACCGGCTGAGCTTCCTAGCCAACCCGCACTACCGCGCGCAGCTCACCCGCACCGGTGCCGCCGCGGTGATCCTGCGCGCCGAGGATGCCGAAGCCTGCCCGACCGCGGCACTGATCGCGAAGGATCCGTACGTCGCCTTCGCCAGGGTCGCGGCCCTGTTCGACCGCGATGCGCGGGCGCGCGAGGCCGGCATCCACCCGACCGCGGCCGTCGATCCGGGCGCCCGCGTGGACGCGACGGCCGCGATCGGCCCGTTCTGCGTGATCGAGTCCGGCTCGGTCGTCGGCGCCGGCGCCGTGCTCGGCCCGCATTGCCACGTCGGCCCGGACTGCGCGGTCGGCGAGGATTCGCGCCTCGTCGCGCGCGTCACCCTGGTCACCCGCGTCACGCTCGGCCGGCGCGTGCTGGTGCATCCGGGCACGGTGATCGGTGCGGACGGCTTCGGCCTCGCCTTCGATCGGGATCACTGGGTCAAGGTGCCGCAGCTTGGCGCCGTCGTGTTGGGCGATGATGTCGAAAT
>CAYYHP010000175.1:0-5284 GCA_964471815.1 uncultured Rhodanobacteraceae bacterium
GCACAGCAGCGCGCGTACGCCGCCGCCCGCCAGCTGCACGCGCCGGGCCTGTTCTACCGCCGCGACATCGGCCACCGCGCGCTGCGGCGCGACTGATGGCGGGATCTCAGGCCATCACCTCGCGGCGCCGGCGCAACTCCTGCAGTGCAGCCGGCGAGAACTCGATCACGCGATTGCGCCCGCCGCGCTTGGCGCGATAGAGGGCGAGGTCGGCGGCGCGCACCAGCGCGTCCGGGGCGATGCCGGTTTCCGGCACCACCGCGGCGACACCGAGGCTGACCGTGACCAGCCCGATTTCCGTATCCGCGTTGTCGAGCATGAGCCGCTGCACGGCATGGCGCGCGGCCTCGGCCAGCTCGCGCAGGTCACGCCGGCCGACGCCGCGGAACAGTGCGATGAACTCCTCGCCGCCGTTGCGCGCGGCAAGCATGGCGCGCGGTCCGACCGTGCCGGCGAACGCCAGGGCGACGCGCCGGAGGCATTGATCACCGGCGAGGTGGCCGTAGCGGTCGTTGAAGCGCTTGAAGTGGTCGACGTCGAGGAGGATCGCGCCGACCACGTCGCCACCCGCCTGGGCGCTGCGCCAGATCTGCTCGAGCCGCTCGCGATAGGCCCGGTAGTTGCCGAGGCCGGTCAGGCCGTCGGTGAGCGTCTCGTCGCGCAGCGTGGCGAGCGCGGTGCGCAGCTCGCCGGTGCGGCGCTCGATCTCGTGCTCGCGCTCTCGCAGGGTGTCGTCGAGCTGCTGGCGCAAGGCGCGCTGATCGTCGAGCACGTCTTCGAGCCGCGTGAACGACTCGCGCAACCGCGCCGCCAGCGTACGCACGCTCGCGGCGATCGGCATGAGTTCGACCGGCAGATCGGCCGGCACGATCGGGTCCGCCGGAACGGAGGCCGGATCGAACCCGGCGATGGCCTGGGCCAGCTCGGCGATCGGCTGCGCGACCGCCGCCACCGCACGCGGCACCGCATAGACGGCCGCGCACAGCACGAGCAGCAGCACGAGCATGGCGATGGACGCGCCCTGCACGAGCGCGTCGACGAGCAGGCTCCGCGGCAGTAAGGCGCAGACCGTCCAGCCGGCCACATTCCGGGCGCGCATGCCGATCAGCCGCTCGGCACCGCCGGTCAGGGCGACGAGATCGACCGGCTGTCCTTCCGCCGCGGCCCGCAGCGGCTCCAGCGACGGCAGATCGCCGACTATGACGCCACGCGCAATGCCGAGTCCCGCGCTGGCGTACACCACGCGGCCATCGCCGTCGAGGACGAGCGCCATGCGCGGCGCGACGAGCAGCTTGTCGAGACGGATATCGAGGTCGGCGGGATCCAGCGCCGCTTCGATCACGCCGGTGAGTCGGCCCTGCGCATTCAGTACCGGCGCGGCAACCGTCACGGCCGGCCCGGGACCGAGTGCGCGTGCTGCGGAAAGACCGCTCACGCACGGCCGCCCGGTACGCGCGACCTCGCGAAAACACGCCTGCCCGGTCGCGTCCCGCACAGGCCGATCACTCCCGGACGTCGGCCCCCCGCTGCCGTCGCCCGCGACCGGCGCGCCGCCGGCGTCATAGGCGGTCAACGCCACGAGGTCCGGGTTCGTGCGGCGCAATGCGTCGAGCCATGCCTGCAGGGGGTCCGGCTGGAACCGGGCGGCAAGCTCCGGGGCCTGTGCGGCCAGCGTGACCGCCTGGAGAGCGGGCCCGACGAAACCCGCCACGGTCTGGTCGGTGGCATTGCGGGCATTGCGCAGGCTCACCTCGAGCCGCTCGCGCGCGGCCTGCGTGTAGCCGACCGCAAGCACGCTCCCGAGCAGCAGCAGTGGAACCACGCCGAACAGCAGCAGCAGGCGCGCGGTGCGGATACGGATCGACGTCACGGCCGTCCGTGGCGACGCGGCCGATGTCGGGAGACGGGCAACCATCATCCGCTCATGGTAGGCCCCGCCGCCCCCCGGCAGTACCGGCGGATCACCGGGTCACAGTCCACTCAATGTGGAACTGCGACCTTCTGCCGCGGATTACTTTTCGACCGGAACGCTACCCGCCATCGGCGCGGCACGCGGCGGCTGGAACAGCGGGTGCTCGGCCGGCCACGGCAGATCCGGAACCTGATGCGCCTCGAAGCGCTTGAAGAACGACTTGTACAAGGCGATTTCGGATGGATTACCGCCTTTGACCGCCTCGAACACCGCCGCACCTTGCAGCTGCACGGCGTCCTCGAACTTGCCGGCCGCAGCGGCGGCAAGCGCCAGCGCCTCGGTATTTGCGGCGGTCGGGAACTGCGCATAGAGGCGGTTGCCGAGTTCCGCCGCGCGCTGGCGGTCGTCGGCACTGGCGCTGCGGCAGGTGCTCGCCGTACGCACGTAGAGCTGTGCGATCTGGCCGTGCTTGGGTCGCTCGCGCAGGGCCGCCTCCACATCCTTCATGGCCTCGGCGCAGTGCCCGCCGAGCGTCTCGGCGGCGACGAGCTGGGCAAGGTGGCCGACATCCTCCGGCTTGATGCGGTAGAGCTGGCGATACTGCTCCGCGGCTTCGGCATAGCGCTTGCGACGCATGAGCTGGTCGCCGAGCAGCAGGCGCGCCTCGGCCAGCGCCGGGTCGGCATTCACGGCCTTCTCGTACCAGCCGCGCGCGGCATCGTCATCGGCTCCTGTTTCGAGTACCAGACCCTGGGTCAGCATCGCCAGCGCGCTCCGTGGTGCGGCACGCAAGGCGGCCTGGGCTCGCTCGCGCGCAACCTCGGTGCGGCCCGCGGCAGCCTCTAGGCGCGCATACAGCGCCAGAATGGCGGGATCGTCGGGGCGGGCGCGCAGGGCGGTGTCGAGCTGGGCGCGCGCCGCATCGATCTGGCCGACGCTGAACAGGAAAGCCGCCTGGGCGAGCGAATCGGCGTTCGCGGCTTGTTTGTCGAAGTCCCCAGGCGCCGGCGTACCGTCCGGCGACTGCAGCAGACCGAGGGCGAGCGGATCGGCGAGCCGCGGCGGCACGTCACCGGCACGGCTCCGCGCCGTCGCCGCCTCGGCCGGCTTGCCGAGCGCCTGGTAGGCCTCGGCGAGCGGCGCATACAGCCGGTTCGCCTTCGGGTCGAGTTCGAGCGCCCGCTCGAAGGCCTTCGCCGCGTCGGCGGGACGCTTCTGGCGCAAGGCGATTTCGCCGGCCAGCGCATGCGCCTTGGGCTGGTCCTGGTCCTTGGCCAGATACTCGTCGACCAACTGGCGCGCGCGCTCGAGATCGCCCTCCTCGATCAGCTGCGTGACCAGCGCCGCACGGATCGGCAGATAGAAGCGGTCGAGCTCCAGCGCATGCTCGAAGAAGCTGCGCGCCTGCGGCCTCTGCTTGCGCGAGAGGGCGAGCACGCCCCGCAGATAAGGCCAGCGACCGTCGTAGGGCGTGAGCTGGGCAGCGTCGTACAGGGCGATTTCGGCGATCTCGGGAAAGCCACGGCTCGCATAGACGCCGGCGATCTGCGCATAGGCCTCGGCGAGGTTCTTGTCGAACAGCCGCGGCTTGGCCTCCTCGAACGCCGCGCGCGCGTCCTCGAGTTCCTTGGCGCGGGCCTTGTCCACGCCGGCGAGCGATGGTTTCGGCAGCGGCTTGAGCAGGGCCTCGGCATGCGCGGCGAGGCCCACGGCGAATGCGCAGACAAGGGCTGACAGGGACGGACGGAGCGGACGACGGATCATGGCATTCCCGTGAGTGGATCGCGCGGGGCCGGGCCGCGCGGAGCGCGCAGTCTAGCGACTGCCCTGCAGCACCGCAGCGCGGCATGGGCAAGAAATCAGGCTTTGTTAAGCTCGCCGCGCATCCGGGAGGCCGCATGTCCGCATCGAACCAGTTCGCGCTGCTCGGCCAGCGCCGTTTCGCACCGTTCTTCTGGACCCAGGCGCTCGGCGCGTTCAACGACAACGTGTTCAAGAACGCCCTGGTGATCCTGCTGGCGTTCCTCACCGTCGAACTCGACAGCCGTGCGGTGAACTTCTACACGAATCTCGCCGCGGGCCTGTTCATCCTGCCCTTCCTGCTGTTCTCGGCGACCAGCGGCCAGCTCTCGGACAAGTTCGACAAGGCGCGCCTCGCGCAGTTCGTGAAGGGGCTGGAGATCGCGATCATGCTCATCGGCACGGCGGGTTTCGTGATGCACAGCATCCCGCTGCTGCTCGCGATGCTGTTCATGATGGGCCTGCATTCCACGCTGTTCGGACCGTTGAAGTACGGCCTGCTGCCACAGGTGCTCGACGAGCGCGAGCTGATCGGTGGCAACGGCCTGATCGAGATGGCGACCTTTCTCGCCATCCTGCTCGGCACGATCCTCGGCTCGAGCCTGATCCGGGTCGACAGCATCGGCGCCTGGCTGGTCGGCGCGAGCACGGTCGGCATCGCGCTCGCCGGCCTCGCCACCGCGCTCGCCATGCCGAAGGCACCGGCCGTCGATCCCGGCCTGCGCCTCAACTGGAACCCGCTCAGCGAGACCTGGCGCAACCTCAATCACCTGCGCGACAACCGCACGGTGTTCCTGTCGTGCCTCGGCATCTCCTGGTTCTGGTTCTACGGCTCGATCTATTTCACGCAGCTGCCGAACTACACCAAGGAGGTGCTCGGCGGCGATCCCGGCGTCTATACCCTGCTGCTCACGGTGTTCTCGGTCGGCATCGGTCTCGGCTCGCTGCTCTGCGAACGGCTGTCCGGCCACAAGGTCGAGATCGGCCTGGTACCGCTCGGGTCGATCGGCATGACCCTGTTCGGCGTCGATCTGTATTTCGCGCATCCGGGGCTCGCCGCAGAGCATGGCCTCGGCGCGGCCACTCTCGTGGCCCGGCCCGGCATCTGGCGCGTGCTCGTCGACCTGTTCGGCATGGCGGTGTTCTCCGGCTTCTTCACCGTACCGTTGTTCGCGCTGATCCAGGCGCGCTCCGAGCCGGCGCGGCGCTCGCGCGTGATCGCCGCGAACAACATCCTCAACGCCCTGTTCATGGTCGTCGCCGCAGCGCTCTCGGCCGTGCTGCTGAACGTCGCCGGGCTGTCGATCCCCGGACTGCTGCTCGCCACCGCGGTGCTGAATGCGCTGGTCGCGATCTACATCTACGGCCTGGTCCCCGAATTCCTGATGCGCTTCCTGAGCTGGCTCCTGGTCAGCGCGCTCTACCGCATCCGTACCGAGGGCCTCGCGCGCATTCCCGAGGACGGCCCGGTGCTGCTGGTCTGCAACCACGTGAGCTTCGTGGATGCGCTGATCCTCGGCGGCGCCGTGCGCCGGCCGGTGCGTTTCGTCATGTACTACAGGATCTTCGACA
>CAYYHP010000176.1:0-5206 GCA_964471815.1 uncultured Rhodanobacteraceae bacterium
GTTCAATCCAGGTCGAGGCTGAATACAGGATCAGAGCCCCATGGTGAGAGCGCACCCTGACCTCTCCTGCTAGCGCCGCAGCCCGTGCCACACATCGCGAGGCTCGTGCAAGCGCTCGAGAGTGGCAGCGGAATGCCCCTGCTCGCCGAGATACTCCAGCCAGCGCGTGAGGAAACTGTTCATGCGCAGCCGGTGCCGGAACACCGAGTGCACCGCAGGAAACGGACCGAGCACTTCGACCAACCGGCGCCCCGGATGGCAATGGGTGGCCTCGGCGAGATGCGCATCCTGGTAGAGGCGCAGCCAGGCCGAGGGCGACAGTTCACCGGTTTCACTGTCGATCAGGCAGTAAGTCAGGCGCAGTTCGAGCGTATAGCGATGCCGTTCGACGACATCCAGCCGCACGTCGAGCCCGTCGCCAACCGACGACAGGTAGGCACCCGCTGCGAGCCGCTGCGGCGCGAACAGGCGCGTCAGGCGGTGATAATTCTCCGCATACAGCCCCATCAGGAAGGCGAAGCGGCCAGGCAGCAGGGCGCCGGAGGGTTCGGCAAGCAGCGACATGCACCGATCTTAGCAGCCGCCCGTACCACGCCGCGGGATCGCCGGCATCAGCGCATAGAAAGCGCCAAGCGAGAAGACATCCGGCCTGATCAGAACATCTGCTTCTCGATGCCGAGCCCGGCGAGGATCTTGCTCGCGATCTCCTCGATCGAGATGTGCGTGGTGTTCAGCACGGTGATGTTGTCGCGGCGGAACAACTTGTCGGCCTGCTCGAGTTCCCAGCGGCACTGCGTCGACGTGGCGTACTTGCTGCCGGGCCGGCGCTGCTCGCGGATCTGCGCGAGGCGTAGCGGGTCGATGCTCAGTGCGAACAGGCGCTTGCGGTACGGTCGCAGGCGCGTCGGCAGTTCGAGCTGTTCGAGGTCGTCCGGCGTGAGCGGATAGTTCGCGGCCTTTACGCCGTAGTGCAGCGCGAGATACAGACAGGTCGGCGTCTTGCCGACGCGCGAGACACCGACCAGGATCACCTCGGCATCGGCGTAGTTTGGATCCACGCCGTCGTCGTGGGTCAACGCGTAATTGGTCGCATTGATGCGCGACTCGTATTCGGCGAAGTTCACGAGACCGTGCGCCTTGCCCACGCTCGGCTTGCGCTTGACGCCAAGCTCCGCCTCGAGCGGCGCGATGAACGGCGCGAACACGTCGACCATCAACGCTCCGCTCTCGGCCACCAGTTCGGTCAGGCGCGTGTCCACGACGGTGTTGATGACGATGGGCCGCACGCCGGTCTGCGCATAGGCGGTCTTGATGCGCACCGCCGCGGCATGTGCGCTGGCCTCGTTGTCCACGAACGGGATTCGGTAGGTATCGAACTGCACGCCATCGAACTGCGTCAGCACCGAGTGGCCGATCGTCTCGGCGGTGATGCCTGTGCCGTCGGAGACATAGAAGATCGTTCTGAGCATCGGCCACTCCCCTGCGGAAAAGGGTCGCAGTGTAGCCGCCACCGGCGCCAGGCGCCCTGTCAACCTTGTTTCAGCCGGGCTTAACCACGAAAATTGCGCGTCGTTTTTCCCGGCGCACGCCCTTCCCAGCCCTTCGGAGATCCACCTTGAGCGACCTGGTGCTTTGGCTTGACGACCTGCGATTGACCGATCTGGGCAAGGTCGGAGGCAAGAATGCATCGCTGGGCGAGATGATCGGCAACCTCACCAGGCTCGGTGTCTCCGTTCCCGGGGGCTTTGCGACGACCGCGCATGCCTTCCAGCAGTTCATCGCGCAGAGTGGTCTCGCCGCACGCATTCAAGCGCGCCTCGCGACGCTCGACGTCGAGGATGTCGACGCACTGACTGGCGCAGGGACCGAAATCCGCGGCTGGGTCATCGACACGCCGCTGCTGCCGGAGTTTGACGCGGCCGTGCGCGGCGCGTACCGCAAGCTCTGCGCCGATGCCGGTGCGGATGCGGTGTCGGTCGCCGTGCGTTCCTCGGCGACCGCCGAGGACCTGCCGGACGCCTCGTTCGCCGGACAACAGGAGACCTTCCTCAACGTCTCCGGCGAGGACGAGGTCATCCACAAGGTCAAGGAAGTCTTCGCCTCGCTCTACAACGATCGCGCGATCGCCTACCGCGTGCATCACGGCTTCAAGCACGAGGACGTGTTCCTGTCGGCCGGCGTACAGCTCATGGTGCGCTCCGACGTCGGCGCCTCCGGCGTGCTGTTCACGCTCGACACCGAATCCGGCTTCCGCGATGCGGTGTTCATCACCGGTAGTTACGGCCTTGGCGAGATGGTCGTGCAGGGCGCGGTGAACCCAGACGAGTTCTACGTCTACAAGCCCACGCTGCGCGAGGGCCGGCCCGCGATCCTGCGCCGTCAGATCGGCGCCAAGCAGCAGCGCATGGTGTATTCGTCCACACCGGGCGAGCGAGTACGCATCGAGGAAACCCCGGCCGCCGATCGCGCGCGCTTCTGCATCAGCGATGCGGATGTACATGAGCTCGCGCGTCAGGCACTCACGATCGAGCAGCACTACGGCCGACCGATGGACGTCGAATGGGCGAAGGATGGCCTGACCGGCAAGCTCTACATCGTCCAGGCACGCCCCGAAACGGTGAAGTCGCGCGCCCGCGCGACCCAGATCGAACGTTATCAACTGCGCGAGCGCGGTCCCGTGCTGACCGAAGGTCGTGCGATCGGCCAGAAGATCGGTGCCGGCACCGCCCGGGTGATCCGCTCGCTCGCCGACATGAGCCGCGTGCAGCCTGGCGACGTTCTGGTCGCCGACATGACCGATCCCGATTGGGAGCCTGTGATGAAGCGCGCCTCGGCCATCGTCACCAATCGCGGTGGGCGTACTTGTCATGCGGCGATCATCGCGCGCGAGCTCGGCGTGCCGGCGGTCGTCGGCTGCGGCAACGCGCTCGACAGCATCCCGGACGGCGCGACCGTGACCGTGTCCTGCGCCGAGGGTGATACCGGCTTCATCTACGCGGGCAAGCTCGATTTCGAGCGCGTCACCGCCGATCTGCAGCAGATGCCACCGGCCCCGCTGAAGATCATGATGAACGTCGCCAATCCCGAGCGCGCCTTCGACTTCGCGATGCTGCCGAATGCCGGCGTCGGTCTCGCGCGTCTCGAGATGATCATCAACAGTCACATCGGCGTGCATCCCAAAGCGCTGCTCGAATACGCCACGCAGGACGCCGAGACACGCCGGCGCATCGACGAGAAGATCGCAGGCTATGCCGATCCCGTGCAGTTCTACGTCGACCGCCTCGCCGAGGGCATCGCCACGATCACCGCGGCCTTCGCGCCGCATCCGGTCATCGTGCGCCTGTCCGACTTCAAGTCGAACGAATACGCCAACCTGATCGGCGGCGACCGTTACGAACCGCATGAGGAAAACCCGATGATCGGCTTCCGCGGCGCGAGCCGCTACGTCGATCCAACCTTCCGCGAGTGCTTCGCCCTCGAATGTCGCGCGATGAAGCGCGTGCGCGACGAGATGAGCCTGACCAACGCCTGGGTGATGATTCCGTTCGTGCGCACGCTCGAGGAAGGCCGCAAGGTCGTCGAGGTGCTCGCCGAGAACGGCCTGCGTCAGGGCGAGAACGACCTGAAGATCATCATGATGTGCGAGGTGCCGTCGAACGCGCTGCTCGCCGAGGAATTCCTCGACATCTTCGACGGCTTCTCGATCGGCTCGAACGACCTGACCCAGCTCACGCTCGGCCTCGACCGCGATTCGGCGATCGTCGCGAGCCTGTTCGACGAGCGCAACCCGGCCGTCAAGAAGATGCTCGGCATGGCGATCCAGGCGGCTCGCGCCAAGGGCAGGTACGTCGGCATCTGCGGCCAGGGCCCGTCCGATCACCCGGACCTCGCCGAATGGCTGATGGACCAGGGCATCGAATCGGTCTCGCTGAATCCCGACACCGTCGTCGATACCTGGCTGCGCTTGGCGAAGTACAAGAACGGCTGAGCGGATGTCCGCGGCGCCCATCCGCGCTGCCGATCCGCTATGCTCGCGCCGGCCGAGCGTTGCGACGGTCGGCGCCGGCCGGATCACGGCGGCGTGAAAACCGGAGAGGTGGCCGAGCGGTTTAAGGCACCGGTCTTGAAAACCGGCGTGGGCTCATCCCCACCGTGGGTTCGAATCCCACCCTCTCCGCCATCCGGCGTTCACGCGTTGCGTCATCTGCTCGGCCGTCATGACCGAACGCATGGCGCGCTGTCGGATCAATGCCACGTACCGCGCCTGCTGATCGAGATTTGCCGCTCATGCCCCGGCACTACAGCGCCGGGGAAGCCCTCATCCGATGGTCCGGTCGCATGCGCCTGGCAATCCGCCGGCATAGATGCCAGGAACCGGACGTCGTCCTGGCAGGACGGTGCGACGGTGAATCCGAACTCGTGGCACAGCACCAGCAACAACGCATGGCCAGCCGGCACCGCCTACATGATGATTGTGAGTATGGATTTCCTTTTTTGCCCTTTACATCGCGATGGGCATGGAAAGACCGGCATGACATCATGCAAATGCTGGCCCAGCAGCGCCGGAGGCCACCCGCCCTTGCCTCGTCGGTCCCGGCAGCGGCATCCTATGCACGCACTGGCCTTGCGCTCTTCGTCCGGACCTGCCGCGGCGTATCGCGGGCGCAGCCACGACACGGCGCAGCACGGAAACCGGCGGTACGCATGATCGAGTTCGGACACAAAAGCCACGTCGGTCTGCGCCGTGAACACAACGAGGACACCTACTACGCCGATGCCGAGCTGGGTCTGTGGCTGGTCGCCGATGGCATGGGCGGCCACGAGCACGGCGAGGTCGCCAGCGCGATCGCGCGTGACACGCTGATCGCCGAGGTCGGTCGCGGCAGCACGCTCGAGCAGGCGATCCATCGCGCCGACGAGGACATCATCCGGCATTCAAACCGCCGCACCGAATCCCTGCCGATGGGCACGACGATCGTCGCCGCGCGGATGACCGGCGACGAGTTCGAGATCGCCTGGGTCGGCGACAGCCGCGTGTACCTCTGGGACGGCGGGCTCAGGCAGTTGTCACAGGATCATTCCTACGTGCAGGAGCTGGTCGAACAGGGCGCGATCACGGCCGAACAGGCGCGCACTCACCCGCACCGCAACGTCGTCACCCAGGCGCTCGGCGTCACCGATCCGCAGAGCCTGCGCGTGGAGACCC
>CAYYHP010000177.1:0-5206 GCA_964471815.1 uncultured Rhodanobacteraceae bacterium
CGAAAACGTAGCTCACGAGGATGGAACCGGTGGATGAAGGCCGGCATCATAGCAGTCCGGTTCGATCCAGCCAGCAGGAACAGCCCGGTGAGCAACGGCAAGAGAGCAGCGATCCTCGGCGGCGTGCGCATCCCGTTTTGCCGCAACAACACCGCCTATGCCGACGTCGGCAACCTCGGCATGTCGATCAAGACGCTCGGGGCGCTGGTCGAGAAGTTCGGCCTGCATGGTGTGGAGTTGGGTGAGGTCGCAATGGGCGCGGTGATCCGCCACGCCTCGGACTGGAACCTCGCCCGCGAGGCCGCGCTGAGTTCCGGCCTCGCACCGACCACGCCGGGCATCACCGTCGCGCGTGCCTGCGGTACCTCGCTGGATACCGCGATCCTGATCGCCAACAAGATCGTCACCGGTCAGATCGAGGCCGGTATCGCGGGCGGCTCGGATACCACGAGCGACGTGCCGATCGTCTACGGCCGCCGGTTGCAGCAGCGCCTGCTGC
Organism: uncultured Rhodanobacteraceae bacterium; assembly: GCA_964471815.1. GTDB lineage: Bacteria > Pseudomonadota > Gammaproteobacteria > Xanthomonadales > Rhodanobacteraceae > Tahibacter. Next base: position 500 of record CAYYHP010000177.1, read on the forward strand.
GCATCAACCGGGCGAAGACGCCGCTGGAGAAGCTCAAGGCCGCCGTCAGCGGTTTCTCGCTCGGCGAGCTCAAGCCGAGCTTCCCCGGCGTGGCCGAGCCGCGCACCGGCAAGTCGATGGGCGAGCATTGCGAGCTGATGGCCAGGCAGTGGCAGATCCCGCGCGAGGCGCAGGATCGACTCGCGCTCGACAGCCATCGCAAGGCGGCGGCGGCCTGGGAGCGCGGCTTCTTCAACGATCTCGTCGTGCCGTTCCGCGGCGCCGAGCGCGACAACATCCTGCGGCCGGATACCACGCTCGAGAAGCTCGCCTCGCTCAAGCCCGCGTTCGACCGCAGCTCCGGCCAGGGCACGCTGACCGCGGGCAACTCCACTGCACTGAGCGACGGCGCGGCCGCCGTACTGCTCGCGAGCGACGAATGGGCCGCAGCGCGCGGCCTGCGCCCGCAGGCCTGGCTGACGCATGCGAAGGTTGCCGCGGTGGACTTCGTGCATGGCGAGGGTCTTTTGATGGCGCCGACCATCGCTGTCGCGCAGCTACTGCGCCAGACCGGCCTCACGCTGCAGGATTTCGATTTCTACGAGATTCACGAGGCGTTCGCCGCACAGGTGCTGTGCACGCTGCGCGCCTGGGAGAGCGAGACCTATTGCCGCGACCGGCTCGGCCTCGACCGCCCGCTCGGCTCCATCGATCCGGCCAGGCTCAACGTCAACGGCTCCTCGCTCGCGCTCGGTCACCCGTTCGCCGCGACCGGTGCGCGCATCGTCGCCACGCTCGCCAGGCTGCTCGAGGAAAAAGGCGCCGGCCGCGGTCTGATATCGATCTGCACTGCCGGTGGCATGGGCGTCGTCGCGATCGTCGAGCGCTGAACCCGCGGGCGCGGCAGCAACCGCGCTTCCTCCGCTCGCCGCGCGTCGCCGGGGTCTCAGCCGCGCGGTTCAAAGCCGCCGCGGAACAGGGTATCGGTCGCTCCGGGCGGTGCGCCCGCGGCGATCCAGTCGGCGATCAGCGCCTGCAGGTCGTCCGGCAGAGCAGGCGCACCGAACGGCATGCGCGCGCCGAACGCGGGCAGGTCGCAGTTCACCTTCTCGAACAGCAGGCTCGCTTCGGGATGGTCCGGCACGACGCGCATCAGGTCCGGATTGCCCGTGGACGGCCTGCCGACGAGCTGACTCCAGGAAACGCCGGGGCTCAGATCGAGCCCGGCCGGTGGCGCGTCGCCCTCGTGGCAGCCGGTGCAGTAGGCGTCGAACACACCCTGGATCGCCGCCTGGTAGTCGAGCGTGAATAGCGGCAGGATCGCGTCGAGGTTCGTGCAGCCGGCGGCGGCCACGGCGTCTGGTGCCGAAGGCCAGGCGAGGGCCGCGCCGGCATGGGCGACGCCGATCAGCGCGATTGCGATCCGGAGCCGCTGTCGATGCATCGTCGCGGCCGGTTCATGCCAGGAAGCCGAGCTGGCGGAATGCCGGATTGAAGGTGCCGAGATTCGGGAAGATCGCATCGAGATCGCTGTTCGCAGTCACGCCGAGCCAGCGCGCGAGCGTCGCGGCGTACTGCTCGACGCCGATGCCCGGCACGAACTGGCCACGCGACAGCGACACCGGACCGTCCAGCGTCTGGTCCGGAAAGCCGCCGACCGGACCGCCGCCGTCCATGTAGAGCCGGCCGCCGAGTACGCTGCCGCCGAGCACGAGCTGCACGCCACCCCAACCGTGATCCGAACCGTTGCCGTTGGACGACAGCGTGCGTGCGAACTCGCTCATCGTGAATGCGGTGACCTCGCTCTGCGCGCCGATTTCACCGAGTGCAGTCCAGAACGCATCGAGTGCTCTGGACGCGTTGCCGAGCAAAGCCGCATGGCCGCTCGTGCCGCTGCCCATCTGGCCGTCATGCGTATCGAAGCCGCCGTAGCGCACGTAGAAGACCTGCCGTGCGGCGAGGTTCTGCGCACGCGACAGCTTGATCATGCGGGCGACCATCTTCAGCTGGTCGGCCAGCGTGTTGCCGGTCGGAAACACCGTGGCGAGGGTGCCATCGCTGCCGGCGAGTCCGGTGCTGATCAGGCCGTACAGGTCGCGGCCGCGCTGGAACACGCGCTTGTATTCATCGGCATGCAGGCTGCTGGCGTAGGTGTCGGCGAGCAGCTGGTTCAATGCCACGTCGCGCTGGCCGGAGTAGCCCGAACAGCCGCTCGGGTTGCATACGCCGCTCAAGGCGGTCAGACCACCCGTGGCCATCTGATACGGGATCACGCCGAGCCCGGTTTCGAAGCGGTTGTTGCCGGCGATCGAGATGCACGGCGAGAGGGTCGCGTTGTTGCCGGACGGGAACTGCGGCAGCAGCACGGCGGCGCTCTGCCCGGCCCAGCCGTAGTTGCTCGCCGCGGCCGTGCCGATCTGCCAAAGGCTCTCCTGGTCGTTGTGCGAGAACAGTTGCGGCGGGCGGTTGACGATGCCGGCGTTGTAATCGGCCTTGGTGGTCGGCCGCAGCAGCGTGCCGACGTTGACCACGAAGGCGAGCTTCTGCGCGTCGTACAGGCTGCGCAGCTCGGGCACGTTCGGATGCAGGGCGTAGTTGTCCGAGCCGGAACCCGAGGCGCCGGTCAGAGGCAGCACCGTCGTGCGGTCGAGCGCGAGGCCGGAAGCGTTGCTCGCCGCGCTGTAGACCCCGCCGCGTGAGCTGGCATAGATGGCATAGCGCGCCGTGTCGTACGGGATCAGCAGGTTCCAGGAATCGTTGCCGCCGGCGAGGTAGATGCAGACCAGTGCGCGATAGCCGCTCAGCGCCTGGGTCGAGGCGAGCGCGCTGCCGATCAGGCGCAGTTGCGGGACGAGTGCGGCCGCACCGCCGCTCGCGGCGAGGCAGGCGAGATGGCGGAGGAAGTCGCGACGGCTCCGGCGATCGATGCTCATGGCGGCTCCTCAGCGCTGTGCGGCGTATTCGGGGGACCGGGCGATGAGGTACACGAGCGACCAGGCCTTCTCGTTCGCCGAGGCGCCGCTCATGAAGGTCAGGGTGCTGACCAGCGTGTTCTGCATGTTCGTCGACATGCTGCCGCACAGCATGCGCCGGTTGGCCTCGGCGACCATCGCCGCCGGGCTGGCGGCGTTCGTGCTGAGTGCCGAGAGATCGAGCAGCGGCCGGTCGCCCGGCGGATTGGTCATGCCGACATAGGCCAGGGCACTCAGCGCATACAGGCCGTTGCCGGCCGTGTAGACCGTCGATTCGCTGGTGATCTCGAACTCCGGTGCGTACAGGCCGGCATTCCCGATCGGACCCGGCGGCTGGTAATCCGGTTCGTAGAAGTTGAACACGGTCGGCGAACCGAGCGGGCGCTGCGCGAAGGCATTGAGGACGTTGACGGTCCCGGTCATGCGCACTTCGCCATAGGTGTCGGCGGCCGGTGCCTGCGCGTCCCAGGCGCGCCACATCGCGGTCAGCCGCAGCAGCGGTTCGCGCAGCTTGCCGAAGGCGGGGTCCGTCGGCGTCTGGCGGGCCTCGGGATCGAGCAGGATGGTTTTCACCACCGCACCGAGATCGCCGCGCACGCCTTCCGGGTCGGGCGAGCCATCGGGATTGCGGCCCTCGAAGACGTTGGCGACGCGCTGGATGTAGGCCGGCGACGGGTTGCTGGTGACGAAGCGCTGGATCAACTGGCGCGAGATGAACGGCGCCACGTTCATGTGCCCGGCGATGATGTCGAGCTCCGCGTTCACGTCATCCGCGCAGGTCTGGTTCGCCGGCAGCACGAAGCCCGCGAGCACGGCCTTGGCGCTGATGTCGTGGCGCATGTTGTTGCTGCCGGTGCCGGTGGCTGGAAACAGCGGAATGCCCCAGCAGGCCATCGGCGAATACTGGCCCGCGTTGGTGAGCCCGCCGCCGTAGAAGTTGGCGCCGGTGTAGCCGGGCGGGCCCGATCCGGTCGGTGCATCCGCATAGGTGAGGCCGGTGAAGACCTTGGCCGTCTGCGTGATCACGTTCTGGTCGTAGGTCGGCGCCGGATTGCTGGTCTGCGCGTCGATGACCGGCGAGAAATCGAGGTTGCGCTGCACGAGGCCGATCGAGAACAGCTGCATGACCTCGCGGGCATAGTTCTCGTCGGGCTGCGTCGCGCTGCCCGCCTTCTGGTTGCGGAAGTGACTCAGGTACTTGCCCATGGTCGGGCTCCAGGTCACGTCGCCGAGCAGCTGGCGGTAGGTGCCGAACGCGCCGCGTGCGAGCAGGTCCCAGTACTCGCTCATCGGGATGATGTCGCCGGAGATCGAGCTCGACTGGTCGGAGACGACGAAGATCTGGCTGAGCGCCCAGGACATGCGCTGGCGCAACTGGGCCGCTGATGCAGAAGGCCTGACCGGCGACGACCTGTTGGAGTTCGTCAACAACAAGCTCTTCCCCACCCTCAAGAACCTGCAACCCAAGGGCGACGACAAGCGCGGCTTCGTCATCCGCAGCGTCTTCGAGGATGCCTACAACTACATGAAGTCCGGCCACCTGATGCGTCAGGTGATCAACAAGATCGTCGAAGGCGTCGACTTCAACAAGGCACAGGACCGCCACCTCTTCGGCGACCTCTACGAACAGATCCTGCGCGATCTGCAGAACGCGGGCAACGCTGGGGAGTACTACACCCCGCGTCCGGTCACCCAGTTCATGGTCGACATGGTCGCCCCGCAGCTCGGCGAGAAGATCCTCGACCCCGCCTGCGGC
>CAYYHP010000178.1:0-5181 GCA_964471815.1 uncultured Rhodanobacteraceae bacterium
TCGCAGAGCGCCAGACGGGTGTGGCCTGAGATGGAGCGCGAAGCCATCCAGCGCGGGTTCGCCGCCTGGTTGCGCGATCCCGGCCGCGCCGCACTGCCGCCCGGCGCCGATCCGGTGCGCCTCGACGTCTATGCGGAGCTGAGTTTCAACAACATCGAGAGCCTGCTCGCGGCGAACTTTCCGGTCATCCGGCATCTGCACGCTACGCAGGACTGGCATGAACTGGTGCGGCGCTTCTACCGCGAGCACACCTGCCGGACGCCGCTGTTCACCCGGCTGGCCGGCGAATTCGTGGCCTACCTCGCTGCGCGCCGGACTCGCGGCGAGCCCGATCCGGCGTTCCTCGCCGAACTCGCACATCATGAATGGGCCGAACTCGACCTCGCCCTCGACACGGCCGAGCAGGACGACGTGCCGCACGATCCCGCGGGCGATCCGGTCGCGGGGGTACCGGCGGTATCGCCGCTGGTCCGCCTGAACGCCTACCGCCATCCGGTGCATCGCATCGACGCGGAAGCACTCCGGAACGGCGTTGCCGCCACGCCGGTCATCCTGCTGCTCGTGCGCGATGCCACCGATCGCGTGCGTTTCCACGAACTCTCACCGCTCGCCGGCCTGCTGTTCGAGCGATTGCAGGCGAACGCGCACCGCAGCGGCCACGACTGCGTGCGCGACCTGCTCGGCGAGCTCGACGCCAAGCCCGATCTGCTCGCCGACGGGCTGGTCCTGCTGCAGCGCTGGCAGGCCTGCGAAGCCGTGCTCGGCACACGCCGTGCGGTGCCCGCCGGTCCATAACGGGCCGTCACGCCGGGCCAGGCGCACCGCTGCACGGTTTGGTCGCTCCCGGCGCATCCGGTATGCTGCGGGCATGCCCGAGTCCGTGCCGTCTCCCCCCGCCCGCCGGCTCGCCGACCGTTTCCGCGGCTTCCTGCCCGTCGTGGTAGATGTCGAGACCGGCGGCTTCGATGCCGAGCGCGACGCCCTGCTGGAAATCGCCGCGGTCGTCGTCCGCATGGACGAGGCGGGCTTCGTGCATCCCGAGCCCGTGGTTTCGACCCACGTCGTGCCGTTCCCCGGGGCGAACCTCGATCCGCGCGCACTCGAGATCACCGGCATCGATCCGACCCACCCGTTCCGCGCGGCGCTCGACGAGCGCGAGGCGCTGGACCACGTCTTCCGTCCGGTACGCAAGGCGATGCGTGAGGCGGATTGCCAGCGGGCGATCCTCGTCGGCCACAACGCGGCCTTCGACCTCGGCTTCCTGAACGCCGCCGTGCGGCGGACCGCGCACAAGCGCAACCCCTTCCACCCGTTCAGCTGCTTCGATACCGCGACGCTCGCCGGACTCGCCTATGGCCAGACCGTGCTCGCGCGTGCGGTGAGCGCAGCCGGATTCGACTGGGATGCCAGCGAGGCGCATTCGGCCGTATATGACGCCGAACGCACCGCGCAGTTGTTCTGCGCGATCGTCAACCGCTGGAAGACCCTCGAGGATGCCGGCCGTGCCCTCGGCGTCACCGAGGCTGCTTGAAGCCGTCCGGACGGGCCGCCTCTCCCGGCCCGCCATACGCACGCCGGAGCCCGTCATGCCGATCTATGAATACCGCTCGACCGCTGCCGGCTGCCCGCACTGCGCCGGCGGTTTCGACGTCCTGCAGAAGCTCGCGGATGCCGAACTCACGCACTGTCCCGAATGCGGCGGCGCAGTGCGCCGGCTGATCTCCGCACCGAGCGTGGCACCCGGCGGCAGCCATCTGCTCAAGGAAGATCACCTCGCCAGGCACGGCTTCACCCAGTACCGGCGTGCCGGCGGCGGCGTCTACGAGAAGACCGCCGGCCAGGGTCCGCAATACATCAGCGGCGACTGAGCCGGATGGCCCGGGCAGGCGACCATCGTGCCGGTCTCCCACGTGATGTTTCCGGCGCAGACGCGTGACGTTTCCGCATGGTCCGGCCCGGTGTCACGGATCCGTAAGATTGGCCACATAGGCTCTGCGCGCCTTTCCCTACCCAAGGGCCCCGAGCCATGAAGATCCAACCCCGATACCTGGCGATCGCCGTACTGGCGGCGCTCGCCCCTGCCGCTCACGCCGAAATCGCGATCGATGTCATCGAAGGCAGTGAAGTCAGTCTCGAAGGCCTGATGCAGGCCGACGGCAACTGGTTCCACAACGATGTACTCGATCTCAATGCGCCGGCCACCAACAACGACGGCAAGGACACCGAGTTCGAAATGCGCCGTGCCGAGGTCATCCTGAAGGGCAAGGGCGCGAGCTTCGACTGGGTCCTCGGTTACGACGGCAAGGCGAACAAGTGGCTCGACGCCGCGCTGAAGTGGAAGCTCGGCACGAACTACGTGCAGGTCGGCCAGTTCAAGCAGCCGAACAGCCTCGAGGAACTCTCGAGCACGCGCCACAACGACTTCATCTCGAAGGCGATGGTCACCAACCTGTTCGGCATCGCACGCCGCACGGGCATTGCCTACGGAGACGACCGCCCGAACTGGGGCTACACGGTGAACTACTTCGGCCGTGAGCTGACCCGCAACCTCGCCCAGGGCCAGGGTTTCGGCGGCCGCTTCTACTATGCGCCGATCAGCGAGAGCGGCAGCATCCTGCACTTCGGCGTCTCGGCCGTCGACTACGACACCCATTTCGATGCGGTGCGCCTGCGCGTGCGTCCGGATGCCGACCTCGCCACCGGCCGCCTGGTCGATACCGGCAATCTGACGAAGAGCGATCGCGAGCGCACGCTCGGCCTCGAAGGCATGTGGGTCGGCGGTCCGTTCAAGGTGCAGGCCGAGTACATGACCTCCAAGGTCAAGCGTTTCGACGGCAAGCCGAACTTCACCGGCGACAGCTGGTATGTGTCCGGTCTGTGGAACCTCACCGGCGAAACCTGGGGCTACAAGGCCGGCGTGCCGACCACGCCGCTGCCGAACGAGCCGGCCTCCGGCATGTGGCAGCTCGGCGTGCGCTACGACAAGACCGATCTCAACGACGACCCGGTGCTCGGCGGTACGGAGAACAACCTCACCGTCGGCGTGAACTGGTACTGGCGTTCGAACTTCAAGTTCATGCTGAACTACGTGAAGGTCAGCAGCACGAAGTACAGCTCGAGCCTCAAGCACGACGTCGACGACAACCCGAACATCCTCGAGGCGCGCGCCCAGTTCTACTGGTAATCATCGCGTAACAAGTGGCATCGGGCGCGGCCGGCAACGGCCGCGCCCTTTTCATTTTCACCCGGCATGGTGGCATCCAGCGCCGCTGCACTGTCATCGTTCCGTAACCCTCCTTTCATCGGATTGCAGCCGGCGCCGGCTTGAATGGCCGGCACCGCGGCCGAGGCCGCCTGGTCCGCAACGAAAGGAGCGATTGTGCTTACCTCGATGAAACTCCGTGTCGCCGCCATCGCGACGACGGCCCTGATCGGCGTCGGTGCGCAGGCAGCCGACATCACCGGCGCTGGCGCCACCTTCATCTATCCGATCCTGTCGAAGTGGTCGGCCGACTACGCGCAGGCGACCGGTAACCAGGTCAACTACCAGTCGATCGGCTCCGGCGGCGGCATCGCGCAGATCAAGGCGGCGACCGTCGATTTCGGCTCGTCCGACGCACCGCTGAATCCGGAAGAACTCGCGAAAGCCGGCCTCGGTCAGTTCCCGTCCGCGATCGGCGGTGTCGTGCCGGTGGTCAACATCGAAGGCATCAGTGCCGGCGGCATCCGTTTCACCGGCCCGCTGCTCGCCGATATCTTCCTCGGCAAGGTGGAGAAGTGGAACGATCCGGCGATCGCCGCGCTCAATGCGGGCCTGAAGCTGCCGGATGTGCGCATCACCGTCGTGCATCGTTCGGACGGCTCGGGTACCACCTTCAACTTCGTCAATTACCTGTCGAAGGTCAGCCCGGAATGGAAGGACAAGGTCGGCGAAGGCACGGCGGTGCAGTGGCCGGCCGGCGTCGGCGGCAAGGGCAACGAAGGTGTGGCCGCCTACGTCAAGCAGATCAAGGGCTCGATCGGCTACGTCGAGCTGTCGTATGCGCTGCAGAACAAGATGAGCTACGCGGCCATGCAGAACAAGGCCGGCAAGTGGGTGCAGCCGAACGCAGAGAGCTTCCAGGCCGCCGCGGCGAGTGCCGACTGGGCCAACGCGAAGGACTTCTACCTCGTCATGACCGACGCACCGGGCGATGACGCGTGGCCGATCGCCGCGACCAATTTCATCCTGATGTACAAGCAGCCGAAGGATGCCGCGCGCTCCAAGGCCGCCCGGGAGTTCTTCGCCTGGGCCTACGCCAACGGCCAGGAGCAGGCCAAGGCTCTGCATTACGTGCCGCTGCCGGCCAATCTGGTCAAGCAGATCGAGGCCTACTGGGCCGCCAACTTCAAGTTCTGACCACGACGGCAGCCCGGCACGCGCGTCCGCAGCGCGCGTGCCGGGCTGAGCCTTTCTTCCCGCCGGCCGCCACGATGACGCGCAGTGCCATGCTCCCAGGCAACTCCATCCCGTCCGTTCCGGACCTGCTGCGCCAGCGCGCGCAGCGCGACGAGAGCGCCGACCGGCGTTTCCGCTGGACGGTGGCGGGCGCCGGCCTGTTCGTGCTCGTCGCACTCGGGGCGGCCGCGCTGTCGATGTTCTGGGGCGGCCGAGAGGCCTTCCTGACCTTCGGCTGGAAGTTCTTCGTCTCGCCCGAGTGGGACCCGGTCAACCGCCAGTTCGGCGCGCTCGTGCCGATCTACGGCACCCTGGTGACCGCCCTGCTCGCACTCGCGATCGCGGTGCCAGTCAGCTTCGGCATCGCGCTGTTCCTGACCGAGGTCGCGCCGCCGTGGCTGCGCACTCCGATCGGTTCGGCGATCGAGCTGCTCGCCGGCATTCCGTCGATCATCTACGGCATGTGGGGTCTGTTCGTGTTCGTGCCGGTGATGGGCGAATACGTCGTACCGTGGCTCGATGCGCATCTCGGCCCGCTGCCGCTGATCGGCGCACTGTTCCAGGGACCGCCGCTCGGCCTCGGCATGCTCACCGCGGGCATCGTGCTCGCGATCATGATCATCCCGTTCATCTCGTCGGTCATGCGCGAGGTGTTCCTCACCGTGCCGTCGCGACTCAAGGAATCGGCCTACGCACTCGGCTCGACGACCTGGGAGGTCGTCTGGGACATCGTCCTGCCATAC
>CAYYHP010000179.1:0-5179 GCA_964471815.1 uncultured Rhodanobacteraceae bacterium
GCGTGTTCCTGCGCCTGTGGGTGCGCGTGCGCGAGAACTGGTCGGACGACGAGGCCGCGCTCGTGCGTTTCGGCTACGACGACTGAAGGCGTGCGCGTCGAGCGGCAGCCGGCCTTCGTACTGCATGCGCGGCCCTACCGCGAGACCAGCCTGCTGCTCGAATGCCTGAGCCGCGATTACGGCCGCATCGGTCTGGTCGCGCGTGGCGTGCGCCGTGAACGCTCGCGCTGGCCGCGTGGCCTGCTGCAGCCGCTCGTTCCGCTTGCGCTCGGCTGGAGCGGGCGAGGCGAGATCGCCACGTTGATCGACGCCGAAGCGGCCGGCACGCCGCTGCAGTTCGCCGGCGAGGCGCTGTTCTGCACGATGTACCTCAACGAGCTGGTCCTGCGCCTGATCGCGCGATACGATCCGCATGGCGAGATCTTCGCCTTGTATGCGGCCACGCTCGCGCGGTTGGCGGAACGCGACGATCCCGCCTGGACGCTGCGCCGTTTCGAGCGCGACCTGCTCGCCGAGCTCGGTTATGGCCTGCTGCTCGATGCCGAGGCCGACAGCGGTGAGCCACTCGTGCCGGAGGCCGACTACGTCTATCTGCCCGAACACGGACCGGTGCCTTTTGCCGGGCAGCCGCGGGCGTTACGCCTGCGCGGCGCTGCCCTGCTCGCACTGGCGCGGGACGAGCGGCCGGGGCTTGCTGATCTCGTCGCCCTGCGCCGCCTGATGCGCGCACTGATCGGCCATCAGCTCGGCGGCGGGCAACTGAAGGCCTGGAGTCTGCTGGCCGGGCTGCCGGGTCCGGCAGCACCGGACGAAGTCTGAAGCCGGCCTGCGATCAACGGCCGTGAAGCCTGGCGCGCGTAGCGTGCGCCACGTCGAGTAGGGTAGCGAGTTGCGCCGCGCAGCGTTCTCGGTCGTCGAGAACGCGCTGCAGCCCGGCACAGGCGTCATCGAGCGCCAGCGCACCGCAGTAGCCGCACGAGGCGCGCAGGCGGTGCAGCCGGTCGCGCAGCGCCGGGTGATCGCCGCTCGCGAAGGCCGCGGTCAGTTCAGTGGCGAGCCCATCCAGTTCCATTGCGAACAAGCCGCGCAGTGCCGCTACGTTGGAGGCGCTGCCTGCGCTGGACAGCGCCCGGGGATCGTCGAGGAGCGTGACGCCGGCCGGCACCTCCGACGACGTGGCGGTGATCGCCGCGGGTGCGGGTGGCAGGCCGCTACCGGCCGGGCCGGGTGCCCCGAGAATGCGGTTCACGGCCGCTTCGAGCCGGGCGAGCGGTATCGGCTTGTGCAACGCGTCGGCAAAGCCGGACCGGCACAGCGCCTCGGCTGTCGTCGGGGCCAGCTCCGCGCTCGTGGCGATGGCAGGTGCCTGCCGGGACGCGGCCATGGCATCTGCACGCAATCGCGCGAGCACTGCCTCGCCGCCGGCGCCGGGCATGTGCAGATCGAGCAGGAGTAGGTCGTAGCCAACCGAGCAGGCCCGCGCCAGGGCGGCCGTGCCATCCACGGCACCGTTGGCCAGATGGCCCAGTCCTTCGATGCTGGCGATCAGCACCATGCGCGTCACTGGGTTGTCGTCCGCGATTAGGATGCGTGCCATGCGATTCCCTTGTGCAGTGCTCCGTCGCCACTGACGGATTCTCATTTTAAACTTTTTTAATGAGATATCGGAAACGTTGCCCGGTGGGTGGCCGCTCCGTCGGGCGAGGCGGGCCTCATCGGCCGGTGGGTCGAGCGCGTCCGGTCCGGCTGCTATCATCGCGGCCCCATGGCGCGGCCGGCATGGTCCCGTGCCGAGGCCAACCCTCCCGCGACTCCGGACGGTGTTCCGGACCAGTACGTTTCCGGATGTCCATCCTCGAAGTCGAAATCACCGATCTGACCCACGAAGGCCGCGGCGTCGCACGCGTGGACGGCAAGGCCGTGTTCGTCGCGGGCGCCTTGCCTGGCGAGCACGCCGCGATCCGCCTCGTGCGCCGTCACCGGCATTACGACGAGGCCGTGGTCGAGTCGCTCCTCGTGCGCGCGCCGGACCGGATCGAGCCGCGCTGTCCGCACTTCGGTACCTGCGGCGGCTGTTCGCTGCAGCACCTCGCTCCCGCCGCGCAGATCGCCGCCAAGCAGCGCGTTCTGGCCGAGAACTTCGAGCGCATCGGCAAGGTCGAGCCGGAGCGTTGGCTCGCGCCCTTGACCGCCGAGCCCTGGGGCTACCGGCGCAAGGGCCGGCTCTCCGTGAAATATGTCGACAAGAAGGGCCGCGCCCTGGTCGGCTTTCGCGAGGAAAACGGCCGCTACGTCGCCGACCTCGCGCGCTGCGAGGTGCTCGTGCCGGCGGTCGGCGAGCGCATCGCGGCGATCGCGGAACTCGTCGGTCGGCTCGAGGCCGTGCGCGAGATCCCGCAGATCGAGATCGCCGCTGGCGATGCGCTGACCGCACTCGTGTTCCGCCATCTGCAGCCGTTATCCGTGGCCGACCTCGCCGCGCTCGTCGCGTTCGGTCAGACCCACGGTCTCGCGATCTTCCTGCAGCCCGGCGGCAACGACAGCGTGCACGCCTTGTGGCCCGCCGATGCGCGGCTGAGTTTCCGTCTCGATGGTGATCTGGATTTCGAATTCCGGCCGCTCGACTTCGTCCAGGTCAACGCGAACATGAACCGGCGCATGCTCGACCACGCGCTCGCGCTGCTCGATCCGCAGCCGGAGGATCGCGTGCTCGATCTGTTCTGCGGTCTCGGCAACTTCACGCTGCCGATGGCCAGGCGTGTCGACCGTGTGGCCGGCGTCGAGGGCGAACATGGCCTGGTCGCACGGGCCGCGGAGAATGCCGCGCGCAACGGGCTCGCGAACGTCGATTTCCATGTTGCGAACCTGCTTGAGGACCAGCGGCAGACACCGTGGGCGAAGCAGGCCTGGGACAAGATCCTGCTCGATCCGCCGCGCTCCGGTGCCGCCGCGGTGCTCGAATATCTGCCGCGTCGCGAGGCGCGCCGCGTGGTGTACGTGTCCTGCCATCCGGGTTCGCTCGCGCGCGATGCCGGCATCCTGGTCGAGCGGCACGGCTTCGTGCTGCGCGCCGCCGGGGTGATGGACATGTTCCCGCACACCGCGCATGTCGAATCCATCGCCTTGTTCGAGCGCTGAACTACGGGATACCGCGCATGGGCATCGAGATCGAACGCAAGTTCCTGCTGCGCGACGCGCGCTGGCGCGAGTCCGTCACGCACCGCGTGCGCATGATCCAGGGCTATCTGGTCGATGCGCGGACGGTGAATGCCGGCGGCGCGAAAAGCTCGGTCCGCGTGCGCATCGAGGGCGACGAGGCCCGGCTCAATGTCAAGTCGGCCACGCTCGGCATCGAGCGCGAGGAATTCGAATATCTGATTCCGCGCGGGGATGCGGAGCGCATGCTCGCCAGCCTGTGCGACGGCGTGCTCGAGAAGACCCGGCATTACGTGCCGCATGCCGGTCGCACCTACGAGATCGACGAATTCTCGGGCGAGAACACGGGTCTCGTGGTCGCGGAACTGGAACTCGAAGTGGCCGATGTGCCGTTTGCACGGCCGGACTGGCTCGGCACCGAGGTCAGCACGTTGCGCCGCTACTACAACCTCAACCTGATCGCATACCCGTATTCGCGCTGGAGCGAGGCGGAAAGGGCAGGGCAGGCATGTTGATCATCGGCATCGCCGGTACGGCGCTCGCCGCGCACGAGCGCGATTGGCTGCGGATGCCGGGAGTCAGCGGCGTGATCCTGTTCACCCGCAACTTCGCCTCGCGGGAGCAGATTGCGGAACTCATCGAGGACATCCGTCACGAGCGTGGCGACGATGCGTTCCTGGTCTGTGTCGATCAGGAGGGCGGGCCGGTACAGCGCTTCCGTGACGGCTTCACACGCCTGCCGGCGCTGGCGCGGATCGGTGCGATCTTCGAACACGACCAGTCGCGCGCCATTGCTCTCGCCGAAGAACATGCCTGGGTCATGGCGAGCGAGATGCGCGCGATCGACGTGGACCTGAGCTTCGCGCCGGTCGTCGATCTGGCGTGCGGCAACCGCGCGATCGGCGAGCGCGCCCTGCACGCTGATCCCGAGGTGGTTTCCGAACTCGCCCAGGCCTATCTGCGCGGCATGCGTCTCGCCGGCATGGCGGCCACGGTCAAGCACTTCCCGGGACATGGCTCGGTCGTCGAGGACACGCACTTCGACACCGCGGTCGATCCGCGCCGTCTGGACGAGATCCGCGCAGCCGACCTGATCCCGTTCGCCGATACGATCGGGGCAGGCGCCGAGGCAGTGATGCTCGCGCACGTGACCTATCCGGCCGTGGATACGCTACCGGCCGGCTATTCGCGGGTCTGGATCGAGGACATCCTGCGCCGGGAGCTGGGGTTCCGCGGCGTGGTGATCAGCGACGACATCGGCATGGCCGCCGCCGAATCGGCGGGTGGCGTGGCCGGTCGCATCCATGCGCATCTCGACGCGGGCTGTGATCTGGTGCTGGTCTGCAGTCCGGCCCTGGTGGCAGAAGCCCTCACGGCGGTACGTGGCCGCGCATCTTGCCCGCGCGCGAAGATCGCCGCCCTGCGCGGTGCGGTCGCCTGCACCTGGGCCTCCCTGAACGACAACCCGCAACGCGTGGCCTTCCTCGCGCGCCTCGCCGCCCTCCTTCCATCCGCCTGAGCCGTCGTCATGTCCCGACCCGTACTCGCCGAAGCACTCGCCCGCGCCGATCTGATCCAGCCCGCCGAAGCCATCCATGCCGGCATCATACGCGTCGGTCGCGAGATCACGGCGGCGCTGCAGGATGAGCGCCCGATATTCCTGTCCGTCATGCATGGCGGACTGGTCTTCGCCGGCCATCTCGCGATGGCGATCGGCGCCGACCTCGAATTCGACTATGTCCACGCCACGCGCTACCGCGGCGAGACCTCCGGCTCCGACCTGCACTGGATCCGCCAGCCGGCCGTGACCCTTAACGGGCGCACGGTGCTGATTGCCGACGACATCCTCGACGAGGGCAAGACGCTCAAGGCGATCCGTGAGTTCTGCCTCGATCGGGGCGCGACACGCGTGCTGATCGCGGTGCTCTGCGCCAAGCGCCACGGGCGCTGCGTGCCCGGCGTGGTCGACGACTTCTGTGCCGTCGAGGTGCCGGATCGCTACGTGTTCGGCTACGGCATGGAC
>CAYYHP010000180.1:0-5102 GCA_964471815.1 uncultured Rhodanobacteraceae bacterium
GCCGATGCCGGCGGCGAGCATCATCACGCCCATGATGCTCTTGGCATTGACCTCGCGGCCCCGGCACCTGAGCCAGACCGTGGACTTGTAGCCCTGCAGCAGCTGCACGAGCTTCGCCGAGGCGCGCGCATGCAGGCCGAGCTTGTTGCTGACGACGACGTCGCGTTCAGGCATGGTCGATGCAGATGCCTCCGCGCCCGCCGCTGGCCGCGGTCTGAGCGAGCTGGTCGAGATTCTGCTCGGGGTAGTTCAACACGCGCAGCAGCATCGGTAGGTTGAGTCCGCTCACACAATGGGTCGGCACGCCGAACTGACAGAGCCGCTGGCCGACGTTGCATGGTGTCGCGCCGTACAGGTCGGAGAGCACCAGCACGCCCTGGCCCTGATCGATGCGGCTGACGCGTTGCCGGGCCTCACGCAGGGTGGCTTCCGGATCCGCATCGGCAGGCACTTCAAGTACCTCGATCGGCAACGGGAACCGGCCCAGCACGTGGCGGGCAGCACTCACCAGGGCATCGCCCATGGCTTGGTGGGTTAGGAGTAGGACGGCGACACTCATCGATTTCAGACCGGCAGGACGGCGGGAGCGGCGCTCATTCCAGCTCCCGGTGGAAACTCAGCACCTGCTCGCGCGTGGTCCGGAAATGCTCGGCCAGGCGCTCGGCGAGATACACCGAGCGATGGCGGCCACCGGTGCAGCCGATGCAGATGGTGACGTAGGAACGGTTGTCGGCCTCGAAGCGCGGGATCCACTCGTCGAGGAAGGCGCGGACCTGGTCGAGGAAGCGGCTGACCTCGGGACGCGCCTCGAGCCATTCGCGCACCGGCGCATCCTTGCCCGACAAGGGCCGCAGGCGCGCTTCCCAGTGCGGATTCGGCAGGCAGCGCGCGTCGAACACGAAATCGGCATCGACCGGCAGGCCGTGCCGGTAAGCGAACGACTCGAACAGCAGCGATGGACCGCCGCCGGCCATGCCGAGCTCGGTCGCGATCAGACGGCGCAGCTGATGGACGTTCAGCTCGCTGGTGTCGATCGAGCGATCGGCGATCGCCGCGAGCGGCCGCAGCAGCTTGCGCTCGAGCGCGATGGCATCGTTCAGCGGCAGGCCGTCGGCGGACAGCGGGTGACGCCGGCGCGTGTCCGAATAACGCTTGATGAGGACCTCGTCGCGGGTGTCGAGGAAGATCAGCTGGTAGTCGATGCCGTGCCGTGCGAGGCCGGCCAGCACCTCGGGCAGCTGGTGGAGATCCTCGGGCCGGTTGCGCACGTCGACGCCGACCGCGATCCGTCGGTGTCCGCCCGAGGCCACGGCACCGACCAGCGCGGGCATCAGCGCCGCGGGCAGGTTGTCCACGCAGTAGTAGTCGAAGTCCTCGAGCGTGCGCAGGGCGATCGTCTTGCCGGCACCCGAAAGGCCGGACAGCACGACGAGGCGCGGGGCGGTCGCGTCGTTCACCATGGAGCCTGGCGCCGCATCTGGTGGGCCTGGCGATCGATGAAGGTCTGCGCCGGATCGATGCCCTTGCTCTTGAGCATGTGGCTGCGCACCGCGGCTTCGACCAGCACGGCGAGGTTGCGCCCCGGCGCGACCGGAATTGCGATGCACGGGATGCGCGTGTCGAGCACCTCGCGGTAGCCGACGTCGCCGGTCAGGCGCTTCATGCCGTCGGCATCCTCGCCATCGCGGAACGGCCGCAAGTGCACGACGAGACGCAGGTACTTCGACGGCTTGACCGCAGTATGGCCGAACATCTCGCGCACGTTCAGCACGCCCAGACCGCGCACTTCGAGCAGGTCCTGCAGGATCGGCGGGCAGTGGCCGTCGATCACGTCCGGGGCGATCTGAGTGAACTCCGGCGCGTCGTCGGCGACCAGGCGGTGGCCGCGCGTGATCAGTTCGAGGGCGAGCTCGCTCTTGCCGGAGCCAGACTCGCCGGTGATCAGCACGCCGATCGAATAGATCTCCATGAACACGCCATGCAGCGTTTCCTTGCGTGCCAGCAGGCGGGCGAGGTGGTACTGGAGGTAGGTGAGGATCTCGTGCCCGCGCTTGGGCCCAGTCCACAGCGGCGTGTCGGACTCGTCGGCCGCCTCGCGCAGGTCGGCCGGGACCGTCTGGTCCTTGGTGACGATCAGCGCGGTCGGCCGATAGTTGATGATCTTCTGCACCGTCTCCCAGCGCTGGCGCGAGTCGAGGCTGTCGAGGTAGTTCAGCTCCTCGGTGCCGATGATCTGCACCTTGTTGGGGTAGATGATGTTCAGATAGCCGACCAGCGACGGTCGGCGCGCGAGGTTGTCGCCCGGCTCCAGGGCGCGCTGTTCGCCGCGCAGGCCGCCGACCCAGCGCAGGGCGAGGCGTTCGCTAATGCTGTCGAACAGCTGACGTGCGGTCAGGGAGTCCAAATGCTCGGGTCTCGTGGTCAACGCGGTTCAGGTCTGCCGGAGGGCGCCGCCCGCAGGCGGAACGGCGTACCGGCGGAGCCTGCCGCCCGTCTTATGGCGGATCGGCAGGCCATTTTGCCAGTTCGGCGCGCAATGCGCTGGCGTCCGGCGCGGTGCGCAGCGCGGTGAGTCGGGCCGGGTCGGCGCAGTGTCCTGCCACGTCGGCGAGCAGGGCGAGGTGCCCGGCGGTGAAATGATCGGGCGTCACCAAGGCAATCACGAGATCGACCGGCTGGCCGTCCAGCGCGCCGAGATCGAGGCGCCGGGCGAGGCGTACGCAGGCTGCGGCAGGCGCCGTGAGTGCCGGGCAGCGGCCGTGTGGCAAGGCCACGCCGCCGCCCAGCGCCGTGCTGCCGAGTTGCTCGCGCTCACTGAGCGCTTCGAGCACGGCGAGGGCATGCCTTGGCGCGAGCAGGCGGGCCAGCGCTTCGAACAGGCCGTGCCGTGAGGACACGGCGAGATCGACCACGACGGAATCGGGCTCGAGCAGATCGGTGAGACGCATGACTCCCGCGCAGGGCGAAACGGCAGGGCGGGATGGTAGGCGTTCCGGCCCGTGCGGTGGACTGGGCACGAGGACGCGGGATGGCGTGGATCGGCGGTTCGGCGGGGGCGCTGCGGCGACAGGCGCTGCGGCCGTGACGGGAGGCGCGCGCCTCCCGCCCGGGAACGGATGTCAGACCACGGCACGCGAATTGCGCTGGGCGTCGGTCTTGTGGTGATCGGTGAGCTTTTCCTTGTGTTTGCGGATCTGCCCGTCGAGCTTGTCGGCGAGCGCGTCGATCGCCGGATACATGTCCTCGGCGACCGCCTCGGCATGGATGGTCTTGCCCGCGGCGGCGCGGATGGTGGCCTCGGCGCAGTGCGTCAGCTTCTCCACGCTCAGCGTCACGCTGACGTCGTGGAGCTGGTCGAAGTGTCGCAGGATGCGCTCGAAGCGGCTCTCGACGTAGCTGCGCAGCGCGGGAGTGACCTCGACCTGGTGTCCGCTGACATTGATCTGCATGGTGCTTCTCCTAGATGTGGGAGGCCGCGCAGGCCGGCATCCGGCCACCTGCCGCGACGACGAGGGTGCGGGGCAACCGCACCGCGCCCCGCGCGGCGGATGCTCCCGCATCCGTCGCGCCGGCATGCTCCCATGCCGGAGGGGCCGCACACCGCCGCCGGGCGGTGCGCTGCTGCCGTCATGCTGTGGTGAACGGGCCCGACGGCAGGTCATTCTGTCAGACACGGATCTTCGGGTGGTGTTCCCCATTTCAAGTGGCGGGCGGGCGTGATGCTCAGGCCAGCCGGCAGCGTTCGTTGGATGACGGAATGTGCAACGCTTCGCGGTACTTTGCCACGGTACGCCGTGCAACACTGATGCCGCGCCGGTTCAGCTCCTCGGTCAGCGCCTGGTCGGACAGCGGCCGGCTCGGCGGCTCGGCTTCGATGAGCTTGCGAATCATGGCCTGGATCGCGGTCGCCGAGGCGCTGCCGCCGTCCACGGTGGACACGCCGCTTGAGAAGAAGTACTTGAATTCGAAGGTGCCGCGCGGCGTGTACAGGAACTTGCGCGTGGTCACGCGGCTGACCGTGGACTCGTGCATGCCGATCTCGTCGGCGACTTCCTTGAGCACCAGCGGGCGCATCGCCTCAGGACCGTAATCGAGGAACGCACTCTGTACGCGGACGATGGCTTGGGCCACCTTCAGGATGGTCTCGGCACGCGTCTTCAGGCTCTTGATCAGCCAGCGCGCCTCCTGCAACTGGCCACGCAGGTAGGCCGCGTCGTCGCGCTGCGCGCGCGCGATCAGCGCCTCGTAGTGGCGATTGATCGCCAGACGTGGCTGGCAGTTCGGCGTCAGCCCGACCTGCCAGCGCCTGCCGCTGCGGAACGCGTAGGCATCCGGCGCGACATATTCCGGCGCGCTGCTCGCATAGCCGGACCCCGGCTTCGGATCGAGCGTGCGGATCAGCTGGATGGCGAGGTCGACCTCGCCCGGCGCGGCGCGCAGGCTGCGCGCGATGCGCTGGCGATCGTTGCGGGCGAGGGCCTCGAGGTGCTCGGCGACGATCCCGCGCGCCACGGCGAGCCCCAGTGTGTCCGCGGCGCAGGCCTCGAGCTGCACGGCGAGGCATTCGCGCAGGTGGCGGCTGGCCACGCCGAGCGGATCGAAGCGCTGCACGCGATGGCGTACCGCTTCGATTTCCTCGGGTTCGACCTGATAGAGGCTGGCGAGACCCTGCTGGATCGTCTCCAGCGGCTCGTGCAAATAGCCGTCATCGTCCACCGCCTCGATCAGCGCCGCGGCGATCGCGCGATCGCGCGGCGACATCGGCGTGAGGTTCAGCTGCCAGAGCAGGTGATCGCGCAGGTCCTCGCGCTCCGGCTCCTGCGGTTCGAAATCCTCGTCAGGCGCGGGGCCGCGCGCGGGCGCATCGAAGGCATCGTCGAGACTGCTCAGGCGGTCGTCATCGGCCTCGCGGGCGGCATCGACGGTCTCGGTGGACGGCGCGACGTCGGCGGCCGGCAGGTCGCTGTCGATGCCGGCATCCGGCGCACCGTCGGCGGCATCCGACGGCGCCGTTTCGGGCAGGTCGAGCAGCGGGTTCGACTCGAGTGCCTCGCGCAGTTCCATCTCCAGCTCCGTGCCGGAGAGCTGCAGCAGACGGATTG
>CAYYHP010000181.1:0-5003 GCA_964471815.1 uncultured Rhodanobacteraceae bacterium
TGCCGCTGATCGGCTTCTCCGGCAGCCCGTGGACGCTGGCCTGCTACATGGTCGAGGGACAGGGCTCCTCGAGCTTCGCGCGCACCAAGGCGATGGCCTGGAACGAGCCCGCGCTGCTGCATCGCTTGCTCGACACCGTGACCCGCGCGGTGACCGCCTACCTCGCCGCGCAGGTCGCGGCTGGCGCCGAGGCGCTGATGGTGTTCGACACCTGGGGCGGACTGCTGTCGCCGGCGATGTACCGCGAGTTGTCGCTGCGTCACCTCGCCGCGATCGTCGCGGCGCTGAAGGCCGACGGCGCGACGCGCGACGTGCCACTGATCCTGTTCTCGAAGGGCGCCGGCCAGCATCTCGCCGCGCTCGCCGACACCGGCTGCGAGGCGCTCGGCGTGGACTGGACGCTCGATCTCGCCGACGCCCGCGCGCGTACCGGCGGACGCGTCGCGCTGCAGGGCAACCTCGATCCGGCCGCGCTGCATGCCACGCCCGAGGTGCTGCGCGCCGAGGTCGGCCGCGTGCTGGCGAGCCATGGTGGCGGTCCCGGTCACGTCTTCAACCTCGGCCACGGCATCACGCCGGACGTGGATCCGGAACGCGTCGGCGTGCTCGTCGACGCGGTACACGCCCTGTCCCGTGAATCGATCGGCACGGAGCCGCCGCGCGTTGCGGGATCCTGATCCCGGGCAATCGCGCCGCCCGACCGGCGATGCGCGAGCATCCGGCTTGACGGACATCAAGACAGCACCGGATGGCGGCGCAAACCGCCCTCTGCCATGGGCCGGTCGCGCATGCGCGTAGTTGCGCGTAGTAGCGTGCCCTTCGCAAGAAAAACAGATCGACACGACACGGGGAAAATCATGGGAATCCTCGATTGGCTGCGTCATGCCGTGCATGACGAGAAGACGGACGTCGCCCACCCGCCCCTCCACTTCGACAAGCACGAAGAGGAGTTCCACGGGCTCAACATGCGGCTGGCGCTCGATGCACATCTCAAGTGGAAGGAACGCCTGGAACAGGCCATTGGCAAGTCGTCCGCGGAGGATCTCGAAGTGGGCGTCGTTGGTGCGGACGACCGCTGCACGCTCGGGCACTGGCTGCACGGCGAAGCCCGGCGCCTCTTCTCGAAGCATCCCGAGTACGACCAGCTGGTGAAGGCGCACGCGGATTTCCACCTGATGGCCGGCGACGTCGTCTGCGACGTCCATGACGGCAGGAACGCCGAGGCGCGCGTCAAGCTGACCCGCGACTTCCGCCAGAAGTCCGATCGCGTCCAGCTCGCGCTGGTGCGGCTCTACGCCAAGGCGAGGGTCTGAGCCTGAAGCGGCTGCCGCGGCGACCGCGGGCTTCGCTACCACCGGCCGGCATGCGATCCGCCGCCTGAGGATCGCCGGAAGCGGCCACTCGACACCGGCTGGCTTCAGTCCGGCGAAGGCTGCCCGTCGGGACCGGTGCGATCCGGGCCCGGCGCGACGTCGGCGAGGACGCTGGCTAGCATCGCCGCGGTGACCGGCTTGCGCAGGAAGGCATCCATGCCGGCCGCGCGCGCGGCCTGGGCACTGTCCGGATCACTGCGTGCGGTCAGCGCGATCAGCGGCAGGCACGGCACGGCCTGCGCTGCCTCGCGCCCGCGGATCAGTCCGGCCAGGGCGATGCCGTCCATGCCTGGCAGGTCGAGATCGAGCAGGGCCGCGTCGAGATCGCCGCGTGCGATCTCGCCGAGCGCGGCGAGTGCGTTCGGCACGTGGCGCACGCGGTGGCCCAGTCCGGTGAGCAGACTGCCGACGACCTCGGCCACGGTCGGATCGTCCTCGACGAGCAGCAGCTCCAGCGGGCCGCCACCGGCGCGCCGCAGCGGCGTGCCGCCGGACGGATCTGCCGGCACGGCCTCTTCGTCCACGACCGGCAGGGGCAGGTAAGCACGGAATTCGCTGCCGACGCCCGGCTCGCTGTCGAGCTCAATGCGCCCGCCCATGTGCTCGGCCAGCTCGCGGCAGATCACGAGCCCGAGACCGCTGCCGCCGGCGCGCCGGCCGATCTCGGTCTGCGAGAAGCGCTGGAACAGCCGGGAGTGCTGTCCGGCGTCGAGCCCCGGGCCGGTATCGCGCACGCGCAGCACGAGGCTCGCCTCGGGCAGGCTGTCGAGTTCGAGCGTCACGCGGCCCTCGCTCGTGAACTTCACCGCATTGCCGCCGAGATTGAGCAGGATCTGCCGAACACGGCCGGCATCGCCGCGCAGCGTGCGCGGCACGCCCGGCAGGCAACGCGCGACGAGGGCGATGCCCTTGACCAGCGCGAGCGGCTGCAGGCTCGCGGCGACTTCGTCGAGCAGCTGCGCGGGTGCGAACGGCTCGTCGCACAGATCGATCCGGCCGGCCTCGATCCGTGCGAGATCGAGCGCATCGTTGACCAGGCGCAGCATGTGCTCTCCGGAGCGACGCAGCGCCGCCACGTATCCACGCTGGCGCTCGTCGAGCGGCGTGCGCTCGAGGAGTTCGCTCATGCCGAGCACGCCGGTCATCGGCGTGCGGATCTCATGGCCCATGTGGGCAAGGAAATCCGACTTGGCCTGACTCGCCTGTTCGGCGAGCTGGCGGCGTTGCTCGGCGAGCGCATAGGCGTGCCGGCGGACGATACGGCTACGCCAGGCCAGAAGGAGGCCCGCCGCGATCGCGGCCGCGATGAGCGCATAGCCGAGCTTCGCCCAGGACGTCGCCCAGGGCGGCGGCGCGACGTGCGCGGCGAGTGGCGCCGTGACCTGCCACGGCCCATCGGCCTGGGCAGCGCGTGCCGTGAGGCGGTAATCGCCCGGCGGCAGGCCGGCATACTCGCGTTCGCCAAGCGCCTGTGCCTCGCTCCAGTCCGCCTCGAGCGGTTCGAGCCGGAACTGATAGCGGTTCGTGCCGGCATAGGCCAGCGCGCGGGCACTCAGGCGCAGATCGCGGTCGTCCCAGCGCAAGTCCAGTGGTGCAGCGGGATCGAGTTCGATGCGCCGTCCGTCGCGGCGTACCGAGGCCGAAACCAGCACCAGTGGTGGGGCGGCCGGCACGGCCTCGAACGTCCGGGGATCGAACGCCACGAGCCCCGCGAGCGTCGCGGCGACGAGCACGCCGTCGTCGCGCCGCAGCAGACTGCGGTCGACGAATTCGGGACTCGCCAGGCCGTCGCTGCCGTCGAAACGGCGCACCGTGCGGGTGGCCGGATCGACGCGGTACAAACCGCGCGGCGTGGTGACCCACAGGCGGGAACGCGCGTCGATGGCAAGACCGCCGGCCTCGAGCGCGGGCCAGCCGTCGCGGGCATCGATCCGCCCGCGGCGCTCGAGTCGCCCGCCTGCCAGGCGGTAGTGCTCGAGCGCGCCGAAGCGATGCAGCCACAGACCGTCCGCCGCGAAGGCCAGTGCCTGAACCCGCTCCTCGGGCGCGCCGGGCACGGGCGCGAAGCGGCCGCTCGCCGGGTCGTAGCGGTCGAGACCCTTGCCGTGGGCGACCCACAGGCTGCCGTCCGGCGCGAGCGCGAGCCGTTCGACGTCGGCATCGCGCAGGCCGCTCGCCGTGTCGGCCGCGTAGCGCACGAGACGCCCCGATTCGGTCTCGATGCGTACCAGGCCGCCGCCACGCGCGCTCGCCCAGACGGCGTCGCCCGCCTCGAGGAGCAGATCGACCGGCGCGCCCGGCAGGGCGTCGGCGCGCTGCGCATCGACCGGAAAATCCAGTGCGGCACCCGTCGCCGGGTCGTAGCGGCGTAGCCCGCGCTGCTGGCCGATCCACAGCCGGCCGCGACGGTCGACGAGCACCGACCAGAGGCGCCTGTCCGGCGGGCCGGCGCGCTCGGCCCAATGCTCGATGCGGCCGTCGCGTGGATCGATGCGTTCGATGGCTCCCTCGTTGCCGACCACCCAGACCGCGCCATCGGCCGCGAGCGCGGTGCCAGTCAGGCGCCCGCGCGAAAGCCCGTCCGCGCCGTCGGGCAGATGCCGGAACTGACTGAAGCGCCGCCAGTCCGGCGGCAGATGGGCAAGACCGCCATCGAGCGTGGCCAGCCACAGGCCGCCAGCGGAATCGGCGAGCACGTCGAACAGGTTGCCGCTCGGCAGGCCACCCGGTACGAACGGTTGCGCGGTGTAGGCGGCCACGTCTCCATCCGGCGTGCGCCGGACGAGGCCATGCCGGGTCGCGATCCACAGCTCGTCATCGCGGTCGCGGGCGAGACCGTAGAGACGGCGCGCGTCCGCCCCGGCATCCATGCGCCGCACGCCGAGATCCGCGCCAACCTTAAGCAGGCCGAGCGCGGTCGCCGCCAGCACGCGCTCGCCATCGGCCAGCAGGGCCATGACGTTCGGCGGTGCGGCATCGCCGCCGCGCATGGCATCGAGCGCGACGTGCGCGATCCGTCCGTCCGGATAGCGTCGGTCGAGACCGACGTCGGTGCCGATCCACAGGCCGCCATCGCTCGCCGGCAGCAGGCTGAGCACCGTGTCGGAGGCGAGACTCGCCGGATCACCCTCGACGTGACGCAGGTGGGCGAAGCCCGTGCCGTCCTCGCGCAGGCGGTCGAGCCCGCCGGAGTAGCTGCCGACCCAGAGCGCGCCCGCGGCGTCCTGGGTGATCGCCCAGACATCATCCGCGGCGAGGCTGTCCGGATCGCCATCGGCGTGCCGGAAGTGCCGGAATCCGCGGCGCGCCGTATCGAGGCAGTTCAGTCCGGAACCCTCGCCACCAGCCCAGATCCGGTCGTCGCGATCGACGAACAGCGCCGACACCTCGTTGCCGGCGAGCGAGGCGGGATCGGCCGGATCGTTGCGGTAGACGCGAAAGCCGACGCCGTCGTAACGCGCCAGGCCGTCGTGGGTACCGATCCAGACGAAGCCGTCGCGGTCTTCGGCGAGCTCGTAGACGACCGACGACGGCAATCCATCGGCGACCCTGAAATGCCGGAACAGCGGCGTGCCGGCCAGCGGAGCGGCCAGCACCAGGAGGTTCTTCACCCACTGGCGCGGACGGATG
>CAYYHP010000182.1:0-4991 GCA_964471815.1 uncultured Rhodanobacteraceae bacterium
CGTCGGCGACTGCGCCGGCATGGCGGCCGACCTGTTCGAGACCTATGCGGTGACCGTGATCGCGACGATGCTACTCGGCGGCATCATGGCCGACAAGATCGGCGTCGACGCCGGCCGCGCGGCGCTCTACCCGCTGGTGCTCGGCGGCGTGTCGATCGTTGCCTCAATCCTCGGCACGTTCTTCGTCAAGGCCAGGCAGGGTGGCAAGATCATGAACGCGCTGTATGCCGGCGTGATCGTCTCCGGCTTGCTCGCGGCGGCCGCGTTCTATCCGATCACCACCGCCCTGATGGCCGGTTCGACAGCGGGGGCGACCAAGCTCTACGGCTGCGCATTGATCGGCCTCGCGCTCACCGCGGCGATGGTGGTCATCACCGAGTACTACACCGCGACCGAGTACAAGCCGGTCCGCCATGTCGCGCAGGCTTCGACCACCGGCCATGCGACCAACATCATCGCCGGCATTGGCATCTCGATGAAGTCCACGGCCTGGCCGGTGCTCGCGGTCTGCGCCTCGATCTGGGGCGCCTACGCGCTCGGCGGCCTGTACGGCATCGCGATCGCCGCGACCGCCATGCTGTCGATGACGGGCATGATCGTCGCGCTCGACGCCTACGGCCCGATCACCGACAACGCCGGCGGCATCGCCGAGATGGCCGAGTTGCCCAAAGAAGTGCGCGCGGTGACCGATCCGCTCGACGCGGTCGGCAACACGACCAAGGCGGTGACCAAGGGCTATGCGATCGGCTCGGCCGGCTTGGCAGCGCTGGTTTTGTTTGCCGACTACACGCACAACTTGAACGGTCAAGCTGGCCTCGCCGGCATCACCTTCGATCTGTCCAACCACTACGTCATCATCGGCCTCTTGATCGGCGGCTTGATCCCGTATCTGTTCGCCTCGATGGCGATGGAAGCGGTCGGCCGCTCGGCCGGCGCGGTGGTCGAGGAAGTGCGCCGCCAGTTCCGCGAGATCAAGGGCATCATGGAAGGCAAGGCCAAGCCGGAATACGGCAAGGCGGTTGACATGCTGACCACGGCCGCGATCAAGGAAATGATCATCCCGTCGCTGCTGCCGGTTGCGGTACCAATCCTCGTTGGTCTGCTGCTCGGGCCGGAAGCGCTCGGCGGTCTGCTGATGGGCACCATCATCACCGGTCTGTTCGTCGCGATCTCGATGTGTACCGGTGGCGGTGCCTGGGACAACGCCAAGAAGTACATCGAAGACGGCAATCATGGCGGCAAAGGTTCCGACGCGCACAAGGCGGCGGTGACCGGCGACACCGTGGGTGACCCGTACAAGGACACCGCCGGCCCGGCCGTGAACCCGCTGATCAAGATCATCAACATCGTCGCGCTGCTGCTGATCCCGCTCCTGTAATCACAGCACTCTCCGCCTGCGCCCCGGCTTTCCGCGAGCCGGGGCGCAGGCCTGTCAGGGATCCCTTCTCGCTACGTCCGAGATGTCGCCGCCCTTCCTCATGTCGGCCAGGCGAGCACGTGGAACCTCGACCACATCGTTGTCGTAGTAGACGTCGTGCAGCGCATCCCTCCGAAGATCTCTATGCGCTGACGAGGCCTTGTCGTATCCGTACCTGGGTACCTGCAGCCGCACCTTGTCGTCCGTGACCGAGGTCACCCGCATCACGCCATAGGCCTTGTCGCGATACCACTCGTGGGCGACCAGATCCAACCTGATCGCATACAGATCGCCAGCCCGCGGCTGCTCGAGCAGAGTGATTTCCTCGGATGTCTTCGAAGCGTCGGCGACATAGCCGAGAAAGAAGAGCAGACCGATGGCGAGCAAGAGAACCGCGCCACCCAGCCGATCGAACGCGGGGATGGGCGATTTCGCCAGCTTTGCCTCGTACGCCTTCGTGTCGTGCGTCTTGCCGCGGCCGCAGACATCACAGACGGTCGCATACGACCGGCTGCTGACCCAGCGGAACAGGTACCACAGATGGCCGTACCGATACTCGAGCACGTCGTGGAAATCCCGCTCCTTCTCGCAGGTCGGGCAGAAAGCACGGTGCGCCGTTCCCAGCCGGATCGATTTGCTGGCATGGCCCCAGACGAGCATGACTTTCTCTCCCGTTCGATTCGATGCGGCAGCCTGGATCAGGCCGATGGAGCGGAAAATGACCGGGCAAGCGGGTCCCGAACACCCGGCAGGCGGCCTGTCCTGGCAGGCGGGGCCGTCCTCTGCCTTCCGTCAGGCGCCACTTCCGGCCCGTGGCCACGCAGGGTCTCGCCGGGCGGCACCCGTTTGGTGCGCCGCAGCAGGCTTTGCCTTATCCTTCGCGCCCCTCCCGCCCCGCACCGGGGCGCCTGCCTGCTCAAGGAGCCACAGATGGGCCTCGATCTCGTCCCCACCGGCCGCGACGTTCCGAATGAAATCAACGTCATCATCGAGATTCCGAAAGACGCCGAACCGGTCAAGTACGAAGTCGACAAGGCCACCGGCGCGATCTTCGTCGATCGCATCCTGTCCACGCCGATGCGCTATCCGTGCAATTACGGCTATGTGCCGCACACGGTCTGCGGCGACGGCGATCCGGTCGACGTATTGGTGATCCTGCCGCTCTCGCTGGTGCCGGGCTCGGTGATTCGCTGCCGTCCGGTCGGCATGCTGCGCATGCTCGACGAGGCCGGCGAGGACACCAAGCTGGTCGCCGTGCCGGTGCCGAAGGTGTTCGCCGGCTACGAGCACATCCAGGACATCAAGCAGGTCTCCGGCCACTGGCTCGAGCGCATCGGCCACTTCTTCGAGCACTACAAGGATCTCGAGAAGGGCAAGTGGGTGAAAGTAGAAGGCTGGGATGGCGCCGACGCCGCGCGCAAGGAGATCCTCGACGGCATCGAGCGCTACAAGACGTCGCCGGAGAAGCCGAACTTCTGATCGCGGACGGCGGATCGCAATCCGCTCCGCCGCCCGCACGATCCGGCGCGCACCGCCGATCCGGTGGTGCGGCCGCTATCGCTTGCCACACCGTCCGGAACGGACCGCGCATCAGTCGTCGGCCGTGGTGTCCTCGTCCTTGTCTTCCTTGTCCTTGGTGTCCTTGAGGCGCCTGGCCGCCTGCGGATCGAGTCCGGAGGCAACGGCCTCCCGGGCCCGCCAGATGCCGACCAGCCCGCCGCGGAATGGCGCGACGTAGACCGGTGTCGCGGCAAAGCGGTAGCGCCGGTAGAAACTGATGACCAAGCCATCCGGATGCGCGGCGGCCCAGTCGCCGAGCTTGGCCAGCTCGACCGTGGCGAGCGGCTCGGTCAGGCGTCCGGCGAACTCGTAGACGCCATGATGCCAGCCGACATGCGCGATCGGCTGGCCGCGCTCCTGGGCGGCGCGGACCTGGGCGGCGACTGCGGTGACATCGTAACGGTCGCCGGTGGCCTGCAGCAGCGCGAGCTTGCCGAGCAGGATCGCCGCGAGGCCCGCCAGCGCGGCCGCCATCACGCCCGGCAGGCGGCGGCGTACGAGCCAGAGCGCCATGCCGAGCAGGGCGGCGAGCCCGCCCCACCACGGCCACATCGGTGCAATCAGCTCGAGCCCGCTGTCCTGTGCGGCATGCTGCGGCAGATACACGAGCCCCGCACCGGCGACGAGCAGGGCCATGGCCAGCAGGCCGGTACGCACCTCGAGTGCACGCCGCTCGAGCGCCGCCGCGAGGCCGAGCGCCACACCGGGCAGCAACGGCAGCAGGTAATGCGGTTGCTTGCCGCTGATCAGCGAAAACGCGACGAAGGTCGGCAGCACCCAGACGAGCGCGAGACGCAGCGCCGGCTCGCCGCCGAGCGTGCGCAGTGCCGCCCAGCGTCCGCGCAACACCAGCGGCCACGGCAGCAGCATGAACGGCAGCACCATCAGATACCACCAGACGGGCCGGCGATGCGCGAAGCTCGAGCTGACGCGATCGACGGTCTGATGCAGGAAGATCGCATTCGCATAGTCCGGACCGCCATGCACGGCCGCCGGGATCGCCCAGGCCAGACCGATCGCCGCACCGAACAAGACGGCGAGGCCGAGACCCGCGTAGTAGCGGCCGCGCGCGGTCCTCGCCGCGGCATTCCAGAATGGCGCACCGACCGCGGCGAAACCGAGATCGAGCAGGATCACCGGGCCCTTGGCGAGGATGCCGAGGCCGATCGCCGCACCCGTCACGAGCACGCCGCGCCGGAAGCGGCCTTCGGCGAGATCGATTACGCCGAGCAATCCGACCAGCACGCAGGTGACCAGCAGCACGTCGAACATGATCGCGTTCGCGAACAGCGCGAAGTACGCCATGCCGAGCAACACCCACTGCGCGTGGCGTGCGCCGGTCTCGCCGAGGCCGAGACGCCGAGCTACGCGCTGCAGCAGGGTGACGCTCAGCAGCGAGCAGGCGAGGATCACCGCACGCCCGGTCCAGGCCTGCATGCCGGTGACCAACCAGCCGAGGTTCACCAGCCAGAACAGCAGCGGCGGCTTGTGCGAGTACAGATCACCGTTCAGGTGCGGGACGAGGAATTCGCCGGTCTGGCGCATCTCCCAGGCGACCGCGAGATAGCGCGTCTCGTCGATCGGCATCGGCGGCATCACGAACACCACCGGCAGCAACAGCAGCGCGCCGAGCACGAGCGGATGGGACAGGAGCGCGGCAAGGCGCCCGGACGGCGGCGGGTTCACGCGATTCTCCGGCTGGACGGCGGCGGGATGGCCTGGACGGTGGCGGCGCGCACCTTAGCGGCGTGGCCGGCGGGCGGCAAGCGCGGCGCGCCCGCGGAACGTCGTGGGCGCGACGATTCGGCCGGATCCACCGGCCGCCGCCGGGAGCGCCCCGCCGCGGGCGTGCCGCTCGCTCATGCCTTGCGGTAGAGGTCCGCGCCCAGGGCGCGGAACTCCGCCGCCTTCTCGGCCATGCCGCGCTCGAGCGCCTCGCTGGCCTCGGCTACGCCCTTCTCGGCGGCGTAGTCGCGCACGTCCTGGGTGATTTTCATCGAACAGAACTTCGGCC
>CAYYHP010000183.1:0-4947 GCA_964471815.1 uncultured Rhodanobacteraceae bacterium
CACTCGCCGCCACGCTCGAGATCATCGGCCTCGCCCGGCGCGAGCTGTGCCTCGTGACCCGCGATCTCGACCCGGACGTGCTCGATACCGAGCCAGCGCTTGCTGCGTTCAAGCGCGTCGGACTCGCGGGCCGCGCCGCCACGGTGCGTATCCTCGTGCTGGAGCCGGCACGGCCGCTGCACGACGGCCATCGGCTGATCCATCTCGCACGGCGCCTGCCGAGCGTATTCCAGTTCCGCACGCCGCTTGCCGAGGAGGATCGCGGATTCGCGGAGGCCTTCCTGCTCAACGACCGGCACGGCTACTGCCACCGCCCACTCGGCAGCCGCTACGAGGGTGAGGCCGGTACCTGGGCACCCACGCGCGCGGCGCCGTTGCAGGTATGCTTCGATCGGCTCTGGGAGCGCTCGGCGCCGAGCGAGGTTCTGCGTCAGCTCAGCCTGTAGCACGTCATCTGCATGCCCATCGGCCCGACGGACGGCGTGGACCGGAGGCGGCCAGCGACGTCAAGCCGCCTTGACATAACCGAAAGTCGCCTTGTCGCCGCTGCGCGGCTTGCGCGTATAATTCCGCAGTTTCCTTCCGATCGGTCGGATCGATCGGTGTCCCGGGCGCGCTAGTCGCGCCTTTTGTTTCCCGGCGCCCCTCGACGTGAGCACGAACCTCCTCCAGCAGTTCCGCGAAACCTCACCCTTGTCCGGTGGCAACGCCACCTTCATCGAGCAGCTCTACGAAGACTACCTGCGCGATCCCGGCTCGGTCGCCGCGGAGTGGCGCAAATATTTCGATGACTTCCAGGGGTGCAGTGCCGGCGACCGCCCGCACTCGGATGCGATCGCCCGCATCGAGGCCGCGCAGAGGCGCAACGGGCGCGGCACCGTCACGATCGCGACCGCCGCGACCGATGCTGTGTCGCAGAAGCAGGCCGCGGTGCTGCGCCTGGTCACCGCCTACCGCTCACGCGGCCACCTCGCGGCGAACCTCGATCCGCTCGGCCTGACCGCGAAGTTGCCCGCGCCAGATCTCGACCCGGCCGCGCACGGCCTGACCGAGGCCGATCTCGACACCGAATTCAACACCGGTTCGCTGGCCGGCCCGCCGCGCTTGAAGCTTCGTGATCTCATCGCCTTGCTCAAGGCGACCTACGCAAACACCATCGGCGCCGAATTCATGCACATCAGCGACGCCGAACAGCGACGCTGGATGCACGAGCAGCTCGAGCGTGCCGGCGGCCGCTTCGCGCTCGATGCGGCCGAGAAGAAGCGCCTGCTGGAGCGCCTGACCGCCGCCGAGGGTCTCGAGCGCTACCTGCACACCAAGTACGTCGGGCAGAAGCGCTTCTCGCTCGAGGGTGGCGACAGCCTGATTCCGCTGGTCGACGAGCTGATCCGCCGCGGCGGCGACAACGGCGTGAAGGACATGGTCATCGGCATGGCCCACCGCGGCCGCCTGAACGTGCTCGTCAATACGCTCGGCAAGCCGCCGCAGAAACTGTTCGCGGAGTTCGAAGGCCGCTTCGACCATCCGGACGATCCGGCGCACTCCGGCGACGTGAAGTACCACATGGGCTTCAGCGCGGATGTCCGCACGCCGGGCGGCACGATGCATCTGGTGCTCGCCTTCAACCCGTCGCATCTCGAGATCGTCGATCCGGTCGTCGCCGGCTCGGTGCGTGCGCGCCAGACGCGCCGCGGCGATACCGAGCGCACCCAGGTGCTGCCGGTGCTGATCCACGGCGATGCCGCGTTCGCCGGCCAGGGCGTGGTGATGGAGCTGTTCAACATGTCGCAGGCACGCGGTTTCGCGGTCGGCGGCACGCTGCACATCGTCATCAACAACCAGGTCGGCTTCACGACCTCGAACCCGCTGGACGCGCGCTCGACGTACTACTGCACCGACGTGGCAAAGATGGTCAACGCACCGGTCTTCCACGTGAACGGTGACGATCCGGAAGCGGTGCTGTTCGTCGCGCGGCTCGCCTTCGACTACCGCCAGAAGTTCCATCGCGACGTGGTCATCGATCTCGTCTGCTACCGCCGGCACGGCCACAACGAGGCCGACGAGCCGGCCGCGACGCAGCCGGTGATGTACCAGGTGATCCGTGCCCGGCCGACCACGCGCGAGCTGTATGCACGCCAGCTCGAGACCGCCGGCCTGATCGCCGCGGGCGAGGCGCAGGCGCTCGCCGAGGGCTATCGCAAGAAGCTCGAGGCCGGCACGCCGGTCGCCGACCTCGATCCGGACTTCAAGGATCCGTATGCGCTCGACTGGTCGCGCTGGATGGACGGCAAGCTCGATCGCCCGGCGGACACCGGCGTCGTACGCGACGCCCTGACCGCGCTCGCCGGCCGGATCCTCACCCTGCCCGGCGACCTCACCCTGCATCCGCGCGTGGCCAAGATCTACGAGGACCGCGCGAGGATGGCCCGCGGTGAGATTCCGATGGACTGGGGCTTCGCCGAGAACCTCGCGTACGCGGCGCTGATCGCCGAAGGTTACGACCTGCGCCTGGTCGGCCAGGACGTCGGCCGCGGCACCTTCTTCCACCGTCACGCCGTGCTGCACGACCAGAAGACCGCGCGCACCTTCATGCCGCTCGGCGACGTGCGCGAGGGCGCCAGCGTGTCGGTGATCGACTCGGTGCTCAGCGAGGAGGCCGTGATGGCCTTCGAGTACGGCTATTCGACCTCCGAGCCGGCCACGCTGACGATCTGGGAAGGCCAGTTCGGCGATTTCGCGAACGGCGCACAGGTCGTGATCGACCAGTTCATCAGCTCCGGCGAGGCGAAGTGGGGACGCCTGTCCGGCCTCGTGCTGCTCCTGCCGCACGGCTACGAAGGCCAGGGCCCCGAGCATTCCTCGGCACGTCTCGAACGCTACCTGCAGCTCTGCGCGCTCGACAACATGCAGGTCTGCGTGCCGACCACGCCGGCGCAGGCCTTCCACATGATCCGCCGCCAGATGGTGCGCGACTGCCGCAAGCCGCTGGTCGTGATGACGCCGAAGTCGCTGCTGCGCCACCGCCTCGCGATTTCGACGCTCGATGAACTCGTCGAGGGCCGCTTCCAGCTCGTCATCCCGGATACGACCGTGAAGGCGCGCACCAAGGTCAACCGCGTCGTGCTCTGCTCCGGCAAGGTTTATTACGACCTGGTGGAGGAAGCCCACAAGCGCGGCATCACCGACGTGGCGCTGGTGCGCGTCGAGCAGCTCTATCCGTTCCCGCGTGCCGACGTGAAGGCCGAGCTGGCGCGCTTCGCCAAGGCCAGGGAAGTCATCTGGTGTCAGGAGGAACCGATGAACCAGGGCGCGTGGTACCAAATCCAGCACCACCTGCGCGCCTGCATCGGCGAGCGCTCGCTCGGTTACGCCGGCCGCGCGCGCTCGCCCGCCCCGGCGGCCGGTCACTATAACACGCACGTCGCCGAGCAGGCGGCCCTGGTCGAGCAGGCCCTGGCCGCGCCGATCGGCACCGACTACGCGGCGGACTGATTCCGCCGCCCACGCTCACGCAGTTCGACACACGCCAGACATAGGACGACCTCCATGGCCATCGAAGTCAAAGTTCCGGTCCTGCCCGAATCCGTTTCTGACGCCACCATCGCCACCTGGCATAAAAAGCCTGGCGAGGCGGTCAAGCGCGACGAGAATCTGGTCGACCTCGAGACCGACAAGGTCGTGCTCGAAGTCCCGGCGACCGCCGATGGCGTGCTCAAGGAAATCCGCCGCAACACCGGCGATACCGTGGTCAGCCAGGAGGTCATCGCGGTGATCGAGGAAGGCGCGGTGTCCAGCGAGGCGCCGAAGATCGTCGTCGATGCCTCCGCGCCGCCGGCCAAGCCGTCCTCGGCCGAAGCCGACGTGCCGGCCAAGCCCTCGCCGGTCAAGGGCGTCGAGGAACTCTCACCGGCCGGCCGCCGCGTCGCAGCCGAGAACGCCATCGACCCGTCGAAGGTCGCCGGCACCGGCCGCGACGGCCGCGTGACCAAGGAGGACCTGGTCAATCATCTCAAGGCGCCGGCCGCGCCGGCTTTGCCGGCGGCACCCGCCGTGCCGACGCCGGGCAGCCGTCCGGAAGAGCGCGTCCCGATGACCCGCATGCGCGCCAAGATCGCCGAGCGGCTGATGCAGTCGAAGAATTCGATCGCGATGCTGACCTCGTTCAACGAGATCAATCTCGGCAAAGTCATGACGCTGCGCAAGGAGCTCGCCGAGCAGTTCGAGAAGACGCATGGCATCAAGCTTGGCTTCATGAGCTTCTTCGTGAAAGCCGCCTGCGAGGCGCTCAAGCGCCACCCGATCATCAATGCCTCGGTCGATGGCAACGACGTCATCTACCGCGGCTACCAGGACATCTCCGTCGCCGTGGCGACCGACAAGGGTCTGGTCACGCCGGTGCTGCGCGACGCGCAGACGATGAGCTTCGCCGACGTCGAGAAGGCCATCGCCGGCTTCGCGAAGAAGGCGCGTGAAGGCGGCCTGACCCTCGACGACCTGCAGGGCGGCACGTTCACGATCACCAACGGCGGCACCTTCGGCTCGCTGTTCTCGACGCCGATCGTCAATCCGCCGCAGAGTGCGATTCTCGGCATGCACGCGATCAAGGACCGCGCGATCGTCGAGAACGGCCAGGTCGTCGCCGCGCCGATGATGTACGTCGCGATCAGCTACGACCACCGCATCATCGACGGCAAGGACGCGGTGCTGTTCTTGGTCGACATCAAGAACCAGCTCGAGAACCCGCACAAGATGCTGCTGGGCCTCTGAGGGCCCCGCGCGCGCGCCACACGCGGGCCCAAGGCATTCGGCATGGCGACCGGACTCCCGGCGCCGTGCCCGCGATTTCACCCTGCCCGGCCGCGCTCCGGCCGGCAGCGCAGCAGAGGAATCCAGACATGAGCGAGAAGTTCGACCTGGTGGTGATCGGCGGCGGCCCCGGTGGCTACG
>CAYYHP010000184.1:0-4941 GCA_964471815.1 uncultured Rhodanobacteraceae bacterium
CGAGTACGACGCCTTCGGCGTGGGCCGCTCCTCGACCTCGATCTCGGCCGCGCTCGGCATGGCCATCGCCGCGCAGCGCCGCGGCGACCGGCGCAAGATCGTCGCGGTCATCGGCGACGGCGCGGCGACCGCCGGCATGGCCTACGAAGCCTTGAATCATGGTGGCGACGTCGAGCCGGACATGCTCGTCGTGCTCAACGACAACGGCATGTCGATCAGCGAGAACGTCGGCGCGCTGACCAAGATGCTCGCTCGGCTGATGTCGAGTCGCACGCTGAACGTGCTGCGCGACAAGGCCAAGAGCGCGGTGCCGAAGGGCGGGCACGTGTGGCGCTTCCTCAAGCGCTGGGAGGAGCATGCCAAAGGCATGTTCGTGCCCTCGACGTTGTTCGAGGAACTCGGCTTCCACTACACCGGACCGATCGACGGCCACGACCTGCCGGCGCTGCTGCACGCGCTGCGCACCGTGAAGGAACTGCGCGGACCGCAAGTCCTGCACGTGATCACGACCAAGGGCAAGGGTTATCCGCCGGCCGAACGCGACCAGATCGAATACCACGCGGTCGGCCCGTTCGATCCGGTCAGGGGTGTCGTCAAGAAGACCCCGGGCCGGCCGACCTACACCGACGTGTTCGGCGACTGGCTGTGCGACATGGCCACGGCCGACGAACGCCTGCTCGCGATCACCCCGGCGATGCGCGAAGGCTCGGGCCTCGTGCGCTTCTCGCGCGAGTTCCCGCGCCGCTATTTCGACGTCGGGATCGCCGAGCAGCATGCGGTCACGCTCGCCGCGGGCATGGCCTGCGAGGGTGCCAAGCCGGTCGTGGCGATCTACTCGACCTTCCTGCAGCGCGCCTATGATCAGCTACTGCACGACGTCGCGATCCAAAACCTCGACGTGCTGTTCGCGATCGATCGCGCCGGACTGGTCGGCCCGGACGGCGCGACCCACGCCGGCTCGTTCGACCTCAGCTACCTGCGCTGCATCCCGAACATGCTGGTGATGGCGCCGGCCGACGAGAACGAATGCCGGGCGATGCTGACCACGGGTTTCCTGCATGCCGGCCCGGCCGCCGTGCGCTATCCGCGCGGCACCGGCCCGGGCGTGCCGCTCACGTCCACTCTCGAAACCCTGCCGATCGGTCGTGCCGAAGTTCGCCGCAACGGGCACGGGCTCGCCCTGCTCGCCTTCGGCAGTCAGGTCGCGCCGGCCGCCGAGGTCGCCGAGGCGCTCGACGCGACGCTCGTCAACATGCGTTTCATCAAACCGCTGGATACCGCGCTGCTCGACGAACTCGCGCAGGGCCATCAGGCCTTCGTGACCATCGAGGACAACGCGATCCAGGGCGGCGCGGGCTCGGCGGTCGCCGAATACTTCGCCTCCGCCGGCATCGTGCGTCCGGTCCTGCATCTCGGCCTGCCCGACGAGTTCCTCGAACACGGCGGCCGCGAGGAGCTACTCGCCCAGTGCAGACTCGATGCCGCCGGCATCCGCACCGCCGTGCTGGCACGTTTCCCGGAGTACGCGCCCAGGGTCACCGCGCTGCGCAGCGCGGGCTGAGCGCGGGGGCGCCGGCGCGGCGCCGTTTGATACGCCGCGGCGTCAGCCAACCGAACGAAGTGTCCGGACGAGTCCAGCCCGGATTTGGCGATCCACGCCGAGTCCAGCGCAGGTCTAGACTCGGCTATGTCGCATCGGGCACTTGCGCCCTCGATGCGCCGCGGCCCCTCCATGACCAGGGGAATCGCCGAACGAGTTCAGAGTTTCCCTGTCAGATGGACGAGCAGGGTCGCGCCGACGCA
Organism: uncultured Rhodanobacteraceae bacterium; assembly: GCA_964471815.1. Lineage (GTDB taxonomy): Bacteria > Pseudomonadota > Gammaproteobacteria > Xanthomonadales > Rhodanobacteraceae > Tahibacter. Next base: position 1,804 of record CAYYHP010000184.1, read on the forward strand.
CCAGATCACGCCCCATAACGCCGACAACCGGGCCCCAGCGAGCAGCGCGAAAGCCACCGCGGCGATGGCGAAGTCGGCCGGCGAGTGCACGCCTTCGAGCCAGACCGGGTCGTACAGTGCCGCGGCAAGCAGGCCGACGACGGCCGCGTCGATGCCGGCGACGAGGCGCAGGGCGCCGGACATGGCCGTCAGGCGTTGCCATGCCGGCAACACGGCGGCGAGCAGCAGAAACCCGGGCAGGAAGATCGCCAGCGTGGCCAGCGTCGCGCCGATCAGGGCCGGTGCTCCGGTCGGCACCTGTGCGCCGAGGAAGGCGGCCAGCGAGAACATCGGCCCGGGCACGGCCTGCGCGGCACCGTAGCCGCTCAGGAACACATCGGCTGGAATCCAGCCCGGCGCCACGACCGACTCCGCGAGCAGCGGCAGCACGACGTGTCCGCCGCCGAACACCAGCGCACCCGCCTGGTAGAACTTCGCCACGAGCAGGACCGTCATCGGCGCGCCGGCCGGCAAGGCCAGTGCGGCGCCGAGTCCCATCGCGAACAGCGCACCACAGACTGCGGCCGTGCGCGGGCCATGACGCGTCGGCGGCGCCACCGACAATGGACGGTCGGACGCGCAGAACAGCCGCCCGGCCAGCGCGCCAAGACCGATCGCGAACAGTTGTGCCCACGCCTTGCCGGTCAGCACGATCAGCGCGCAGGCCGCGGCCGCGATCAGTGCGCGCGGCGCATCGGCGGCGAGCCGTTGCGCCATGCCGGCCAGTCCCTGCGCGACGACCGCGACGGCAGCGAGCTTGAGGCCATGCACGAGCGTGGCATGAGCGACGGATGGCAGAACCGGTGCACCGGCCGCGAACGCGAGCAGGAGCAGCACCGAAGGCAGCGTGAACGCCACGAACGCGGCCAGCGCGCCGCCCCAGCCGGCCCGCGCCAGACCGAGCGCGAAGCCCATCTGGCTGCTCGCCGGGCCCGGCAGCACCTGGCAGATGGCCAGCAATCCGGCGAACCGGCTCTCGTCGAGCCAGCCGCGACGCTCGACGAACTCGTGGCGGAAGTAGCCGATGTGCGCGAGCGGACCGCCGAACGAGGTCAGGCCGAGCCTGAGGAACGCGCCGAACACCTCGGCCATCGTGCCTGGGGGCGGGCTGTCGCGGTGATCCGGTTCGCCCGGCGTCGTCTGCATGGCTGCGCGGCTCCGCGATTGGCCGGCGCTCGGCCAGAGCGTGGATTGTGCCGCAGTTTCGTAGGCGTCGATGTGGATGATCGGCTAACGGAGACCCATCGGCGCAATCGAAGCTGGCGGCTGGAGTCGTCCACTGCGGCATGCCGCGGGCAAAAAAAGCCCCCGCGTGAGCGGGGGCACTCGTTTCGGGAACCGGCGCAAACCTTGGGGATGCCGGTCCCAGTTTGAACCCGCCGCGCGCGCCTCCCGGCGCTCGCTTTGCGTGGGGCGTTTCCGCTCCCTGGCAGGCCGGTCGCACCAGCCATGCGACCTGGTGTGAATCATCCGGATCGGACAGGGGATCGTCCGTGAGGCGCACGCGGGTCGGCAGGCGATGTGTTCGACAGACCGACTGCCAACTGCGTCACACTTTCGCGCCGGCTCACCGATCCGCCCTGGTTCGCCGTGCGTCGGGCCCAGACGAGCGGGCGATGCGGACGCCGACGGCAATCTCTGGCCGACCCGCCCGCTGGCAACGGATCAGCCGTGCCGCCGTCCGCCGCTGATGCGCTCGCGGCCCTCGAGATCGGTCGCCGTGAACACGTCGGTGAAATCCACGGCGAGCAGACCGCGGACGGCGGAACCCTGCTCATGGCCATGTTCGAGCAGCAGCCAGCCACCGGGCACGAGATGTGCCGGCGCGTCGGTGACGATGCGGCGGATCGCGTCGAGTCCATCGCGCCCGGAAACCAGCGCCGCACGCGGCTCGTGGCGCAGATCGCCCGTCTCGAGGTGCGGATCGTCCTCGGCGATGTACGGCGGATTGCTCGCGATCAGGTCGAAGCGCTCGTCGACTTCGAACGCAGCACACCAATCGCCCTCGCGGAAGGCGACGTTGTCGCGGCCGAGGCGCCGTGCGTTCGCCTGCGCGACGGCGAGTGCCGCAGCGCTCGCATCGGTCGCGAGCACGCGCGCGCGTGGCCGCTCGTGTGCGATCGCCAGCGCGATCGCGCCGCTGCCGGTACCGAGATCGGCGACCGCCACGGCCCGCCCTGGCGGGAGTCGATCCAGGGCCAGCTCGACGAGCCGTTCCGTCTCCGGCCGCGGCACTAGCGTGCTCGCATCGACGCCGAGCGCGAACGACCAGAACCCGCGCTCGCCGGTCAGGTAGGCGACCGGCTCGCCTTCCACGCGACGCCGGACGAGCGTCTCGAAGATCTCGGCCATGGCGGGTGCGACCTCGTCGTCGCCATGTGCGTACAGCCAGGCGCGCGGGCGCCGCAGCGCATGCGCGAGCAGCATTTCGGCCTCGAGTCGCGCGGCATCGCCGGCCAGCCGGATGCTGGCGAACGCCAGCAGATCACGCACCAGCATGGACGGCCCGGCTCCACGTCGTCCGGAGCGCGATGCCGGCCCCGGTCACCCGGATGGCCGGCATCCTCTGCGTGCGCCGCGAGGCGCGTCCCGCATCCACCGGCTTACGCCTGCGGTGCGGGCGGTTCGCCGCGCGTGTCGGTCGCGGTCGGCGCACTGGCGCCGACCTCGCCCTTGCCCGCCGCAGCTTTGGCTTTTGCTCGCGGCGGGCCGCTGCGCCAGTGGCCACCGCGCGCCCAGGCCGCGAAACCCCAGCGCAGCCAGCCGACCAGCGCATTCGCCAGCCACAATGCCCAGACCAGCATGGTCAGCTTGTAGGCGAGCAACGGCAGGCCGAACGCGCCGGCGACCGGCGTGAGCGCCTCGCTGCGATCGGCGAACCAGCGCAAGGCATGCGCCTGCGAACCGTTGCCGGCGATGTGCATGTCCGGCTCGCCGAGCAGGCCGAACGGCACCGCGGCGACGAGGCAGGCGACGGCAGCGATGGTCAGCAACGCGAGCCCGATCTGGCTCAGGTTGAACACGCCATCGTTGGCCGGGCTGGCGCGGCGCTCGCGCCAGTCGAGCGCCAGCAGCCAGATCACGACGACGATCAGCGCG
>CAYYHP010000185.1:0-4937 GCA_964471815.1 uncultured Rhodanobacteraceae bacterium
CGCGACCAGCGAACCGAAACCCGCCGAGACCAAGCCGGTCGAAGCGAAATCCGCCGAGACCAAACCGCCCGAGGGTAAACCGGCGACCGAGCCGGCCAGGCCGGCCGACACCGCGGCAGCCGGCACGCCACCGGCCGCCGGCCGCTTCCTCGTGCATCTCGGCGTGTACGGCAATACAGCCAATGCGAATGCGCTGGTGGCCTCGGCCAGGAAGCTCGGCCTGCCGGCCATCACCGAATCTACCGAGACCGACGGCAAGCCTGCCACCCGCGTGCGGCTCGGGCCGTTCGCGGATCGTTCCGCGGCCGAGTCGGCGCGCCTGAAGCTCAAGCAGGCCGAGCCGAAGGTGCCGACGAGCATCGTCGAAACGGCCGAGCCGCAGCCGAAGACCGACACGCCGGCCGCGGCCCTGCCGGCGCATCGCGCGGGCGGCTGGGCGGTGCAGGTCGGTGCGTTCAAGGCGCAGGACGAGGCGAACAAATTGCGCGACCGGTTGAAGGGTGCGGGCTTCGCCGCCTTCGTTGAGCCGGTCGGCCAGGCCGCCGAGCGTCTCTGGCGCGTGCGCGCCGGCCCCGAGGCCGATCGTGGCAACGCCGAGAAGCTGCGCGAGCAGATCCGCCAGAAGCTCGGCGTCAGCGGTTCGGTCGTGACCCAGCCTTGAGCCGACGGCACGCGCGACGGCCATGAACTGGGCCGACTACGTCATCCTGGGTGTGCTCGGCCTGTCGGTGCTGATCGGCCTGTGGCGCGGCCTGATTTCGGAGATCGTCGCGATTGCTTGCTGGGTCGCGGCATTCTGGCTGGCCTGGGCGTTCGGTGAACGGCTCGCCGAACGCTTCACGAGCGTCGACGTGCCGTCCGCGCGCCTGCTGCTGGGCTACGGCCTGTGCTTTCTGGTCGCGCTGATCGGCGGTGCCTTGATCTCGTTCGTGCTGCGCAAGCTCGTCGCCGGCAGCGGCCTGAGCGGCACGGATCGCCTGCTCGGCATGTTCTTCGGCCTGGCACGCGGCATGCTGCTGATCGTGCTGGCGGTGATGCTGCTCGGATTCACGCCATTTCCGCGCGATCCGTGGTGGCATGAATCGCGGCTCCTGCCGGGTTTCCAATCCGGTGCGGAGTGGCTGTCGGCGCGCCTGCCCGATTCGGTCGGCCGACACATCGACTTCCGTGCGCTGCTGCCGTCGATGCCGAAGCCGGCGCCGGCGAAACCGGCTCCCGAGGGAGCCAAGACCTCCACCTAGCGATACTCGTAACCATGTGCGGAATCATCGGAATCGTCGGCCGGTCGGAGATCGCCTCAGCGCTCTACGACGGGCTGACCGTGCTCCAGCATCGCGGTCAGGACGCGGCGGGCATTGCCACCGTGGACGGCTCGCGCCTGCGTCTGCACAAGGGCCGCGGCCTGGTGCGCGACGTGTTCCAGCGCGAGGACCTGCTCAAGCTGCGCGGACGGGCTGGCATCGGCCATTGCCGCTACCCGACCGCGGGCAGCGACGATCCGGGCGAGGCCCAGCCGTTCTACGTGAACTCGCCGTACGGCATCGCGCTCGCGCACAACGGCAATCTCGTCAATACCGACGCGTTGCGCCGCGAGCTGTTCGAGGACGACCGCCGGCACATCAACACCGAATCGGATTCCGAGGTGCTGCTCAACGTGCTCGCGCACGAGCTGCAGATCCAGGACCGCCACGCGCTGACGCCGGATCACCTGTTCAAGGCAGTGGCCGGGGTGCATGAGCGCGCGCGCGGCGGCTATGCGGTGATCGCGCTGGTGCTCGGTTACGGCATCCTCGCGTTCCGCGATCCGCACGGCATCCGCCCGCTGGTGCTCGGCGAGCGCGACACGGTCGAGGGCAAGGAATACGCACTCGCGTCGGAGTCCGTCGCGCTCGACATTCTCGGCTTCCGTCGCGTGCGCGACGTAGCGCCCGGCGAGGCGATCCTGCTCGGCTTCGACGGCAGCCTGCACCATCGCCAGTGCGCCGAGGTGCGGCTGCACGCGCCGTGCATCTTCGAGTACGTCTACCTCGCGCGCCCCGATTCGATGATCGAGGACGTTTCGGTCTACAAGGCCCGGCTGCGCATGGGAGAACGGCTCGCGGCGAAGATCCGCCGCCTGCGTCCGGACCACGACATCGACTCGGTGATCCCGATCCCGGATACCGCGCGCACGGCGGCCAGCTCGCTAGCCCAGGCGCTCGGTCTGCCGATGCGCGAAGGCTTCGTCAAGAACCACTACATCGGCCGCACCTTCATCATGCCGGGACAGAGCGAGCGCGTGAAATCCGTGCGCCGCAAGCTCAATCCGGTCGAACTCGAATTCCGCCGGAAGAACGTGCTGCTGGTCGACGACTCGATCGTGCGCGGCACGACCTCCAAGCAGATCATCCAGATGGCGCGCGATGCCGGTGCGAAGAAGGTGTATTTCGCTTCGGCCGCGCCGCCCGTGCGCTATCCGAACGTGTACGGCATCGACATGCCGGCCACGGCGGAACTGGTCGCGCACGGTCGCAGCGAGGACGAGATCCAGCAGCTCCTCGGTGCGGACTGGCTGGTGTATCTCGACCTCGGCGACCTCGTCGCCGCGGTCGCCGAGGGCAACGAGGCGCTGACCCACTTCGATACCTCGTGTTTCTCCGGCGAATACGTCACCGGCGTGCAGGACGGTTATTTGCGCGAGCTCGAGTTCCAGCGCTCGGACGAGGCCAAGGCTCAGCGCCGGCTGGCCTCGTGAGCGAGCCGCTCGCGGCCGGCATGCCGGCAACGGATGCCGGTTCCGCCGGCCGCCCGTCGATCTCCGAATCGCGCGCGCTGGCCTTGCTGGCCATGGCGCTGGGCACGCTGTATTTCGGCCTGTTCAATCACGACTTCACCTATGACGGGCTGACCTATGCCGCGCAGGTCGAGCAGGGCGGCCCGCTGTTCCATCCGAACCATCTGCTGCCGAACGCGCTGTTCGAGATGGTCTGGAAGGCGGTGCAGGCGCTAGGCCTCGTGCAGGTCCGTGCAGCGTGGTGGATGCAGGGCGTGAATGCGTTGGCCGGCATCGCGACTGCGGTCTGCCTCGCGCGGGCGCTCGTGCCGACCGCCGATGTCGTGCACGCGGCGCTGCTCGCGTTGCTGTATGGCGTCGGCTTCGCGGCCTGGAATGCCGCACAGGAGCCCGAAGTGCACGCGCTGCCGGCGCTCTGTGTGGCCGCCTCGCTGGCCTTGTTGTGGCGCAGTCCGGTGCTCGGTTGGGGACGCATCAGTGCGCTCAGCCTGCTCGGCGTGCTCGCGGTGTTGTTCCTGCAGCAGTATGTGTTCTGGTATCCGGCACTGTTACTGCTCGTCGGCCTGCATGCTGATGTGCCGGCGCGCCGCGCCAAGCTCGCCTTCCTCGTCTTGGCCGTGCCACTGGCGTGTCTCACGGCTTATCTCGCGATCGGCACGGCTCTCGGCATGCGCAGCGATCGATCGCATCTTCTCGCCTGGCTGCTCGGGTACGGTTGGCAGGGCGAAGGCGGTGTCGCGGGTTTCCACGCCGGTACGACCCTCATCGCGCGCCTCGGTGGCATCGTGCTCGGGCTCGGTAACCTCGTCTATGCCTACGAGCTGTTGCTCGTGCCGTGGCTGCTGGTGCCGGCGGTACTCGGCCTGATGCTGCTCGCCTGGGCTGGCGTACAGGCATGCCGTGCCGGCCTCGTTGCGATGGAAACGCGCCGCCGGCTGGGGGTGATCGCCATCTACGGCCTCGTCAACCTGCTATTTGCGGGATGGTGGGAGCCACGCGACATCGAGTTCCTGTTTCCCGCCTGGCTCGCGCTCGTCGCGATGCTCGGTCTTGGCGCCCGGGCGTTGCCGGTGCGCATCATGGCCACTGCGCCCGTCGTCGTTTTCGTGGTGAACCTGCTCGCGGCGTTCGGGCCACAGCGCGACTGGCCGTTGCGCTACCGGATCGCCGAGCGCCTGGCCGATCGCGAGCATCTCGGCGCCAATGACGTACTGATCACTGAGGAACTCAACACCGTTGCCTGGCTCGCATACTTCCGCGGCGTGGACGTGCGGTTCGAGCCGGGCGCGGTCAGCGCGGCCATGCATGCGCAGCGCAGCGTCGCCGACGTTCGCTCGGCGATCGATGCGGCGTTGATGTCCGGGAAGCGCGTGTACACCATGGAACTCGACGAGCACGGCCGGCTGTACCGCCTCGCTACCGCATTCGGCTGGCTCGGCCGGAGCGGGTTCGATGGCGGCGTCGAGCGTGACCTCGGACAGCTCTACGCGGGGCTCGTGCTCCGGCCGACCGGCGTGGTCGGTGTGCGGCGTCTGCAGGCGCCGATCCCGATACCCTCATCACCGGCTGCCGAGGGCGCGCGGTAGAGTGCGAGGCGATGTGAGGGATAAGCGGTCGGTCTGGATCGAATCACGCAGAACGGGGCGAAGGCCATGAGCGAGCCGCAGCAGGGCATCTTCGAGGTCGCGGCGCATTGCCTCGCGGAATGCGATCCCGCGCGCAAGGTCGCCATGACCCAGGCCGCCGCCACGGCGCGCCGGGCCGGCCGGCTGCATGCGCGCACGGCCACGCCGGCGATGCCGATCGGCGCGCCCGGGCGACCGCTGCGGCCGCGCCTGGTTTCGCCGCGCGAACTCGCACCGCGCGGACTCGGCACGCTCGCCGGCCGCGCCGCGCTGCTGCACGCGATCGCCCATATCGAGTTCAACGCGATCAACCTGGCCTGGGACGCGGTCTACCGGTTTCGCGACCTGCCGGAGGCTTATTACGACGACTGGGTCGGCGTTGCTGATGACGAGGCCCGGCATTTCGCGCTTGTCTGTGGGCGGCTCGCCGAACTTGGTCATGCCTACGGCGATTTCGACGCACACGACGGTCTCTGGGAAATGGCCGTGCAGACGGCTGGCTCGTGCCTCGAGCGCATGGCCCTGGTGCCGCGCGTGCT
>CAYYHP010000186.1:0-4924 GCA_964471815.1 uncultured Rhodanobacteraceae bacterium
GCACCACGGCGCGGACGGCATCGGAATTGCGGCCATCCAGTCGCCAGCGGCCTCCGCCAGGGCGTACCACAAGCCGCGCGCGGCGCGCGAGTGCAGGCACACGCCGACGTCCGCAACCGGCGCGCCGTTATCGAGCAGCCGCAGCAGCGCCCGCTTGGCGCCGATCTCGCCCGTTACCGTGTACCCGCTTCCACGGCCGCCGGCGCTGCCAGGCGCTCCGATCGATAGCGGGATCAGTGCGCGGTCAATGACGCCGGCCTCAGCGCCCGGGTCGATATCGGCCTCGGTCACGCGCTCGCAGGTGCCATCGTTGAGAACCAGCCATGTCAGGTATTTCATTCGATGATCTCCATGCCGTACGCGCCCATGAACCGGCACGTGCGCTTCAGCTCGTCGAACGTTTGCTGATCTTTCTCGATCAGCGTGCAGGGCACGTCGAGGTCAAATGCGGCGATAGCCGTTGTGCCTGTTCCGGCGAACGGATCGCACACGCTGCCGACGGCAAAGCTTCCGAGCAGGTCAGTTACCGCCGCCGCGTTTTTCGCGTGCCCATGCTCCTGCGCACGATCACGCGGCGCACGAAATATCGTCGGCCAGTAGCCGTTAGCTTCGAACACGTCCGAGCGCGGTCGGCGCCGGCGATCGAACGCAGACCGCACGCCAGGTCGGGTGAGATAGACGCCCGTCTGGTGCACGTAGAACGGCTGCTGGTAGCTCTTGGCCTTCTTCGGCATTGCGCCATCCAGCACGAAGTCGAAATTCAACCGCCACTCGGTGCGCGACATGAAGTCGAGCAGCTGCCGCATCGTCGTAATCAGCAGCAGGTGCGGCGAGTGATAGCGCTCTAGGATGCGCGCTAGTTCAGCGCCCGACATGTCGAACGGCGGATCGGTCAAGATCAGGTCGCACGCGCGGCCGTGGTCCGCAGAGTCTCCGCGTATCAGCGTTGTTTGCGCCACGTATTGTATACCTTTAATGCTTTTGCGCTTGACGTTGACTGCAGGTCGGCGCGAGTGAAATGGCGCATGTAGAACGCGCGGTCGTATGCGGCTGGCGAGCGCAGGAAGGCATTGATCTCGACGATCGGAACGCCCGCGTCTTTCAGGCGCTGCGGTAGCCACTGTGCTAGCTCGTTGATCGTGCGGCCGACAAGGTCCGCGCCGAAGCCGCTGGGCGGTTTGAGTAGCTCAGTGCGCAGGCGCTCCGCGTCCTGCGCCTGCCGGCGCTCGCGGATCACGAACCCGCGAAGATCCTGATCGATCATGCGGATGTCGAACCGGTACGAGCCAGGTGCGAATGCGGATTGACTGTCGAGCCAGGCATTCGCCCAGCCGCACGCCGGGCAGTGCTCGAGCTTGAACAGGAAGAAGGCGCCGCAGTCGCCGCACGGCACGCTTCGTTTCGTTTTCGGGCCGCACGGTGGATTGAGCAGATCCCACGCAACCGGCTCGTCGGGCAGGCCGTGCTCTGCGCACATGCCCGTAAGATCGATGATCGTCGCGTGCGGTTTGTTCGGCTCCGGCCGAAGCACGCGGCCGCACCACTGCCGGTATCGCGGGAACGAGGCCGTGCGCGTCGCGATGATTAGCGTCTCGCATGCCGGCAAATCGAACCCCTCGCCGATCATGTCCACATTGGTCAGAACGCGGCAGTGCCCGGTGCGGAACGCATCGAGCAGGCCAGCGATTTCGGTGGGCGACTGCGTGCTGTTGATGCACGCCGCGGGGATGTCGGCATCGCGAAACATGCGGGCAAATTCCTCGGCGTTCTGGATCGCCGGGGCCATGAGTATGGCGCGGGTGCCCAGCGCCACGCGCCGGTATTCGGCCACTGGATCGCCGATCAGTTCGAGTGTTCCGCCCGACCAGTCGAGCCCCGCCTTGCGCTCGCTGAACACCCGGCGCCGACCATCGCCGACGTACTCGCCCATCGCTGCTCGCGCGAGATCGCGATCCAGCGCGGCTTCGCGCTCCTGCCATGTCATGAACTCGTCGACGTTGTACGTCGTGCGCGCGGCGTAGCAGACGAACCCGCTCAGAAACCCGCGGTCTATCAGTGCGCGTGCGCTGTCGTTGCCGAGCTGCCGGGCCTGCACCAGCCGGTCGAACAGGCCGCCTTTGTCGACGTGCAGGCTCTCGCCGTCCATGCGCGCCGGCGTGGCCGTGAACCCGACGATGCGTGCGCTCGGGAACAGCGTGCGCAACCGGCCCCACATGTTGTCTGGCACGACGTGATGCGCCTCGTCGATGACGATAAGCCACGGCAGCGCCGTGTCTATGTCGAGACGCTCGTGCCGCAGGGCCGCGACGATGCTCTGCATGCTCGCGACGCGCCGCGTCGGATGCCCGCGCCGGATGTAACTGCGGCCGTGCCGCCGGTGCGAGGCAATGCACCGGCGGCGCGTGTGCTCTGTGCTGATCGTGTCGTGTTCCAAACCGAACGCGGCGAGCTTCTCGCTGATCTGCTGGATCAGAATGTTTCGGTGCGCAACCAGCAGCGTGCGCGGCGCCCATTGCGCAAGCGCGGCCTCGATCGGCGTCTTGCCCGCGCCGGTGTCGAGCTGCACGATGTCGTTCGACGAACTCGCCTTGATCTGGTCGAAGATGTCTAGCTGGTAGTCGCGCAGCCTCATGCGATCAGCCCAGCCAGTGCCAGTTGCCGACCTCGGGCAGGCCGAGTGCGTGGAACTCCGCTACCGATACCGCGATGTGTCCGTGCTCCGGGTGCTCGATCACCGCGAACACCGGTGTCACGCCGATCGGTACATGCCCGTCGAATGCGCTCTCGACGAGACCCACGCTGCACTGGACTGCGTGCCCTGTTCCGCTGCGTAGCGCGCCGAGGCCGTCGTTACCGCGCGGGTCTATGCTGTGCGTCTCGCTGACCGCGAACGCAGGCAGCGCGGAGAAATGATCCTCGTTGCACCGGATTTCCTCGCACACGATCTGCACGGCATGCGCAGCGCTCAGCGCCGCTACTGAGCGCGCTACCCGGCACTTTCCGCCGTCATCGTGCTCGATGTAAACGTCGAAGTTCCTCGTCGTGCTCATTTGAACCCCCAAGCGGTCGTCATAGCGTTGTACTCCGCGGCTAGCGCGGCGTATTCCTCGGCGATGGCCGCGTCGCGCAGGGCTTTCGCACGCGCCAGCAGGGCTTTCGCACGCGCCAGCAGGGCCTTCTGCTCGATGAAGAACTGGCCGATCTCATGCGCAGCGCGCGTGCGGTTCTCGATCCAGAAGTGAGCGCTGCGACCGAGACCGTTCGGGTCGCACGCGAGCTCCGCCTGATCATCTGTCATCCCAGCGATCTTCTCCGCGCGGATCTTCTCGCCCCATTCCTTCTGCGCCGCGCTGCCGGTCAGCGCCTTGCCGCCAAACATCTTCGCAACGGTGCGCGCATCCATCGCGCGCGCGCTGATGACGCGGAGCGGACGGCTCGGCTGGCGGTAATCGATCTTGGTGTTGTAGTACAGGCCGTCCTCGAGGTCGAACCAGTTGCCGGCGCCATCGCGCTGCGGCATGTCGGCACTGTCGAGCCACGCCTGGAAGTTGCTGACCATCTCGATCTCCTGCCCCTGAGCCCCGAGGCGCGGCGGTCGCATCGCGACCGTGGGCGAACTATATCCGGATATATCCGGCATGTCAACAGGCGCAATCAAGCCGGCCGACAGGGCAGCCGTTCAGGTATACTTTGGGCGGTTGTTACTCGCCGATGCGCAGCATCAGCACGCCGCGCTCGATCAGCTCGCGCACGATGCCGAGCAGCGCCCGCTGGCGGAGCTGGCATTCGATGTGATCGCCTCGACTCTGCGCGTCGGCCGCGATCGCTGCTCGTGCGGTCTCGTCCACGTCCGGCGTGAGCGGCTCGCAGAGCTCGAGATCACTCGCGCGGATCTCGCCGAGGGCCGGCCGCGGCGGCGGCACTCGCGGCGGATTGTTCGCGGCGCATGCGGACAACATCGCCAGGCAGGCGCACAGCGAGATTCGGATCAGCATCGACAGCATGGATCACCTCGCGCACGATCACGCGCGTGCGCTCGCGGTTGCTGGCGATCGCCACGGCGGCGGTGCGCAGCTCGCCGGCGATAGCGATGGAGGCAGCCGCGGCCGCCTTGATCTCGGACGCCACGGATTGCGCCGCAGCAGCGCTGGCTTTGGCCTCGCGGGCCTCCCAGGTGCGCCTCTCGGCGAGCGCGCCGGCGTGATTCGCGATCACGGCCGCGCCGGACAAGCTGGCAATCCACACGAGCAGTAGCCATGGCGTGAGCGAACCTGTGATGCGATCGAGCAGGCTCATGCCGCTGCCGCCTCTGCGCACTGCGCGCGCGGCTGGTATCCGGTCGCTGCGTGTCGAATGCGCGCCTCGGCGATGTGCATGTACTCCGGTTCCCGCTCGATGCCGATGAACCAGAATCCCTCAAGCATCGCGGCCTTCCCTGTGCTGCCGCTGCCCATGAACGGGTCGAGCACCACGCCGCCGGGCGGCGTGACCAGCCGGCACAGGTAGCGCATGAGGTCGGTCGGCTTCACCGTCGGGTGCGCGTTGCCCTCGCCGCGGTCCTTCTTGCTGGCCTTGGCGCAGTAGATCAGCCGCCGCGACGCCTCAATGTCCTCGGCGTCGATGCCGACCTGTTTGAAGAAGCGGGCGGCGCTGCCGGTGTCGCCGTATCCGACAGTTTCCATGGTCGCGCCCATGCCGTAGTCGCCGACCGTCGCGCCAGCCCTCCCGCCTCGCTTGCCGAACCCGCCGCCAGCGTGCACGGGAAACCCCGCCAGCACCTCATCGCCGCCGTCGTGGATCAGGTTGGCTGGCCAGCGGCCTGCGTCGTGCGGATTAAACACCCGCTGGTCGCGCTGATCGGCGGCGTAGACCTCGCCGCCCCGCGCCGATTGGCCCTGCACGGTACGCGGCACTTCACCGCCCA
>CAYYHP010000187.1:0-4880 GCA_964471815.1 uncultured Rhodanobacteraceae bacterium
CTCCATGCAGGTCACGGCATCGAATCGGCCCGGCAGCTCCTCGGCTAGCACCTCGGCGCTCGCTTCGCGGTAGTCGACGCGCAAACCGGATTCGAACAGATGCAGCCGCGCGACCTCGAGCACGCCCGGCGCCAGGTCGATGCCGGTGACCTCGGCACCCGCGCGTGCCAATGCCTCGCTCAGGAGCCCGCCACCGCAACCGACGTCGAGCACGCGCGCACCGCGCAGCGCAACGCGCTGGGCGACGTAGGCGAGCCGCACGGGATTCAGGTCGTGCAGCGCGCGCGATTCGCCCTCATGGTCCCACCACCGCGCCGCCAGCCGGTCGAACTTCGCCGTCTCGCCTCGATCCACATTCGTTTGGCCATTCATCGCCTTTCATGCCTCTGTGCCTGAACCGTCCCTGGCGCTTGTCGCCGGCCCTGCCTCCATGGTCGGTCGCTCGCCGGCGCGAACGACGCTTCGACGCCGCTCGCATCGAATGGCGGTGCATCCCGGCAGCGTGATCCGGGATGTGCGGAATGCCTGACCTCGGCGCTATCGATGTCGTGCAGGCAGGCCGACGACACGATACCTCAGTCGAAAGCGGCGAGCCGGTCGCGCCAGCGCCGCGCACGCTCGCGCAGCTCGGCTGGATCGAGTCCGGCCAGCACGCCGTCACGGAGCTTGCGCACGCCGGCGATCCACACGTCGCTGACCTGCGAGCGTGCCGTGGCGTAGACGAGCTGCGAGACGACGTGGAACAGCGGCTGGGTCTCCAGCGCATCGAGACGCACCGCCACGAGATCCGCGGCCTTGCCCGGCTCGAGCGAACCGATGCGCTCGCCCCAGCCGAGCGCGCGTGCGCCACCGAGCGTCGCCGCGCGCAACGTCGTCGCTGCATCGAATGCACTGGCATCGCCGGCCACGCCCTTGGCGAGCAGTGCGGCGGTGCGCATCTCGCCGAACATGTCGAGATCGTTGTTGCTCGCGCAGCCGTCGGTACCGAGCGCAAGGTTCACGCCGGCGCGACGCAGCGCCTCGGCCGGACAGAAACCGCTGGCGAGCTTCAGGTTCGACTCTGGACAGTGCACCACGCTCACGCCGGCCTCGGCGCATTGCACGATCTCGGTCGGCGTGAGCTGGGTCATGTGCACGGCGATCAGATGGTCGTTGACGATGCCCAGGCCGGTGAGCCGTTGCAGCGGACGCACCCCGTGCTCGCGGCGCGAGTCCTCGACCTCCTGCGCGGTCTCGTGGATGTGCACATGGACCGGCACATCGAGCTGATCGGACAGGAGCCGCGTGCGCTCGAAGCTCGCGTCGCTGACCGTGTACGGCGCATGCGGCGCGAAGGCCATGCCGATCAGCGGCTCGCCGCGGTATTCGTCGTGCACGGCGAGCGCCTTGTCGAAGTACTCGTCGTGGGTTTTCGCCCAGGCGCTGGGGAACTCGATGACCGGCAGGCCGACCATCGCACGGAAGCCGTACCGGCGGTAGGTCGCGGCCTGTACGTCGGGAAAGAAGTAGTTCTCGTTGCAGCAGGTCGTGCCGCCGCGCAGCATCTCGGCGATCGCGAGCTCGATGCCGTCGCGCACGAATTCGGGGCTGATCGCACGCGCCTCGGCCGGCCAGATGTGTTCCTGCAGCCAGGTCATCAACGGCAGGTCGTCGGCCAGACCGCGCATCAGCGTCATCGGATTGTGCGTGTGCGCGTTGACCAGGCCCGGCAGCAACGCATGCTCGGCGAGGCTCGCGCGCTCGCGCGGCGCGAAGGCCGTTGCCGCCTCGGCGCGTGGCAGCACGGCCACGATGCGACCCGCATCCACCGCGACGGCATGCTCGTCGAGCACCGTGCCATGCGGCTCGACCGGGATCACCCAGCGGGCCTCGATGAGAAGGTCGATGTCGCGTCTGGCTCCGGCTGTCACGCGCCTGCTCCGTCGCTCGTCACGCCGGCCAATCTAGCCAGCGCCTGCAAAAAAGGGAAACCGGATCGCTCCGGTTTCCCCTCGTCCGACTTCCATCACGCGGCATCAGCCGGCACTACGACCCGATCCCGCGCGGTCCGCGCTCACTTCACACGCGAGACGTATTCACCAGTGCGCGTGTCGACCTTGATCTTCTCGCCCTGCTGCACGAACAGCGGCACGCGCACGACCGCGCCGGTCTCGAGCTTGGCCGGCTTGCCGCCACCGCCCGAGGTGTCGCCGCGCACGCCCGGATCGGTCTCGGTGATGTCGAGCTCGACGAAGGTCGGCGGCGTCACGGTCAGCGGTGCGCCGTTCCACAGCGTGACGATGCACATCTCGTTGCCCTTGAGCCATTTCGCGGCGTCTGCCATCGCGGCCTCGTCGGCGGGGACCTGGTCGTGGGTCTCGGGATGCATGAAATGCCAGAATTCGCCGTCCGAGTAGAGGTATTCCATGTCGGTATCGACGACGTCGGCGGCCTCCACCGAATCGGTGGACTTCATGGTGAGCTCGACGACGCGGCCAGTCTTCAGGTTGCGGTACTTCACGCGGGTGAAGGCCTGACCCTTACCGGGCTTGATGTACTCGGTATCGACGATCGTGCACGGATAGCCGTCCACGATGATCTTCATGCCGTTCTTGACGTCGTTCATGCCATAGCTGGCCATGGGGCGCTCCTGCTCGGAAAAGTGAAGCCGCCCGGCGAAGACGGCTAGAATTGGCGTTTCCCCGGCGCGGCCGGGACGGGATTCGAGCCTGTAATGATAACCGCGAACCGCCACCACGCGCAGCCCGGCATGGCGCGTTGGCAGGAGCTCTGGCGCGATGCCGTCAGCGATCCGCTGGAGCTGCTCGACCTCGTCGGCCTCTCATCTTTCGCGACGTCGTTGCTACCCGCCACGGACACCGGCTTCCCGCTGCGCGTGCCACGCGGCTTCATCGCGCGCATGCGGCACGGCGATCCCGCCGATCCGCTGCTGCGGCAGGTGCTGCCGCAGGCCGCGGAGCTCGGCGAGGTGCCGGGCTTCACACGCGATGCGGTCGGCGATCTCGCCGCGCGTGCCGCCCAGGGCGTGCTGCACAAGTACGCCGGGCGCGTACTGCTGATCGCGACCGGCTCATGCGCCGTGCACTGCCGCTACTGCTTCCGCCGACACTTTCCCTATGCCGCGGAGACGGCCGCGACCGGCCACTGGAACGAGGCGCTGGCGCACATCGCCGGCGATGCGACGATCCGTGAAGTGATCCTGTCCGGCGGTGATCCGCTGGCACTCGCCACGCCCAAGCTCGCCGGGCTCTCCTCGGCGCTCGCGGCGATCCCGCACGTGCGCCGCTTACGCCTGCACACGCGTCTGCCGGTCGTGCTGCCCGAGCGGATCGACGACGAGTTCTGTGCCTGGTTCGACACCTCGTCACTGCAGAAGGTCGTGGTTCTGCATGCAAACCACGCCAACGAGCTGGATGCCGGCGTGGCCATCGCCTGCGCCCGGTTGCGCGAATGCGGTGCGCAGCTCCTGAACCAGGCCGTGCTGCTGCGTGGCGTGAACGACGGCGTCGATGCGCTCACGGCACTTTCCGAACGCCTCGCCGAATGCAGTGTGCTGCCGTACTACCTGCACCAGCTCGACCGGGTGCAGGGTGCCACGCATTTCGAAGTCGACGATGCGGCCGCACGCGAATTGATCGCCGGCTTGCGCGAGCGCCTGCCGGGCTATCTGGTGCCGCGACTGGTGCGCGAGCTCGCCGGCCAGGCAGCCAAGACGCCACTGTGATGCGGCCGACGGGCTGGCCGGCGGACGGTGGAAATGCCCGGATGGATAAGGTAAAACCGCCGATGAACGGCGGTGCAGTGGGAGGCGCCGCACCTGCAGGCGGGCACGGGGCCGACCCGCGTCGCCCCGGCCATCCGGCGGCGTCCCTGCACAAATCGGTTTCAGGCAACATGTGGCGATGAACAAACAGGAAGGCGTAATCCGGTTGTTGTTGATCGAGGACTCGGTCGAGGACGCCGAGCATCTCATCGGCGTGCTGCGCAACGGCGGCATCGCCGTGCGCCCGTCGCGCGCTACTAATGAAGCGGAACTCGAGGAGCAGCTGCAGGCGCAGTCGCCCGATCTGGTCCTCGCCAACCTGCACGCGCGGGGACTGCCGCTCGCCCAGGTCGCCGAGGCCATCAACCATAGCGGCAAGGACGTCGCCCTGGTGGTGACCGCCCAGGGCGCCAGCGAAGACCAGATCGTCGAGGTGTGCCGCTCCGGCGTACGCGCACTGGCCTTGCGCAACCGGCCCGAGCACCTGCAGACCGTGGTTCGCCGCGAGTTCGAGAGCCTGCAGACGCGCCGCAACGTGCGCCGGCTGGAAGCCTCGCTGCGCGAGACCGAGCGCCGTTGCGAAGCCTTGCTCGATTCCTCGCGCGACCCGATCGCCTACGTGCACGAGGGCATGCATGTGCGGGCCAACAAGGCCTACCTCGAGATGTTCGGTCTCGAGGACTTCGACGAGGTCCAGGGCATGTCGCTGCTCGACATGATCGCCGGTGATGATGCCGAGGACTTCAAGGCCCTGCTCAAGCGCCTGTCCAAGGGCGAGAAGCCGCCATCGCGGCTCAACGTCAAGGCGCAACGCGCGGACGGCTCCACCTTCGACGCCATCATGGAGTTCACCGAGGCGAGCTACGAGGGCGAACCCTGCCAGCAGATCATCTTCCACCGCCAGGAAGCGAATCCGGAGCTCGCCAAGGAGCTCGACACGCTGCGCTCGAAAGACCTGGTCACCGACCTCTACAACCGCCAGCACCTGCTCAACGAGCTCGACCACTGTGTGGCGGCCGCGGCCGGCGGCAAGACCGAGCACGCGCTGCTGCTGCTCGAACCGGACAACTTCAAGCAGGTGCTGGATACGGTCGGCATCGGCAACAGCGACCTGCTG
>CAYYHP010000188.1:0-4781 GCA_964471815.1 uncultured Rhodanobacteraceae bacterium
GACCATGGGCGCGGTCGTCAGCCTCGGCTTCTGTACGGCCTCGTTCGTGTCGCCGGAGGGCCTGGTGGTCACCAACCACCACTGCGCGTACGGCACGATCCAGTACAACTCCACCGCGGAGCGCAACCTGATCAAGTCCGGTTTCCTCGCGAAATCGCACGAAGAGGAACTGCCCGGCGATCCGAATCTGCGCGTGTTCGTCACCGAGGACATCCGCGACGTGACGCAGGAGATCAACACCAAGGTGACGGACGCGATGACCGGCTTCGATCGCTACCAGGCCATCGACAAGGCCGAGAAGGCGCTGGTCGCCGCCTGCGAGAAGCCGGGCCTGCGCTGCGATGTGTACTCGTTCTACGGCGGTTACAGCTTTCAGCTCGTCAAGCAGCGCGAGATCAAGGACGTGCGACTGGTTTATGCGCCGCCGGACGCGATCGGCAAGTTCGGGGGCGACGTCGACAACTGGATGTGGCCTCGCCACACCGGCGATTTCAGCTATTTCCGTGCCTACGTCGCGAAGGACGGCAGTTCGGCCACGTATTCCAAGGACAACGTGCCGTTCAAGCCGAAGTACTGGCTGCCCGTCAACGCGGCGGGCGTGAGTGCCGGCGACTACGTGATGGTGGCCGGCTATCCGGGCCGCACGAATCGTTACCGGCTCGCCGAGGAGGTCAAGGACGCGATCGAGTGGTCGTATCCGACCATGGTAAGCCTGTTCACCGACGTGATCGGCCTGATCGACACGGCCGGCAAGAAGGACCCGAAGATCGCGGTGAAGTATGCCAACGCGATGGCGAGCTACCAGAACAGCCTGAAGAACTTCCAGGGCCAGCTGCAGGGCCTGGCCAAGGCCGACGCGGTGGCCATCAAGCAGGCGCGCGAGGCCGAGCTCGACCAGTGGCTGGCCGCGCAGGGCGGCGAGATGGCCAGGCACTCGGCCGACATCGCGGCGTTGCGCGGGCTGCTGGCCGCGCAGCGCGCCACGCGCGAGCGCGACCAGGTCCTCGGCTTCATCGCGCGGATCGGCATCTACGGTTCCGCCTACACGATCTACCGGCACGCGATCGAGCACGCGAAGCCGGACATGCAGCGCGAATACGGTTTCCAGCAGCGTGACGAGGTCAAGCTCGAAGGCTCGCTCAAGCAGCTCGAACGGCGCATGGATCCCGGTGTGGATCGTCAGCTGCTCGAGTACTACCTGCGCCGTTACGTGAAACTGCCGGCCGAGCAGCGCCTGCCGGCGCTCGACGCCTGGCTCGGTGCGGGCGCCGTGGACGAGGCGACGATCGCCGCGAAGCTCGATGCGCTGTACGCCGGCACGCGGCTCGCCGACACCGCCGAGCGCCTGCGCCTGTTCAAGGCGACGCGTGGCGAGATCGAGAAGTCCGACGATGCGGCCCTCAAGCTCATGGTCGGCCTGATGCCGGATCTGCTGCGCATGGAGCAGGAACGCAAGAATCGCCAGGGCGAGGAGATGCGTCTGCGGCCGCGCTACATGGCGGCGATGATCGCGTTTAACCGTGCCCAGGGCCGTGCCGTGTATCCCGATGCGAACGGCTCGCTGCGCGTGACCTTCGGCAAGGTGCAGGGCTTTGCAAAGGACGGCGTACAGTTCCTGCCGTTCACTACGGCCGAGGGCATCCTTGCCAAGACTACCGGCGAGGATCCGTTCGACACGCCGAAATCACAGCAGGTGGCGATCCGCTCGAAGGATTACGGCCGATACGCCTCATCGGCGCTCGGTACGCTGCCGGTGAACTTCCTCGCCGATCTCGACATCACCGGCGGCAATTCCGGCTCGCCGACGCTCGATGCCCAGGGTCGTCTGGTCGGCCTCGCCTTCGACGGCAACTGGGACAGTGTGAGCGCGGACTGGATCTTCGACCCGGCGCTGACCCGTTCGATCCAGGTCGACGTGCGCTACATGCTCTGGGTCATGGACAAGATCGACCATGCCGACAATCTGCTCAACGAAATGGGCGTGGCGCACTGAGCACGCGCGACATTCCGGGCCGCCTCGTGCGGCCCGGAAGCGTGCGTTCGGTCTGTAGCCCGCTACACTTCGCCGGATCGGCCCGCATGCCGCGGGCCGACCGCTCTCCGCCGTTTCCATCGCTCGCCCATGCCCATCGACTCGCGCCCGCCGGCGATCTTCCTGATGGGACCGACTGCCTCGGGCAAGACCGCGCTGGCCTGTGCGCTGCGCGAGCGGTTCCCGCTGGAACTGGTCAGCGTGGATTCGGCGCTGGTCTACCGCGGTCTCGACATCGGCACGGCCAAGCCCGACGCAGCGACGCTCGCCCGGCATCCGCACCGGCTGATCGATCTGCGCGATCCGCGCGACACCTATTCCGCGGGTGACTTTCGCGGCGATGCGCTGCAGGCGATGGCCGACATCGCCGCCCATGGCCGCGTGCCGCTCCTGGTCGGCGGTACCGGTCTGTACTTCCGTGCGCTCCAGCACGGCCTCGCCGAACTGCCGGCTGCCGATCCGGTACTGCGCCGCGCGCTCGAACGCGAGGCGGAACTCCTCGGGCTGCCAGCCCTGCATGCGCGGCTGGCGACGCTCGATCCACCGGCCGCCGCGCGCATTCGGGTCAGCGATCCGCAGCGCCTGCTGCGTGCGCTGGAAGTCATCGCGCTCAGTGGCCGGCCACTGTCGGAGCTGCAGCGGCAGGCCGGCGAGCGCATGCCGTACCGGCTGCTCAAGCTCGCCCTCGTGCCGGTCGATCGGGCGCCGCTGCGCGAGCGGATTGCGCAGCGCTTCGACGCGATGCTCGATGCCGGCTTCCTCGACGAGGTGCG
Organism: uncultured Rhodanobacteraceae bacterium; assembly: GCA_964471815.1. Classification (GTDB taxonomy): domain Bacteria; phylum Pseudomonadota; class Gammaproteobacteria; order Xanthomonadales; family Rhodanobacteraceae; genus Tahibacter. The sequence continues at coordinate 2,806 of CAYYHP010000188.1, forward strand.
CGGCCTGCGCACGCGCGGCCTCGATCCGGACCTGCCGGCCCTGCGCGCGGTCGGCTATCGTCAGGCCTGGGAGCATCTCGACGGCCGCACCGATGCCGCGAAATTTCGCGAACGCGCGATTTTCGCTACACGCCAGCTCGCCAAGCGCCAGGTGACCTGGCTGCGTGCCGAACTCGATGCGCTCTGGATCGATCCCGACCGCGAGGATGCCGGGGAACGCGCCGGGCGTGCGGTGAAGGCCTTTCTCGACTCCGCTCCTCCGGCATGAAGCGCGCTCCCGGACCCGGCCGGGCGCGGCCCTGGACTTGCACGGCCTGGTCGGGCGCTTTGCGTTGCAGGCCTGTTCGCCGGCATCCCGGCGCCCTGTGGCCGCGTGGTCATCCGGGCCTGCCTTGATTCCGGCGTAACGGCCGTTACGGCATTTTGCCGTCCGGGCGGTTAAGATGCCCAAGTTTGGACCGGGGCTGCGGGGTCGTACCGTGGGTTTCCCTGAGTGCTTTTTGTCCGGTTCGCATGCAAGGAGAAAACAATGTCCAAAGGGCAGTCGCTGCAGGATCCGTTTCTGAACGCGCTGCGGCGCGAACGTGTGCCGGTTTCGATCTATCTCGTCAACGGCATCAAGCTCCAGGGAACGGTCGAATCGTTCGACCAGTTCGTCGTGCTGCTCCGCAATACCGTGAGCCAGATGGTCTACAAGCACGCCATCTCGACCGTCGTGCCCAGCCGCAACGTGCGCGTCGGCGAGAGCGGTGCGCATGCGTCCGCGCCGGCCGCGTCCGTTCCCGCGGACGATTCCGACAACGAGTAAGCAATCCTGTTCGAACGCTCCCGGAAAGGTGAACGTGCCTTGCTCGTCCAGCCGGCCTGGCTGGGCGAAGGCGATCCGCAGCCGCTGCTTGACGAGTTCACCGAACTCGCGCGCTCGGCCGGCGCGCAGGTCGTCGGCACGCTGACCGCGCGCATCGACCGGCCGAATCCGCGTTTCTTCATCGGCAGCGGCAAGGCCGAGGAGCTGAAGGCGCTCAAGACGGCCAGCGAGGCCGACCTGATCCTCGTCAACCACGCGCTCGGCCCGGTCCAGGAGCGCAACCTCGAGAAGTTCGTCGAGTGCCGGGTGGTCGACCGCACCGGTCTGATCCTCGACATCTTCGCCCAGCGCGCGCGCAGCCACGAGGGCAAGCTGCAGGTCGAGCTGGCCCAGCTCAAGCACATGGCCACGCGCCTGGTGCGCGGCTGGACGCATCTCGAGCGCCAGCGCGGCGGTGCGATCGGTCTGCGCGGTCCCGGCGAGACCCAGCTCGAGATCGACCGCCGGCTGATCGGCGAGAAGATGAAGCAGCTCGAGCAGCGCCTGGCGAAGGTCGCCACGCAGCGCGAGACCGCGCGCCGCGCGCGGCTGCGCAACGCGGTGCCGCTGGTGTCGCTGGTCGGCTATACGAATGCCGGGAAGTCCACGCTGTTCAATCGCCTGACCGGCGCCGGCGTGTACGCGGCCGACCAGCTGTTCGCGACCCTCGATCCGACCCTGCGCCGCATAGAAGGTTTGCCGTGCGGGCCGGTCGTGCTGGCCGACACGGTCGGTTTCATCCGCGACCTGCCGCACGATCTGATCGCTGCGTTCAAGTCCACGCTCGCCGAGACGCGCGATGCCGATCTGCTCGTGCACGTGGTGGATGCGGCCGATCCCGAGCGCGAGCAGCGCATGGCCGATGTCGCCGCGGTGCTGACCGAGATCGGCGCGGATGAAGTGCCGCAGGTACTGGTATTCAACAAGATCGACCGGCTCGACGGCGTCGCGCCGCGACTGGATTCTCCCGGCGATGGCACGCCGCGCGTCTGGCTGTCGGCCATGGACGCGCGTGGCCTCGACCTGCTCGGCGAGGCGATCGCCGGGCGGCTCGGCAGCGAGCGCGTACGTCGCACGCTGCATCTGCCGGCCGAACGCGGGCGCCTGCGCGCGCGCCTGTTCGCGTCCG
>CAYYHP010000189.1:0-4757 GCA_964471815.1 uncultured Rhodanobacteraceae bacterium
CCGATGACGAAGCGGAGCCACGTCATGCGAATAGCGAAGGCATTGTCTTCGCGAACACCACCAGGGCAGCCGCAACCCCGTCGAGTCCGGCTGCGGTCGATGCGATCGAGGTGTGCCGTCCCGGTCTGCTGACCACAATCCAGGACCGCGGCCGACACGGTCATGCCGCGATCGGCGTCAGCCCCGCGGGCGCGCTGGACGAGGTCGCACTGCATCTCGCCAATGCGCTGGTCGGCAATCCCGGGGATGCGGCGGCCCTGGAAATCACCCTGGTCGGGCCGACCCTACATTTCCCGCAAGCGGCGCTGATCGCGCTGTGCGGTGCCGATCCGGACGCACGGGTCGATGGCGTCACGGTTCCAGTCTGGCGGCCCGTGCTGCTCGCCGCCGGCAGTACACTGGTCTGCGGGTCGCTGCGACACGGCGCGCGCAGCGTGCTCGCCATCGCCGGTGGCATCCGCGTGCCGCCGGTGCTCGACAGCCGCAGCACCGATCTGAACGCGCGGCTCGGCCCGTTCGACGGCCGGGCGCTTATGACCGGCGACCGCCTGCCCTGCGCCGCCGCGCCGCGCACGCTATGCCGTGCCTTGTGGCGCAGGCACGATGCGGCCTGTCTGAGCGGCAGCAGATCGATGCGCGTGTTCGCGCCGTCGTGGTGGATCAATCCGACGAACTGGTTCGACGTGAATCCGGCCCGGCCGATCCAGCTCGTCGCGGGCAGCCATTTCACGCTGCTCGATGCCACGTCGCGGCGCGCGCTGCTCGGCGACGAATTCCGCATCGCCCGCGATTCGAACCGCGTCGGCGCACGCCTCAACGGGCCGCGGCTCGCGCTGCGCGAGCCGGTCGAGCTGGTCTCGACCGGCGTGCCGCTCGGCACGCTGCAACTGCCGCCCGGCGGCCAGCCGATCGCATTGCTCGCCGAGCACCCGACCACCGGCGGCTATCCGCGCATCGCACACGTCGCGCGGATCGATCTGCCACGACTCGCGCAGCGCCGCCCTGGCGATGCGCTACGCTTCGCGCTGATCGATCTCGACGAGGCCTGGCTGCGCTGGCAACGGCGCGAGCGGGCGCTCACCGTCCTCACGAACCACATCCGCTACCGCTTGCGCGAATGATCCGACCGATCGACTTGAACGCCGACATGGGCGAATCCTTCGGCGCCTGGCGCATGGGTCAGGATGAGGAACTCCTGCGCCACGTCAGCTCGGCGAACATCGCCTGCGGCTTCCACGCCGGCGACCCCGAGGTCATGCGGCGCACGGTCGCCGGCGCCGTCGCGCACGGCGTGGCGATCGGCGCACACCCGTCGCTGCCGGACCTCGCGGGCTTCGGCCGGCGCGAGATGCGCCTCACGCCCGGCGAGGCCTATGCGCTGACGCTGTACCAGACCGGTGCGCTCGCGGCGTTCGCGCAGGCCGCCGGCAGGCGCCTCGGCCATGTCAAGCCGCATGGTGCGCTGTACAACATGGCGGCCCGCGAAATGCCGCTCGCCGAAGCGATCGCGCAGGCGGTGCGCGATTTCGATCCGCGGCTGGTGCTGGTCGGTCTCGCCGGCAGCGCGCTGCCACGCGCCGGTCTCGCGCTGGGCCTGCGCGTCGCGCATGAGGCATTCTGCGACCGGCGCTACGAGCCGGACGGGGCGCTGACGCCACGCCGTGTCGCCGGTGCGGTCATCGGCGATGTCGAGGCCGCGATCAGGCAGGCGCTCGACATCGTCCTGCACGGCGAGGTGACCGCGCGCGACGGTGCGCGCATCGCCCTCGCGGCGGATACGCTCTGCATCCACGGCGACCGCGCCGATGCCGGCGATTTCGCACGCCGGCTGCGCACGGCGCTCGAGGCCGCGGGTGTGGCGGTCGTACCCTTCGCGTCGGGAGACCGCGGATGAGCTACTGGCCGCTGCTCGGCGTCGGCGTGGTGGTAGGCGGCTTCGCACTGCGCCTGAATCCGATGCTAGTCGTGGTCAGCGCCGGCCTCACGAGCGGACTCGCGGCCGGGCTCCGCCTGCCGGACCTGCTCGCCCTGCTCGGCGATTCGTTCCTGTCGAGCCGTGCGCCGCTGCTCGTGATCCTGACGCTGCCGATCGTCGGCCTGCTCGAAGAGGCTGGCCTGCGCGAGCACGGACGCGCCTGGATCGCCTCGCTGCGCGGCATGACGCTCGGCCGCCTGCTCTGCACCTACCTCGGCCTGCGCCAGCTGGTCAGCATGTTCGGCCTGACCACGCTGGCCGGGCATGCGCAGACCGTGCGCCCACTGCTCGCACCGATGAGCGAGGCGGCCGCCGACAAGACGCTCGGATCGCTCGATGCGGCACAGCGCGAGCGGGTCCGCGCACTCGCCGCGGCGACCGACAACGTTGGCCTGTTCTTCGGCGAGGACGTGTTCATCGCCTTCGGCGCGGTGCTGCTGATCCAGGGTTTCTATGCGCGCAACGGCATCGTGCTCGACCCGATGGCGATCGCACTGTGGGCACTGCCGACTGCGCTCGCGGCCTACGCCGTGCACGCCTGGCGCATCCGCCACGTCGAACGCCATCTGCGCCGCGAACTCGCGGCACGGCCGGAGGATGGCGGTGATTGAGGCCGTCTACCTGCTCGCCGCGCTGCTGCTCGGCGCGGCCGCGTGGCGCAACCTGCGCGCACGACGCTGGGCGCGCGCGGCGTTCTGGGGTCTGCTCACGGTCGCCTTCGCGGCCGGCGACGCGATCCAGGCCGCCGCGAAAGCCGGCGAGCGTCTGCCGCACCAGGCGGTCGGTGCCGGTGTGATCGCGCTCGCCCTGCTCGCCGCATTCGGCATGCGCGCGCTACCGGCGACGCAGACAGCCGACCCGGGTCGCGCCGCAAGCGCCGCGCGTCTTGGCCATCGCCTGTTCATGCCGGCGCTGTTGATCCCGGCACTCACCGCGGCCCTGGTGCTGCTCGCGAAGATCCCGGGCGCAACCGCGCTGCTCGGCGTCGCCAGGGAACAGGTCACGCTCGTCGCGCTTGCGACGGCCTGCCTGCTCGCACTCATCGCGGCATTGCGCGTGACCGGCGCGCGCCCGGCCGCCGCACTCGCGGCGAACGCGCGGCTGCTCGACACGCTCGGCTGGGCGGTCGTGCTGCCGGCACTGCTCGCCGCGCTCGGCAACGTGTTCGCCGCGACCCACGTCGGCGATGCGATCGCGGCGCTGACCCAGACGGCGATTCCCGTAGAAAGCCGCCTAGCGAGTCTCGTCGCCTACGCGCTCGGCATGCTGGTGTTCACGATCATCATGGGCAACGCCTTCGCCGCGTTTCCGGTGCTCGCGGCGGGCATCGCCCTGCCGCTCCTGATCGGCCGCCACGGCGCCGATCCGGCCGCGCTCGGCGCGCTCGGCATGCTGAGCGGCTACTGCGGCACCCTGCTCACGCCGATGGCGGCGAACTTCAACATTGTGCCCGCCGCGCTGCTCGAACTGCGTGATCCCTACGGCGTGATCCGCGCGCAATGGCCGACCGCGCTCGGCGTGTTCCTCGCCAATTTCCTGCTGATGTGGCTGTTCGCCTTACGATGAGACGTGCGCGCGTCACTGCCGAACCGACCCTGCTGCTGACCGGCTTCGCGCCATTCGGCGGCGAGGCCGTCAATCCGTCGTGGGAAGCCGTGCGCCGTCTCGACAGCGAGACGATCGCCGGACACCGCGTCTGCGCTGATTGCCTGCCGACCGAATTCGGCCACGCGCTGCGCCGGCTGCGCGCGGCGGTCGCCCGCATCGAGCCCGCACTCGTGCTGTGCGTCGGCCAGGCCGGCGGCCGCGCGGCGCTGTCGATCGAGCGCGTGGCGATCAACCTCGACGACGCACGCATACCGGACAACGCCGGACGGCAGCCGATCGACAGACCGGTCGTGCGCGGCGGGCCGGCGGCCTATTTCACGACGTTGCCGATCAAGGCGATGCGCGCCGCGCTGTGCGATGCCGGGATTCCCGCCGAGATCTCGCACAGCGCCGGAACCTACGTCTGCAATCACGTGTTCTACGGCCTGATGCATCTGCTCGCGAGCCGGCCCGGCGTGCGCGGTGGCTTCCTGCACATCCCGTATGCGCCCGAGCAGGTCGGTCTGCGCCCGGCCACGCCGAGCATGGCGCAGGGTCTGGTGATCGAAGGGCTGCGCATCGCGCTCGACGTCGCCCTGACCACGCACCGCGACCGTGCCGGGAGCGCCGGTACCACGCACTGAGTCGCGCCGGGCAGGCCTAGGCCGTGGACGGAGTCCGTCAGCCGGTCTTGGCGGTCGTCACCGGCTTTGCGCCGCTGCCGGCTACGCAGGCGGCGCGGTCCTTGTCGGCCGGCAATACCTCGAGCACCACCTCGCCGGTCGGTGCGTAAGGCAGCTTCACCTTGATCGCGTCGGTGGAATAGTAGAAGCCGCCCGTGGAGCGGGCACTGACCGCATCGCGCGCGGCCGACTCGTAGGCAGCGCTCGGCGCCGTCGGCACGGTGGCGATGATCAGCCGTTCGAGATCCTTCACGGCCACGCAGCCATTCAGGCGGGTGGGCTGGAACGGCCGGATGTCGAGGCTCAGCGGGTCGGGCTCGAGCGTCTCGCGCACGTTGCCGACGCCGTCGAGCACATACAGCAGCGGCTTGAAGATCGTATGACCCTTGCCGGCCTTGGCCGGTTGTGCGATCACGCTGACGCGGACGTGCGCGTTCGGCAGCACGCCCTGCAGCTCGACGCGCCGGAAGCGGCTGCGACCACGTGGCAGCTCCGCCTCGGGCGCGGTCTCG
>CAYYHP010000190.1:0-4741 GCA_964471815.1 uncultured Rhodanobacteraceae bacterium
GCGCCCTTGCTGGTGTAGACGCCGCAGCGGAACGCCTCGCCACTGCCGGCCACACCGCGCAGGCCGAGCGTGTTCTCGCGCGGTGAGCCGTACTTCACCGTGCGCGGGCCGGCCGAGTTGCAGGCGAGATTGCCGCCGATCGTGCAATAGGCGCTAGAGGTCGGATCGGGCGGCCAGAAGAAGCCGTGCGCCGCGAGCGCGGCCTGCAGGTCGCCATTGAGCACGCCGGGTTCGACGACCGCGAGCCGGTTGGCCGGATCGATGCGCAGGATGCGGTTCATGCGCTCGAAGCTGACCACGACGCCACCGGCGACCGGCACCGTCGCGCCGGTCGTGTTGGTGCCGCGACCGCGCGCGATCACCGGCACGCGCGTCGCGCGGCAAGTCAGCACGAGATCGCGCACCTGCTCGTGCGTGGTCGACCAGACCACGGCATCGGCCAGCGCCTGGCGCCGCGAGTTGTCATAGCCATAGGCGATGCGGTCGGCCTCGCTCAGACCGAGCGCACCGGCGGGAAACAGCGCATGCAGGCGTGCGACGAGGTCGGCGGGCAGGGCCACGGGCTCGGATCTCAGTCGGTGTAGTCGAACACCTTGACCACGCGCTCGACGCCATCGACGTTGCGCGCGATCTCGACCACGCGTTCGGCTTCCTCGTGGCTGAGCTTGCCCATCAGGTACACCACGCGGTGCGCACTGGTCACGTTGACGCGGGTCGGATCGAAGCCCGGCAGGTCGACGATATCGAGCAGCGCGGTCTTGACCTGGCCGGTCAGCGCATCGTCGCGGCGGCGCGACCAGAATCCTTCGGGCTCGCGGACCTCGAGTTCGTTGATCAGGCGCCGCACGCCCTCGAAGCCGCTGACGCGTTCCTCGGCGCGCGCCTTGAGTTCCTCGCTGCGTACCTCGCCGACGAGCAGCATCACGCCGTCGTAGACGACCACGCTGACGTTGTTCTTCAGCACCAGCTGCTTGTCCTTGTTGAGGCTGTCGAGCGCACCGATCTGGATGCGGCGATCCTCGATCACGGTGGCCGCGCCGCGTCGGTCGCGCGCCGCATTCGCACCGGCGACCGCGCCGCCGGCGATGACTGCGAAGCAGCCGCCGAGCGCGGGCAGCACGACGAGCAGGAACAGGATACGCGGCAGGCGGCGCGATGCAGGCATGGAAATTCCTCTAGAGCGCTTCGAAGGCGGAACGCTGCCAAGTGAAACGCGGCGGGTCTGAACCGTCGATGGCGACGACGTCGAACCGGCAGGCCCGTCGCGCGAGTGCGGGGTTGGCGGCGAGGAACAGCTCGGCGCTGCGCACGAGGCGCTCGCGCTTGGCACTACCGACCGAGGCCAGACCGTCGCCGTGCGCAGTCTTGGCGCGGTAACGGACCTCGACGAACACCACGTCCTCGCCGTCCTGCATGATGAGGTCGATCTCGCCGTAGCGGCAATGCCAGTTATGCGCGATCGGACGCAGGCCGGCCCGTTCGAGCTCGCGCCGGGCATGCTCCTCCCAGCGCGCGCCGGCCGCACGGGCGGTCATGGCGCGGGCGTGCCGCTCACCGAGAGGCTGCCGGCCACCGGCCGCGCGAGACCGTTCTCGAAGCGTGCCCAGGTCAGATGACGCTGCACGCGTCCGAACGGATCGACGACGAGCTGGCCGGTCGCCCCGGGCAGGTAGTCGTCGGGATGACCGCGCAGCCAGTCGAGATACGGCAGCAGCGCGTAGGCATCCAGGCCGAGCGCGAACAGGCGGCCGTTCGCGCCACGCGCCGATTCGATGGCACGCGCCATCTCGTCGTGGCGCGGCAGACCGGTGCTGGCGTCGAACAGCCACGGCAGGTCGCAGAACTCGATGCCGTCGAGATCGCGATCGCTCGCTGGATTGTCGCTGCCGGCATACATGTGCGACGTCGCGAAGACCGGCAGCGAGGCGTCGACGAGGCGGATCTGCGGCATCAGCAGCCGTGCCTGGGCCGGGCGCAGGCCGAGGAACAGACCGCGGCCCTGGGCATTGCCCGGCTCGCCGAGCGCCTGGCGGATCAGGCTCGCATAACGCACCTCGCCGTCCTTGAGGCGCGCGGTGCCGGCGATGCGACCGCCGAGGCTCTCGAACTGCGCTCGGAAGCTCTGCACCGCGCGCTCGGCCCAGTCCTCGCTTGCGGCGATCACCGCCGCTTCGCCGATGCCCGCGTCGCGCATGTGTTCGGCGGCGAGCGCGCCCTCGATCTCCGGCGCGAGGCCGAAGGCCAGACTGCCGGCCGGCGGCGTGGTACCGCTATCGGCCTGGTTCAGGGCGAGCACCGGCACCGGCAGCTCGGGCTGTTCGAAGATCGCGGCGACCGCCTCGCGGGCGAGCGGACCGACCACGCGCTCGGCGCCGTCCGCGACCGCGCGACGGTAGGCGGCGAGCGCGTCCTCGGGTGTGGTGCCACTGTCGTAGACCCGGACCTGTGCGTCCGTATCTTCGCCATGTCCACTGAAATGCGCCGCGAAGAAGCCATCACGCACGGCGGTCGCGGCCGCGCTCAGCGCACCTGCGGCCGGCAGCAGCAGTGCGATGCGGTGGATCTCGTAATGCCCCTCCCGCACCCACTCGCGGCCCTGCGGGCCACCCGCGCCATGCATCAGCGTGCCGACCGGGCGACGTGGCGAGCCGAGGCTCAGCGGCAGGGCCTCGCCCTGTTTGCGCAGGGCCAGATCGAGCCAGGGCCGCAGAGGATCGTCGGCGGGCAGGACCGACGCACGCTGCTTGAGTGCCTGGCTGCCGAGCCCGCCGAGGGCATCGAGGATCTGCTTCTGGTTCTGGCCGCGATCGCTGCCGGTGAGCCGCCGGTCGAGCGTGGCGCGCGTGCGTGCCGCGCCGAAGGCGTCGCCGGTCATCGCCTGCGCGCGCGCGGTGAGCTCGAGCCGGCGTGCGGCCAGCTCGGGCGACAGGCCGGTATCCGGCGTCGCGAGCAGGGCCAGCGCCTGGTTGGCGTCTTTCTGGCTCAGGGCGATCTCGGCGTCGAGCAGATCCAGGCGCACGCCTTCGTCGGCCGGCAGGCGCTTGCGCTTGACGCCCTCGAGCGCCGCGGCCGCGCCGGCGAGATCGCCTTCCTCGCGCAGCGCCTCGGCGGCGCGCAGTCGGTAGTGGTTGCGTGCCGTGCCGTTGTTCCTGGCGAGCGCGAGATAGGCCTCGGCCGCGGCACGGAAGTCGCCGCGTGCGAACAGTTCGTCGGCGCTCGGTCCGGCGGTGGCCGCCGCGGGCGGTGCCTGCTCCGGCACGCTCGCGCAGCCGGCGCCGAGCAGGGCGGTGAGGAGCAGCGCGGGCAGGCGGAATGGCTTCGCAGTCATGGTGCGGCGGTGCGGTCCTGGCGGAGCCCGGATGATAGCGGATGGCCACGCCCCCGGATGCCGACGGACCGGCGCTGCGTTAAGGTCGCGATTTTGCGAACCTCTGAATGAGTCCCGAGGTTCGGCATGCCACGGATGGCACGCCGTGCATCCAGCGCTCACGCGCTGGAGGCGGCCGTAGCCGAGCCCGGACCGGCGCCGGATTCGATGCGGGCTGACCGGTCCGGGATGGACTCGTTCAGACCTTCCTCCGGAGAAGTGCGGTGACGGACAAACCTGGGCGCCTGTGGGTGGTGGCCACGCCGATCGGCAATCTCGACGACCTCTCGGCCCGCGCGCGTGAGGTGCTGGCGCGCGTCGCCCTCATCGCGGCCGAGGACACGCGGCACAGCGCGCCGCTGCTCGCGCGTTTCGGCATTGCCACGCGCCTCGCCGCACTGCACGAGCACAACGAACGCGAGGAGAGTGAGCGTCTGGTCGGCCTGTTGCGCGAGGGTGCGGAAATCGCGCTGATCTCCGATGCCGGCACGCCGCTGGTCAGCGATCCGGGCTTCCGCCTCGTGCGCGCCGCACGCGCGGCCGGCATTCCAGTGTCACCGGTTCCGGGCGCCTGTGCGGCGATCGCCGCGCTGTCCGTCGCCGGCCTGCCGAGCGACCGCTTCGTGTTCGAAGGTTTCCTGCCCGCCAAGTCCGCTGCGCGCCGCGAGCGTCTCGGCGAGCTCGCCGGCGAGGCGCGCACGCTGATCTTCTACGAGTCGGGCCACCGCGTCTGCGAATGTCTCGAGGACATGGTCGCGGCGTTCGGCGCCGAGCGCCCGGCCGTGCTGGCGCGCGAGCTGACCAAGCTCTACGAGACCGTGCTCGACGCGACGCTCGCGGTGCTCGCCGCGCGGGTCGCTGCCGACCCGGATCAGCAGCGCGGCGAGTTCGTCCTGCTGGTCGGCGGCCGGCCGGAGGCCGAAGACGCGCGGCTCGCTGAGGGGCGCCGCGTGTTTGCGCTGCTGCGCGAGGAGCTGCCGCCGGCACGCGCCGCGAAGCTGGCCGCGGCGATCAGCGGCGCACGGCGCAAGGACCTTTACGCCAGCTAGATGCCGTCGATCGACGCATCGCGCACGTCCGGGCAGGTCGCCGCCGCGCTATACTCCGCCACGGAGTCGGCCGGACAGTCGCGTCACGCAGTCGTGTGTCGAGGAAAGTCCGGGCTCCGCAGGGCAGGGTGCCAGGTAACGCCTGGGCGGCGCGAGCCGACGGACAGTGCAACAGAGAGCAGACAGCCGATGGCCAGCGGTTTCCGGCAACGGATCCGGTGGATCAGGTGATGGTGAAACGGTGGGGTAAGAGCCCACCGCGTGCGGGGTCAACGCCGCACGGCACGGCAAACCCCACCCGGAGCAAGACCGAATAGGGGAGCAT
>CAYYHP010000191.1:0-4669 GCA_964471815.1 uncultured Rhodanobacteraceae bacterium
TGATCCAGGACGGCCGCCTGCACGTGCAGGCCGGCGCCGGCATCGTCTACGACTCCGATCCGGCGAAGGAGTGGGACGAGACGATGAACAAGGGCCGCGCGCTGTTCCGCGCCGTGGCCCAGGCGGCCGGCGGGCTGTAACGGAAGGTCGGCGAACACCCATCCCGGGCTCGTCGGCCCGCGCCGGTCTGAAGGCAGGGCCTGATCCGCTCGCGCCGGATCAGGCCGCAACGCTCGGGATGTGCGGCATGCCTCCCCGCACGCGGAGCCTGCGAACCCGTCGGAGACTCCCGTGCCGGTGCTGGCGGACCGGCACCGCGAGGGTGCCGGTCCCGGTCACCGCGGCCGCCGGCCGCGATGCAGCCAGCGCGGGTCGCGCCGATCGCGGCTGTCGCCGCTCACGGCTTTGCGCAGGCAGCCGGCGCGGTCACCCCGCGCGGCACGGTCAGCTGTACGAGATCGAGCTGACGCAGCACGTACTGCGGATGGCGCGGATTGCTGGTCGCGCGGATCGTCGCCTGCGTACCGGCACCCTTGCCACCGCAGCCGAGCGTCATCGCGAGCATGCCCGTGCCGTCGATGACCTCGCGCAAGGCACGCGATCCGGAGTAGTCCGGCGGCGGGACCGGCTTGCGGAACGGAACGGGGCGCACGATGCCCGTGGCGACCGCCTTCGGCTCGTCGGTGTCGCCATCATCCGTGATCAGGGTCGGATCGAACGGCATGTTGAAGTACGGGCCCGTTTCGCGCGGCATCAGGGTCGGCGTCGGGATCTTGCCGGCCGCGAAGGCGTGATCGACACCGACCGACCATTCCGGGTTGCCGCTTCCCTCGTCGAAGCCCATGTAGACGAGCTGGACCTCGTCCGCCTTGAGCTGCTGCACGAGGTAATGCGAACTCGCCCGGTGCGAGTCCAGCCAGATGCCGCTGACCTGCGGCGGGGCGGCATCCGTGTCCGCGCAGCCGAGGCCGTGGAGGGCATTCAGGCGTTGCAGGGCGACGTCGCCGTTGCCCCACTCGCCGGCGGCCTCCCAGTGCAGGCGGCTGTTCCGGCAGTCGTCGAAACGCACGCTGACCTTGCCCCAGTGGCGGGTCTCGAGCGTCCACGGCTTCGCGGTCTTGTCCATATAGGGCTCGCGCACGTCATCGAACACGATCGAGTTGCCGCTGACGGTGCCGACCGAATACATCCAGACCTGCGCCGGGCGCGTTTCCCCGGCCTTCGGCTCGGCGAGCACGACCGACGCGGTCGGGAACGTCAGGAAATATAGAACCGCGATGTCGCCGTCGAGCATCTGCAGGAACACGCCCTCGCCGTTGCGGTCCGGATTGAACCACTCGCCGCTGTAGCGGGCATCGAGTTTCGTGGCGGCGGAAGACGGAAGTGCGTGAGCGCCGAGCGCAAGGGCACAGGCAAGCGACAGAAATGCCTTTTTACAATGGATAAGACGCATGCGAAATCATCCTGATCGATGGTGGGGTCCTCCCTGTGGCGCGCGAACTTACCGGCCGCCTGCGTCCCGGGCCAGCCTCTGCCGGGCGGTATTCAGCCGTCGGCCGGATAGGTGAACGCAATTTCGGTAACGGGCGCGTTGGCGCTGGTTGCGCGAACCGGTGGGCGGAGCCCGGTGGAGACGGCACCGCGACAGGCGCTCCGCCGTGTACACCCGATGCCGCGTTCCATGCGGTATGTCTCGCGATCGGCCCGCCGATGCCTGTCGACGAGCGCGCCCCGGCGTGATCGAAACGGGCGGAAGTGCAAACTCGCGGAGTCATCGACCGACACGCCAGTCCGGCCCGGTCGGCACGACCAGGCGCGTCGCATGCATCGCGTGGGGCCGTCATCAGTCACATCCGGATGCACGTGGTGTCGATTGCGCACGACGCCTCGTGCGGGCCGGCGCACGCGTCCTGCGTGATCACGTCAGACCGGCGCGGCCGGCGGTGGGACGTGCGTTACGGCGCACAGCCCGGCACGCCGAGCAGGCGCGTGAGGCGTTCGAGTCTCAGGTCGAGCGTGCCGCCGTTCAGCGTATCGGTGAGCCTCGCGCGGCCGGTCGTGCAGCCGAGGTGCAGGTCGATCGAGAGCCGTGAGGTATCGTAGCGCAGCGCGGCCGGATCGTTGGCGGCACCGAAGCGCGGGCCATGGGGGCGAGTGAGCGTCGTACGCACGCCGTTGGCGAGGTCGCCCTGTGCGAGTCCGAAGGCCCAGCCGCCGGCGAGCAGCGGTGAGCCGGGCCCGAAGAAGGCGTAGACCCGTGCGCGCCGCCGACCGACTTGCTCGACCAGCAGGCCCGTGCCGTCATGGGCCGCATCGAACCAGGCGCCGCTGGCGGGCGCGCGCAGCACGGCGGTGGAGGGCTCGCAACCGAGGCCATGCAGTGCGTTCAGGCGCTGGATCGGCACGTCGCGGTTGCCCCACCCGGGCGGCCCCTCCCAGCGCAGCCGGCCATTCATGCAGTCGATGAAGGCGAGCCAGAGCCGTCCCCAGCGCCGTGCCGGACCGGTGGCCTGCTCCTGCCAGATCTCGTCGAACACGATGCCGCCCGGGCGGATGCGGCCGACGCCGGCGAGCCAGACCTGATCCGCCGGATCGCCGACCGGTGGGTATGTGAAGAAGTAGACGAGTGCCGTATCGGCATCCAGGATCTCGAGCGTGATGTTCTCGCCCGTGCGGCGCGGGTCCTGCCACGAGCCGCTGTAGCGTGCATCCGGCGTCGGCCACTCGTCCGGGGCGCGCGGCCGGACCTGCGTGTCGTAGGCTGGCACATCGTGCGGCGGCTGCAGGCGACAGGCGCCGTCTACGCCCTGCTGCTGTGCGGCGACGCAGCTCGATTGCAGCGTATCGGCCGATGGCGCCGGTCCGCCGGCGGTCCAGGCGCGCAGGGTCTCCCAGCCGGCGACCAGCTCGGCCTGCGTGAATCCGCAATGCGACGGCTGGCTCTCGTGGACTAGGGCGCTCAGGAGTTGCGCGCTCGGCACATGCTCGCGCAGCACGGCCAGATTGGCCGGAACCACGATCGGATCGCGGTCGGTGATCAGCGAAACGCTCTTCGCCGTACCGATTTCGCCGCGGAAATCGGAGACCCAGCGCAGACGCAGCGCGGCCATCGGATCGGGCGCCACGCGCGCGATGCGCGCATCGATCGCGCCATCGCCGTAGCGCACGCCGAGATTCGAGAACGGGCTCAGGCCGTCGAGCTTGTCAGGCGCGCGCACCAGATCACCGAGCGCGAAGGTCGCATAACCGAGACTGGTGGCGAGGTAGGCTTCGTCGGGAAGACCGGTGAGCTGCTCGATACGCTGCAGCCGCCACGTCATCGGCACGCTGCGCTGTTCCGGCGGCAGACCGATCCCGGTGCATTGCCTGATCGGCGCCAGCGCACGCAGCAGATCGGCGTTGTACACGATGAGGCCCAGATCTTTTGGAATGTCGCCGAGCTCAAGGACCCACGGGTACGGTGCCTTGCCCTTCGGCAACTCGCCGCCACTAACGCCGTCGCAGACCGCGTCGTAGATCAGGCGCAGGTCCACGGCCCAGTCCCAGAAACGCGCGCCGGCCGCGGTCGGGCACAGGCTGTAGACGCCGCGCACCAGTGGCCGAAAATCCGCGTCCTCGGCCACCTTCAATGCGATCAGGCCGCCCATCGAGCCGCCGATCGGCACGACCTCGCCCGGCGCGCCGATCGCGTCCCGGAAAGTCGCCAGCAGTTCACGATTGTCGTCGACGGCATGGAACAGCGCCCAGCCGCGCTGGCTGAAGCCGGTGGCCGCGACCGCATAGCCTTCGGCGAGCAGGGTCTCGCGCAGCGGACTAAGGCCGGGGCGCGAATCCGCGGGCTCGAACGTGAATCCATGCTGATAGAGGACCAGCAGGCCGCCCGGTTGCCAGGTCTCCGGCACCTCGATGCGGTAGCGTGCGCCGGAGGCGGTATGGCCCTCGACGACGCGATTCGCCGCTGCGGCGATGCCGGACCCGAGCAGGCAGACGAGGATCAGCAGCCAACGGCCCGCCATCGTCAGACCTGCGCCGCTTCGTGACGTCGTCACGCCAGCCCGCGTCGTGGCCGTCACGCGGCACGGGTGTATCGCGTGGTGGCCCGGGAGGCGGTCGCCATCGGAGCGGGTCGCTCGCCGCTCGCGTGATGCGCCCGAGCACAAGGCGCGGAAAGTCGAACGCCCCCAGCAGGACCTGGCGGCGCAGGCGAGCGACGGCAGCGCTTTTTCCCGGTGGCTGGAGTGCATGTCGAATCATCCTGATGGGTGCTGGATCCTCCCTGCGGGGCGAGTACATACCGGCGCTCATCGGTGCGGACCAGCCTTCGGCGGCGGGCGTTCATCCGCGGGTCGGGCAGGTGAACGCAATTTCGGTAAATCCACCGGCGGCATGGCCGGCACCAACGGACAGGCGCTGCGCGGCGGCACGGCCGCGGAACCGGCGTGTCGGCATGCATTCCGGCGTGCGCACGCAACGCCGTCCGCCCTGCCACGGCTTCGGGACCGGCGCACGGCCTGAATGCCCTGGGCGCCATGGCGGCGCGCGCAAAACGAGCGTAAATGCAAAACCGAAGGTCCGCTGTCTAGCTGGCCGTGTGTGGCGGTCAGCGCACAGCACGCCGGCGCATAAATGCCGGCAGATCGCGCCGCGTCATCGGGATCGAAGGGGTGGC
>CAYYHP010000192.1:0-4657 GCA_964471815.1 uncultured Rhodanobacteraceae bacterium
CATCGTCGCCGCGGCGATCGAACAGAACCACGACGACAACGGCATCCTCTGGCCGAACCGATGGCGCCGTGGCGGGTCGCGGTGTGCGTGATCAACCCCAAGGACGATCCCGCGGTGAACGCCGCCGCCGAAGCGCTGTACGCGGAATTGAACGCGGCCGGCATCGAAACCGCGCTCGACGACCGCGGCCTGCGCCCGGGCGCGATGTTCGCCGACATCGAGCTGATCGGCATCCCGCACCGCGTGGTGGTGTCCGCGCGCGGGCTGGAAGCGGGCACGTTCGAATACCGCGCGCGCAGCGCCGGCGAATCCGAGCAGCTCGACCGCGCCGCGCTGCTGGCGCGCCTCGGCGCGAACTGAGGCGCGGGCGACGGCGATGCCGAAACTGCGCGTGCACGGCTTCGCGGTCTCGCTCGACGGCTTCGGCGCCGGCCCGGAGCAAAGCCTCGAACATCCGCTGGGCGTGCGCGGCCCGGAACTGATGCAGTGGTTCTTCCCGACCCGCACGTTCCAGCGCATGCATGGCGGCGGCGACGGCGAAACCGGCGTCGACGACGCGATCGCCGCGCGCGGCTTCGACGACATCGGCGCGTGGATCCTCGGCCGCAACATGTTCGGGCCGGTGCGCGGCCCGTGGCCGGACGAAAGCTGGCGCGGCTGGTGGGGCGAGGAACCGCCCTACCACGTGCCCGCGTTCGTGCTCACCCAGCATCCGCGCGCGCCGCTGCACATGGCCGGCGGCACCAGCTTCCATTTCGTCACCGGCGGCATCCTCGATGCGCTCGAACGCGCGCGGGAGGCGGCCGGCGGACGCGATGTGCGCCTCGGCGGCGGCGTGGCGACGGTGCGCCAGTATTTGCAGGCAGGCCTGGTCGACGAACTGCACCTCGCGCTGGCGCCTGTGCTGCTGGGCCGCGGCGAGGCGCTGTTCGCCGGGCTCGACCTCGACGCGCTCGGCTACGAATGCGCGCGCGTGGAAGCGGGCGAACGCGCGACGCACCTGTTCCTGCGCAAGCGCCCCGACTGAACCCCCCACGGAGAACACGCATGTCCATCGACCTCGAAGGCCTGTCCGCGAAGCAGCTCGAAGCGGTGATCGCGCGGGCGAAGAAGCGCAAGGACGCGTTGAGCAAGCGCAAGCCGATCGCCGCCGTGCGCAAGCAGGTCGCCGCGCTGGCCAAGGCCCAGGGCTACACCATCGCCGAGCTGTTCGGCGACGAAGGCGCGGCCACGCAGGCAGCGGCGCCGGCGAAGCGCGCGGCGCGCAAGTCGACCAAGGGCCGCACGCTGGGCAAGGTCGCGCCGAAATACCGCAACCCCGAGAACCCGAAGGAAACCTGGAGCGGCCGCGGCATGCAGCCGCGCTGGCTGGCCGAACAGGTGCGTCGCGGCAAGTCCGCCGCCGATTTCCTGATCAGCGCCAAGCCCACGCCCAAGCCGCCCAAGCCCGGCCGGCGCGTGGTCAAGGCCGCCGAGGCCTGAGGTTCCGCTTCAGAGGTTGCGCCGCGTCGGCAGCAGCAGGTTGCCGAACAGCAATCCCGCGACCAGCGCGAGCAGGATGTTGATCACGCCCAGCGTCGCCGCCTGGCCGACGCCCACGTCCTGCCGCTGCACCAGGTCGAGCATGCCGCGCAGGCTGGCGCTGCCGGGCACGAGCACGATGATGCCCGGCAGGCGCACCAGCGCGCCGGGGCGGTTCACCCAGCGCGCGTAGCCGTTGCCGGCGGCGGTCATCGCCAGCGCCGACAGGAAGATGCCGACGTTCCCGCCCCAGGCCGCGCTGGCGAACTTCGACAGCGCGTAGGCCGCCACCACCGAGGCCATCACCAGCGGATAATCGCTGCTGCGCGCGCGGAACAGCACCGCCAGCGCGTAGGCCACGACCAGCAGCGACGCCCATTCCATCCACTCCGGCTGCGGCCGCAGCGCGCGCACCTGCGGCACCACGCCGAGCATGTCGGCGATGGTGAGCGCGATCATCGTGCCCACCGCGAGCTTCATCACCGTGGCCAGCGCGCCGGCGAAGCGCGCGGTGCCGGAGACGAGGTGCTGGCTGGTGAGCTCGTTCACCGCGTTCGTCAGCGACATGCCGGGCAGCAGCACGATCAGCGACACGATGATCACGGTGTTGAGGTTGAGCGGCCCGACCCAGGCCGCGACCAGCACCGCGACCGTGCCGGCGATGAGGCCGGCGATGGCGTCCGCCGCCTCGCGCAATTGCGGGCGCAATCCGGTGTAGGGCTGCAGCAGGCCGATCAGCAGGCCGGTGATGCCGGCGGTGGCGATGTCCAGCCACGGCAGGCGCAGCAGGCCGGCCATGCCCGCGGCGGCGAGGCCGAAGCCGAGCACCTGCATCACCAGGGCGCGCGTCCGCGGCGGGTAGTCCAGCTGGCGCAGCGCGGCGTGGCCGCTGGCGACGTCCATGCGACCGGCCATCACCTCCTCGGCGATGCGGTCGACCTTGCACAGTTTCGACAGGTCGTTCTCGCCGGGCTGCAGCCGGATCACGCGGGTGGTGTCGGACTCGCCGGCCGGGCGCGCCGGGTCGCTGAAGGACAGGATGATCCCGGTCGGGTTCGACCACGGCTCGCATTCCAGCCCGAGCTTCTGCGCCACCGCGTCGATCGCGCCCTCCAGGCGCTGCGCGGTGGTGCCGTAGCCGTGCAGGCGTTCGGCGAGTTCGGCCACGAACGCGATGCGCGCGGCGTAGTCGGCAGTGGCGGTAGCGGTTTGCATGCGCGAAAGCATCGCATGGCGGCGGCCGGCCTTCACCCCGGCGGCGCCGAGTTGCGTAAGCTTGGGCCCGCATGAACGCGAGCGCCAGCCGCCAGCCGCCCAGCGCCGAAGCCGACCCGCGGCAGGCCGGCCTGTGGCGCCTGCGCGGGCGCTGGACCCTGGCGAACGCGAACGCGATCGGCGAGCTGCTGCGCGATGCGCCGGAACACCTGTCGGGCATCGACGCGCGCGCGGTCGAGCGCCTGGACACCCTCGGCGTGCTGCAGCTGATGCGCTTCGCCAGCCGCCGCGGGCTGGATTTCTCGGCATTCGAATTCGATCCCGCGCACCGGCACCTGGTGGCCGCGATCGAGGACGTGGGCGACGACCGCCCGAAGAAGAAGCGCGACTACGGCTTCCAGGCCGCGCTCGCCCGCCTCGGCTTCGCCGTCGCCGACAACGCCGGCGAGATCGTCGCGCTCGTCAGCTTCCTCGGCGAGAACCTGGCCAAGCTGCTGCGGCTGGCGAAGCAGCCGTGGCGGTTCAAGCCGACCGCGACCGTCTCGCAGATGGAACAGGTCGGCCTCGACGCGGTGCCGCTGGTGCTGCTGCTCTCCTATCTCGTCGGCGCGGTCATCGCCTTCCTCGGCGCGAACATCCTCGCCGACTTCGGCGCGACCATCTACGTGGTCGAACTGGTGAGCATCGCGTTCCTGCGCGAATTCGGCGTGCTGCTGACCGCGATCATCCTCGCCGGGCGCACCGCCAGCGCGTTCACCGCGCAGATCGGCGCGATGGTCAGCCGCGAGGAAGTCGATGCGATGCGCACCCTCGGCCTCGACCCGGTCGACGTGCTGGTGCTGCCGCGCCTGATCGCGCTGCTGGTCATGCTGCCGCTGCTCAGCTTCCTCGCCGATGTCGCCGGCCTCGCCGGCGGCATCTCGGTCGGCGCGTTCAGCCTCGGGATCCCGCCGCAGGCCTACCTCGCGCGGATGCAGGACACCTTCGAGATGCGGCATTTCCTGGTCGGGCTGTCGAAGGCGCCGGTGTTCGCGACCCTGATCGCGCTGATCGGCTGCCTCGAGGGCCTGCAGGTGCAGGGCACCGCGCAATCGGTGGGCGAACGCACCACCTCGAGCGTGGTGCAGTCGATCTCGCTGGTGATCGTGATCGACGCGATCGCCGCGATCTGGTTCATGCAGATGGGCTGGTGACGATGGAGCCGGGATTCGGGATTCGGGATTCGGGATTCGCAACCGCGACGAGCCGCCGCGCACGGAGGATCGCGCCTTGACCAGTCCCCGATCCCCGGTCCCCGTTCCCGATGATCGCGAAGCGATCATCCGCGTGCGCGGGCTGGTCAACCGCTTCGGCGAGCAGGTCGTGCACGAAAACCTCGACCTCGACGTCCGCCGCGGCGAGATCCTCGGCGTGGTCGGCGGTTCGGGCACCGGCAAGTCGGTGCTGATGCGCTCGATCCTCGGCCTGCGCCGGCCCGACGCGGGCGAGATCGAGGTGCTCGGCGTGGACGCGCTGTCGGAAGACCCGCACGACCGCCACCACATCGAGCGCCGCACCGGCGTGCTGTTCCAGGACGGCGCGCTGTTCTCCTCGCTGACCGTGGGCGAGAACGTGCAGGTGCCGCTGAAGGAGCACTACCTCGACCTGCCCGATTCGCTGCGCTACGAACTCGCGCTGCTGAAGGTGAAGCTGTCCGGCCTGCCGGCGGACGCGCTGGACAAGCTGCCGTCGCAACTCTCCGGCGGCATGCGCAAGCGCGCCGGACTCGCCCGCGCGCTGGCGCTGGACCCGCCGCTGCTGTTCCTGGACGAGCCGACCGCCGGCCTCGACCCGATCGGCGCGGCCGCGTTCGACGAGCTCATCCAGACCCTGCAGCAGGCGCTGGGCCTGACCGTGTTCCTGATCACGCACGACCTCGACA
>CAYYHP010000193.1:0-4625 GCA_964471815.1 uncultured Rhodanobacteraceae bacterium
CGGCCTCCGGATCGTCCGGATCAATCCGCTCGATGATCTTCAGCAGGCGCGGGTCCATGCCGTTCCACTCAGGCGCCGGCGCGTGCGAGAGCATCCTCGATGCGCGCCAGCGCGCGCGCGCGGCCGGCCAGGTAGACGGTCTGGTCGATCGATGGACTGACCTGCGTGCCGGTCATCGCCACGCGCAGCGGCTGGGCGACCTTGCCCATGCCCTCGCCGATCGCCGCGGCTGCGGCCCCGATCGCCTTGTGGATCGCCTCGACCTTCCACTCACCGAGCGCCGCGAGCTCCGCATGCGCCGCCTTGAGCGCCGGAACGGCCATCGCCGATCCAAGATGCTTGGCGACCGCCGCCTCGTCCCAGTGCGTGATCGGGCCGTACCAGACGCGCGCCTTCTCGGCCATTTCCTTCAGCGTGCGCGCGCGGTCGCGCAGCGCAACGATCACGTCCACGGGTGTTGGACCCGCGACGACGTCGAGCCCGGCGGCCTCGAGATGCCAGACGAAGTGCGGCGCGAGCGTGGCCGGGTCGTCGTTCTTGAGGTACTGCTGGTTGAGCCAGGACAGCTTCTCGAGATCGAAACGCGCGGCCGAGTGATTCACGTCGGCCACGTCGAACAGTTCGATCATTTCGGCCAGCGAGAAGATCTCCTGATCGCCGTGTGACCAGCCCAGGCGCACGAGGTAGTTGAGCAGCGCATGCGGCAGGAAGCCGTCGTCGCGGTACTGCATCACACTGACCGCGCCGTGGCGCTTGGAAAGCTTCTGCCCGTCCGGGCCGAGGATCATCGGCAGGTGCGCGAAGCTCGGCACGGCCGCGCCGAGCGCGTGGTAGATGTTGATCTGGCGCGGCGTGTTGTTGACATGGTCGTCGCCGCGGATCACATCGGTGATGCGCATGTCGATGTCGTCGACGACCACTGCGAAGTTGTAGGTCGGGAAGCCGTCGGAACGGAACAGCACGAGGTCGTCGAGCTCGGCGTTGCTCCACTCGACCTTGCCCTTGACCTTGTCGTTGAATACGACCGACCCGGCTTCCGGATTGCGGAAGCGGATAACCGGCGTGACGTCCGCGACCGGCTCGCGCAGGTCGCGACAATGACCGTCATAGCGCGGCTTGAGGCCCGCGGCCATCTGTTCCTCGCGCAGCTTCTCGAGACGTTCCTTCGAGCAGTAACAGCGGTACGCCTTGCCGGCGCGGATCAAGTCTTCGGCGACCTGGCGATAGCGGTCCATGCGCAGCGTCTGGTAGAACGGCCCCTCGTCATGCGCGAGGCCGAGCCAGCCCATGCCGTCGAGGATCGCCTTGACCGCCGCCTCCGTGCTGCGCTCGCGGTCGGTATCCTCGATGCGCAGGATGAACTGGCCGCCGCGATGGCGCGCTTCGAGCCAGCAGTAGAGCGCGGTACGCGCGCCACCGATGTGCAGGTAGCCGGTGGGACTCGGTGCGAAACGGGTTCTGACGGTCATTGCAGGGAATTCGATACCGGAAACGGCGCGCAAGCCTAGCAGATCGCCGCCTGCGGACGGTTCGACCGGCAGGGGCGACGGCGCGGCCCGCGTGCGTCAGACTCCGCAGGCCGCCGTCCGGATCGCCGCTACCGATGTCCGCCCCATCCGCCAACACGTCGCCGACCACCCTCGCCACACTGCGCCAGCTCCTGCCGCTCGTGCTGCGCTTCCGCGGCCGGGTGCTGATCGCCCTCACCTTCCTCATCGCCGCGAAGCTCGCCACCATCGGCGTGCCGGTCCTGCTCAAGCGCCTGGTCGACGCGCTCGATCTCGCGCCGCGGCCGCTGGTCGTGCCGCTGGTCCTCCTGCTCGCCTACGGCGCGCTGCGGCTCGCGGCCACGCTGTTCCAGGAATTGCGCCAGATCGTCTTCGCGCGGGTCATGGCGCGCAGCTCGCGCCTGGTCACGCTCAAGGTGTTCGCGCATCTGCACGCGCTGAGCCTGCGCTTCCATCTCGACCGCCGCACCGGCGGCGTGGCGCGCGATGTCGAGCGCGGCATGAGCGCCGTGTCCGATCTGCTGGACTGGACGATCTATACGATCCTGCCGACCCTGCTCGAGGTCGCGCTGGTCTGCACGATCCTGGTCGTGCGTTTCGACTGGAGCTTTGCCGTGATCACGCTCGGCACGCTCGCCGCCTACGTCGCCTTCACCTTCGCCGTCACCGAATGGCGGCTGCGCTATTACCGTGCGGCGAACGAGGCCGATACCGAGGCCAACGCACGCAACGTCGATGCGTTGCTGAACTACGAGACGGTCAAGTATTTCAACAACGAGCGCCACGAGCTCGCACGCTTCGACGAGAGTCTGGTGCGTCTCGAAAACGCCACGGTCAAGAGCCTGAAGACGCTCGCCGTGCTCAACGTCGGCCAGTCCGGCATCGTCGCGATCGGCCTGAGCCTGCTGCTCTGGCGCGCGGCAAGTGGCGTGGTCGCGGGCCACATGAGCCTGGGCGATCTGGTGCTCGTCAATGCGTTCCTGATCCAGCTCTCGATTCCGCTCAACTACCTCGGCATGGTCTACCGCGAGGTGAAGCAGGCGCTGACCAACATTGAACGCATGTTCGTGTTGCTCGGCGAACCGGTCGAGGTGCGCGATGCGGCCGATGCGCGGCCGCTCGCACTTGCCGGTGGCGAGGTGCGCTTCGAACACGTCGGTTTCCGCTACGACCCGCAGCGACCGATCCTCGACGACGTCGATTTCGCCATTCCATCCGGCCACACGGTCGCGGTGGTCGGTCCGACCGGTGCGGGCAAGTCCACGCTCGCCCGCCTGCTCTACCGCTTCTACGACGTCAGCGGCGGACGCATCACGATCGACAGGCAGGACCTGCGCGAGGTGACCCAGGATTCGCTGCGCGCCGCGATCGGCATCGTTCCGCAGGATACGGTGCTGTTCAACGACACGATTCTCTACAACATCGCCTACGGCCGGCCGTCGGCGAGCCACGAGGAAATCGTTGCGGCGGCGCGCGCTGCGCACATTCACGAGTTCATCGAGAGCCTGCCGCAGGGTTACCAGACACCGGTCGGCGAGCGCGGACTGAAGCTCTCGGGCGGCGAGAAGCAGCGGGTCGCGATCGCGCGGACTCTGCTCAAGGATCCGGCTATCCTGGTGTTCGACGAAGCCACGAGCGCGCTCGACACGCGCACCGAGCGCGTGATCCAGGGCGAACTCGCCGAGATTGCGCGTCGGCGCACCACGCTGATCATCGCGCACCGGCTCTCGACCGTGATCGATGCGGACCTGATCCTGGTGATGGATCGCGGCCGCATCGTCGAGCGCGGCACGCACCGTGAGCTGGTTGCGGCAAACGGGCGCTACGCGACACTGTGGGCGATGCAGCAGCGTGAGCGCGATGCACTCGATCCGGGCCCGGGCAATGCCGATGCTGCATTGCAACCGGCGACAACCGCCAGTTGACGCCCCGGAACGGTTCCGCACAATGCGGTGATACGTCTTGGCCGCTCCGATCGCGGCCGCACCAGGGGACCTCTCGCATGGCCAACAAGATCGCGCTCGTCGACGCCAGCCCGGCGGACGAAGCCGAGTTCCGCACGCTGCTCGCCGAAGTCGGGCCGCACTTCCGGCAGGGCTGGGAACCGGGCACGGCCCTCGATGCCGATCTGGTGGTCGTCGATCTCGACTCCGTGTTCGGCCACATGACCCTGCAGAACCTGCAGAGGCGCGGCAAGCGCGTCGCGGTGTTCACGACGCAGGAGACCTCGGAGGACAGCGATCTCGTGCTGTCCAAGCCACTGGATGCACACCGGCTGAGCGCGCTGCTGATCGCCGCGGGCGGCGAGGCGCCGCAGGCATCGGAGCCCGCCGCGAAGACCATGTCGTCTGCGGAAACCGCAGCGAAGGCGACGAAGCCGGCCGTGATGCCCGACGCCGCGCCGCCTCCCGTCCCCACTGCGGCCGTCCCCGCCGTGACCGAACCGTCCGTCTCCAGCGCGCCCGCAACGGAACCCGCCCTGCCGACGGCGGCACCCGAGCCGGCTCCGCCGCCCGTCGCGCCACCGCGCGAGACCACGCTCGCGGATTTCCTCACCGTGGCGATCCCGGCCGGGCCGGTGCGCCTGACCACCGACGGCGCGCCGGACCTGTTGCTCGATCCGGCCACTCAGTGCTATCACGCTACCGGGAGCGGCCTGCGCCCGCTCGCAGCGCACTGCACGCGCAGCGTGAGCGCGACAGAGCTGGCGCCGGTTTCCGGTGCGGATCTCGACAAGGCGCGCATCATGGCGCCGGCCCAGCCGTTCAGCCGGCTGCTGTGGTTCTGTACGCTCGGTGCCTCGTCCGGGCAGCTGTTGCCGGGTCTCGATCCCAACGCGCGCTACAAGCTCAACCGCTGGCCGCAGATCGAGCGCGAATTCCCGAAGCATTTTCGCATCGCCACGGTGATGATGAAGCAGCTGGCCACGCTCGCCGGGATCGCCGAAGCGGCCAACGCGCCGCTCGCCGACGTGATCGACTTCGTCAACGCCTACCATGTGGTCGGCTACGTCGAGAACGACATGCCGAAGCCGGCGGAGAACATGCCGGAAGCCAAGGGCGGCATGCTCTCGCGGCTGCGCAATCCGTTCGGGCGCTGACGATCGCGCAAGAATCG
>CAYYHP010000194.1:0-4572 GCA_964471815.1 uncultured Rhodanobacteraceae bacterium
GCGGCAGACGATGCTGCGCCCCTGCCGCTCGTCGCTGATCAGGCTGGCACGGCGCAGCACGTTCAGATGGTTGGTGAGCGTCGCGCCGGGTAGACGGATGTGCGCGGCCAGCTCGCCGACCGCAAGACCGTCGCTGCCGGCCTGAACCAGCCGGCGGAAGATTTCAAGCCGGCTCTCCTGCGCGAGCGCCTTCAGGCTGCCGAGAGCGTCCTTGGTTTTCATAATTCCGGAATTATGGAAATGATTTGCCAAGTGTCAACCCGCGCCCGCGCGATTCCGGCGGTGCGGCGGCTCGGTTAGCATCCCGGCAACGGAGCAGGAACAGATTCCCCCATGAACACGCTCGCCGTCGTCGTGCCGGCCTACAACGAAAGTGAGGGCTTGCGCGAGTTCCATCGCCGCCTCGCCGCGGTGTTCGATGTGCTGGACCTCGCCGCGAGTGTGCTGTACGTGGACGACGGCAGTCGCGACGACACCTGGCAGGTCATGGAATCGCTGCGCGCGGCTGATCCGCGCGTCGCCACGCTGCGCCTGAGCCGCAATTTCGGCAAGGAGCTGGCGATGACCGCGGGGCTCGACCACGTCGATGCCGACGTGGTGGTGATGATCGACGCGGACCTGCAGGACCCGCCCGAGCTGATCCCAGACTTCGTCGCACGCTGGCGGGAAGGTTACGACGTGGTCTACGGCACGCGCGCCACGCGCGCCGGCGAGACGGCCTTCAAGAAGTTCACTTCGGCCGCGTTCTACCGGGTCATGGAGAGACTGAGCGACCGGCCGATCCCGCGTGACACCGGCGATTTCCGTCTGATGAGCCGGCGCGTCATCGATGCATTGCGCCAGCTGCGCGAACGCCAGCGCTTCATGAAGGGCCTGTTCACCTGGGTCGGCTATCGGCAGACCAGCCTCGTCTACCACCGCGATCCGCGTTTCGCCGGCGGCAGCAAGTGGAACTACTGGCGTTTGTGGAACTTCGCGCTTGAAGGCATCACCTCGTTCTCGTCGGCGCCGCTCAAGCTCGCGACCTACGTCGGCGTCTGCTCTGCGCTGCTCGCCTTCGTTTTCGGGCTCGTCGTGTTCGCCAAGGCACTGCTGCTCGGTGATCCGGTGCGCGGCTATCCGTCGCTGATGGTCGTGATCCTGTTCCTCGGCGGAATCCAGCTGATGGCGCTCGGCGTGATCGGCGAATACCTCGGCCGCACCTATGTCGAGAGCAAGCAGCGGCCGCTGTATCTGATCGACGTGCACGAACCGGCTCGCGGTTCGACGACCGGCGGCGACGCGCCGCTCGGCTGATTCCGGCCGATACGGACGTCCGCCATCCGGCGCGTGTACGGTCGGGACACGCGCCGGCGTTCCCACCCGCATCGTCCTTCCTGCCGGCGCACCAGAACATGCGCATCCGCCGCATCGTCCCGATTCCACTGCCGCTCGTCCTCGTGCTGCTCGCCGGCTGTGCGGCGGCGCCGGTCGCGCACGAGCGGCATGCAGCACGCGAGTCGCCGCCCGACGACGCGGACCTCGCCCTGCGTTACGTGCGGCCTGGTCAGACCGTCGATCCGGCCTGGCTCGCTGCGGCGCGCGATCAGGATCGCCGGCTCGTGCATGGTCTGCCGCACGGCGAACCCGTGAGGCCGGAACCGGATGCGAGCCTCGCGGCAGCGGCGAACACGCTCGATCCGAGCCGCTTCACGTCGCTCGGTCCGCGGCTGCTGAACGATCCGGCGCAATACCCGCTGTACGTCACGACTGGCCGCATCAACGCGCTCGCGGTCGATCCAGTCGATCCCGCAGTCGCCTATCTCGGCAGCGGCGGCGGTGGCGTGTGGAAGACCACGAACTGCTGCGATGCGAACACCGTCTGGACGCCACTCACCGATCCACCGGGGGGTTCGACCGGCAGCGATCCGATCCTCGACAGCGCGATCGGCGACCTCGCCATCGATCCGAGCG
This sequence comes from uncultured Rhodanobacteraceae bacterium, assembly GCA_964471815.1. Lineage (GTDB taxonomy): Bacteria > Pseudomonadota > Gammaproteobacteria > Xanthomonadales > Rhodanobacteraceae > Tahibacter. The sequence goes on from CAYYHP010000194.1 coordinate 1,954, forward strand.
ATCCTCAGACGATCTACGCCGGAACCGGCGACCTGCGCTTCAGCAACTGGTCCTTCGGCAGCGGCGGGCTGCTGCGCAGCCGCGATGGCGGCGCGAGCTGGGAGGTGCTCGGCGCCGACGTGTTCGGGCCGTTCTACGCGCCGTCCGCGGGCGGCCAGCCGCAGTACCAGGCGATCGGCAAGGTCGTCGTACACCCGACGGATTCGCAGCGAGTCGCGGTCGGCACCAAGACCGGCGTGTTCTTCTCGGCCGATGCCGGCGCGAGCTGGAGCGGACCGTGCTACACGAATGCCTACGCCGGTGGTCCGAACGCGCAGCGCCAGGACATCACCGCGCTGATCGCCGTCCCGCATCCGGGTGACGTCGATCTGTATGCCGCGGTCGGCACGCGCGGTGCGCCGACGCCGACCCAGCCGGATCTCGGCGCGAACGGCGCGAACGGCGTGTACCGCACGGTCTGGCCGGCGAGCGGCTGCCCGGCCGGCTGGACGCTGCTCGCCGACGGCTGGCCGGCCGGTACCGGCGGCGGCGCTCCCGTTGCAGGCATCGGCCGCATCGAGCTAGCCGTCGCGCCGAGCGATCCCGCGCGGCTCTACGCGCTGGTCGCGCACACCGCGCTCGAGAACGGACTGTACGGCATCTGGCGCAGCCTCGACGGTGGCGATCACTGGATAGAGACCTGTTCCGGCAACGCCTGTGTGAGCGGGAGTTCCTGCGACGGCTTCGGCCAGCAGATGTGGTACGACGCAGGCCTGAGCGTCGATCCGCAAAACCCCGGCGTCGTCTACGCCAGCGGCCAGGATCTGCTGCGCTCGACCGACGGCGGCCTGAGCTTCCGCAACCTGACCTGCGGCTATGCAAACTTCGACGCGGTGGTGCATGTCGATCACCACGCGCGGGCCTTCGTCGCGGGAGACTCGAACCGCCTGCTGATCGGCACCGACGGCGGTGTCTACTACAGCGCGAATGCCTCCGCCACGGTGCCCGACTTCATCCCGCTGAACGCGAGCCTCGACACGCTCGAGCTGTATTCAGGCGACATCGGTGCGGACTTCGCGACCAGCGCGGCGCCGGCGATCAGCGCCGGCGCGCAGGACAACGGCTCGATGGCGAAGGTCTTCACCGGCGCACCCGGCCCCGCGTTCTGGGATGGCCATGCGCCCGGCGGCGACGGTACCGGCACGCAGATCGAACCGATCCTCGGCAAGCGCTGGTATTTCTCGATCGCCTACGGCGGGATTTACGTGACCTACGGCAGCGGCGGTCCCGGCGGCGGCGTGGCGCCGATTGCGCCGAACTGGGGCGGCGGCTCGCCGAACGTCGAGCGCAAGAGCCTCCTGATGCCGTTCCAGCTGTACAAGTACGGCGCGCTCGACGTGCCCGGCAGCGGCTGCACGAGCACGGCCGGCTGCACGCATCTCATCGCCGGCACGTACCGTCTCTGGGAGACCGTGGTCGGCGGTCTGCCGGGCGGCGAGTGGTACGCGCGCACCGGCGATCTGACCCGGAACAACCTCGTCCTCGGCAACCAGAACCGTTCGTACATCAATGCGCTCGCCTATGCGACGAGCGATCCGTCGGTGGCCGTGGTCGGCACCAGCGACGGCAAGGTCCAGTACGTATTCGGACTCGGTTTCCAGTACGGCGCGGACTGTCCCGCGAGCGGCACCGGAGCGGCCTGCGCGATCGCCGTGGACGTGACCGGCGGCAACGCCGTGCTGCCGGACCGCCCGGTGCTCGACGTCGTCACCGCTCCGCACGATCCGCTGACCGCCTACGCCGCGCTCGGCGGCTTTGCCGGCAACTCGCCAGGCCACCCGGGACACGTGTTCCGCGTGCGCTGCACGGCCCAGTGCGCGGGTTTCGTCTGGGACGACCGGAGCGGCGACCTGCCGGACATCCCGGTCAACGCGATTGCCGTCAACCCACGCTTCCCGCCACAGGCCTTCGCCGGCACCGACTGGGGGCTCTACTACACCGACGACATCACCGCGACCGTACCGCACTGGCAGCGTTTCGCCGGCCTGCCGGCGATCAAGGTCTGGGACATGGCGATCGACCGCGGCTTCACCACGCTCGCCCTGTTCACGCGTTCGCGCGGCGCCTGGGCCTGGCCGCTGCCGGATCCGCCGGACGGCATTTTCCGCGACGGGTTCGACCCATGATGCCCGGCCTGCGTCGCGCTAGACTGGGCCCGGGATCGCGCTTCGGGCGACGGCGGAGGTGGGGCCATGCAGCAGGTACGGCAGCTACTCGAAGGCAAGGGACATCGGGTCCATGCAATCGGACCGGACGAGCCGGTGCTCGCCGCGATCCAGATGATGGCCGACCACGGCATCGGCGCCCTGCTGGTGATGCGCGGCGAGGACCTCCTCGGCATCGTTTCCGAGCGCGACTATGCACGCAAGGTGATCCTGCTCGGCCGCTCCTCGGCCGACACGCCGGTCTGGCAGATCATGTCCGCGCCGGTGATCAGCGTGTCGCCGGTCGATACCGTCGATGCCTGCATGCGCCTGTGCACCGACCGGCACATCCGGCACCTGCCGGTGGTCGAGGAGGGGCGCGTCATTGGCGTGCTGTCGATCGGCGACCTGGTCAAGGCCGTGATCGACGCGCAGG
>CAYYHP010000195.1:0-4557 GCA_964471815.1 uncultured Rhodanobacteraceae bacterium
CAATGTCGTCGTTGTAGACGCCCCAGGCGTAACCCGGATCGCCGCTCTGCGGGCGCGGCCAGCCGCTGCGCTGTGCGCCGTTCGCGGCGAACACGTTCACGACCTGGGTGCCCGTCGAGGCCGCGCGGCCCGCGACGATTTCGAGCAGGCCGTCGCCATCGAGATCGGCCGCTGCCACCGCACGTACCTCGCCGCTCGCAAACGGCATCACCGGCCAGCCGGTCTTGGACGTGCCGTCCGGCCGGTAGACCGTGAGCCCGCTGCCAGCGCGACCGACGACGATGTCGGGCTGACCATCCTTGTCGAGATCGGCAACCACGATGCCGGGCCAGACCCGGTTGCCGCTGGTGGCGCGCCATTTCAGCGTGCCGTCGGCCGAGGCCAGGGCGACGACATCGTAGGTACCGGCGATGATTTCCGGCTTGCCATCGCCATCGAGATCGGCGACGGCCGGCGCGCTGTACCAGCCGGTCTGGCAATACGACGCGCTGCATCCGCCATAGGCCCAGCGCAGCACCGGCGCGGCGATCTGGGCTTCCCCGGAACACGGCGCGCCGATGCCGATGAACAGCGCGCAAAGAATGGATGTAACTCGGCGCCGCGGCATGCGACCCTCCTTTGCGCCCCCTCGGCCATTCTGGTAACACACGCCATCCCACCGTGCCAGTGCCGCGGTTCAGTCCGCCGTCACGATCACGTCCTCGTCTCTCGCCTGCCCCGGTCCGCCCGTGAATTCCCGCTCCCGTCTGCCCCGCGGCCTGTATGCGATCACCGATGGTCCGCGACCCGATCTCATCGCGGCCGTCGCCGCCGCGCTTGCCGGCGGTGCGCGCGTCGTGCAGTACCGCGACAAGACGGCCGAAGCCACACGACGCCACCGCGAAGCCCGTGCCCTGTTCGAGCTGTGCCGCGCACACGGAGTCCCGCTGATCGTCAACGATGATGTGGAACTCGCCGCCGCCATCGGGGCCGATGGGGTACATCTCGGCGAGGACGATGCCGACCTCGGCGCGGCGCGCGAGCGGCTCGGTCCCGCGGCGATTCTCGGCGTGTCGTGCTACGACTCGCTGGAGCGTGCCCGCTCACTCGCCGCACGCGGCGCCGATTACCTCGCCTTCGGTGCGTTCTTTGCCTCGCCGACCAAGCCGGCGGCACGCCGGGCCACACGCGAGTTGCTGCACGCGGCCGCCGCGCTCGGCCTGCCGCGGGTGGCGATCGGCGGCATAACGCCGGAGAATGCGCCCCCGCTCGTCGCGGCCGGTGCGCACGCCATCGCCGCGATCTCGGGCGTATTCAGCGCACCCGACGTGCGCGCCGCGGCCGCCCGTTATGCTGCCCTGTTCACGACTCCAGCCTGAGGCTTCCATGTCCAGCAACCACGAACTCTTCCAGCGTGCCCAGGAACTGATGCCGGGCGGCGTGAACTCGCCGGTGCGTGCGTTCAAGTCGGTCGGCGGCGAGCCGTTCTTCACCGCGCGTGCCGACGGCGCCTACCTGTGGGACGTCGAGGGCAAGCGCTACATCGACTACGTGGGCTCGTGGGGACCGATGATTGTCGGCCACAACCACCCGAAGGTGCGGGCGGCGGTTGCGGCGGCGATCGAGAACGGCCTGTCCTACGGCACGCCGTGCCCGGCCGAGGTGACGATGGCCGAGACGATCACGCGCCTGGTGCCGTCGATCGAAATGGTGCGCATGGTGAACTCCGGCACCGAAGCGACGATGGCCGCGATCCGCCTCGCGCGCGGCTATACGGGCCGCAGCAAGGTCGTGAAATTCGAAGGCTGCTACCACGGTCACGGCGATGCCTTCCTCGTCAAGGCCGGCTCCGGCGCGCTGACCTTCGGCGTGCCGACCTCGCCAGGCGTGCCGACCGCGCTCGCCGACCTCACCCTGACCCTGCCCTATAACGATCTCGACGCGGCCGAGCGGCTGTTCGCCGAGGCCGGCGCGGAGATCGCCTGCCTGATCATCGAGCCGGTCGCCGGCAACATGAACTGCATCCTGCCGCGCGACGGCTACCTCGCCGCCTTGCGCGAGCTGTGCACGCGCCACGGCGCGCTGCTGATCTTCGACGAGGTGATGACCGGCTTCCGCGTCGCGCTCGGCGGTGCACAGCAGCTCTACGGCATCACGCCGGACCTCACCACCTTCGGCAAGGTAATCGGCGGCGGCATGCCGGTCGGCGCCTACGGCGGACGGCGCGAGATCATGCAGAAGATCGCGCCGGCCGGCCCGATCTATCAGGCCGGTACGCTGTCCGGCAATCCGATCGCGATGGCCGCCGGCCTAGCGATGCTCGAGCTGATCCAGGAGCCGACGTTCTACGTCGAACTCGAACGCAAGACCCGGCTCCTCACCGATGGCCTCGTCGCCACGGCGAACGAGGCCGGCGTACCGCTCACGGTGAACCGCATCGGCGGCATGTTCGGCGTGTTCTTCACTGCCAGGAAGGTCGAGACATTCGCACAGGCGACGGCCTGCGACGTGGCCGCATTCAACCGCTTCTTCCACGGCATGCTCGAGCGTGGCGTGTATCTCGCGCCGTCCGCGTTCGAAGCCGGCTTCGTCTCGGCCGCGCACGGCGAGCAGGATCTCGCCGACACGCTGGCCGCCGCGCGCGAGGCCCTGCGCCTCGCCAAGGCAGGTTGAGCAGGCAAAGCTCAGCCGCGACGGAAATCGCCGAGTGCGGCGTCGAGCCGCGCAAGGCCGTCGTCGATGTCGCGCTCGGCGATGGTCAGCGCCGGTACGCAGCGCAGCACGTCCGCGCCCGCCTGCAGCAGCAGGAGACCGTGCCGCGCGGCGTGATCGAGCACTTCGCCGGCACGCCCGCGATACGGCTCGGCGAGCACTGCACCGAGCATCAGGCCGCGGCCGCGTAGGGCGGCGAACAGACCGTGCGCTGCGCCGAGGCGTTCGAGGCCGGCACGTAACCGCGCACCGAGCCGCTCGACATCGGCGAGCAGGGCCGGCGCCGACAGCCGGCGCAGCGCGACGCGCGCGACCGCCGCCGCGAGCGGATTACCGCCGAAGGTCGTGCCATGCGCACCGAATGCCAGGGTTTCGGCCGCCGCCGGGCCGACCAGCATCGCGCCGACCGGAAAGCCGCCGCCGAGCGCCTTCGCGGTCGTGAGCGCGTCGGGCCGCACGTCATCCCACAGGTGCGCCCACAACCGACCGGTGCGGCCCATGCCGGACTGGATCTCATCGAGCACCAGCAGCGCGCCGTGGCGATCGCACAGCGCGCGCAGTGCGGCGAGGAAACCGGGCGCGGCCGGCATCACACCGCCCTCGCCCTGTATTGGCTCAACGAGCACCGCCGCGATGTCGCCCGATGAAAACGCCGCTTCGGCCGCGGCAATGTCATTGAACGGCACATGCCGGAAGCCGCCGGGCAACGGCTCAAAACCCTGCTGGTACTTCGGCTGCGCGGTCGCCGTCACCGCACCGAGCGTGCGGCCATGGAACGAGCCCTCGAAGGTCAGGATCACGCGCCGCTCCGGCGGCCGGCCCGTGTTCGCGGCCCAGCGGCGCACGAGCTTGATCGCCGCCTCGTTGGCCTCGGTACCGGAGTTGCAGAGGTAGACGCGCTCGGCGAAACCGGATGTCGCGACGAGCTCCTCCGCGAGCCGCAGCGGTGGCTCGCTGACAAACACGTTGCTGGTGTGCCAGAGCTTGCGCGCCTGAGCGGCCAGCGCGTCGAGCATTTCCGGATCGCCGTGGCCGAGCGAACTGACCGCGATGCCTGCGGCGAAATCGACGTATTCGCGACCCTCGGCGTCCCAGACCCGCGAGCCCAGCCCGCGCTCGAGCACGATGCGGCGAGGCCGGTAGACCGGCACGTAGTAGCGGTCGGCGCGTTCTAGCAGCGCCTGCGAGGCGGCGGAGAGGCTGGTCATGGTGATTCCCGGAACGCCGGAGGGCGCGACGGCGCGCATTATGCGGCAGCCTGGCGGCAGCGCCCCGCGACCTGGGTCGCGGACGCGCGCGGCGCGGCGCGAATGGCCCTTGTGCCGGCGCCGGGGGCTACGGAGACTCGGGCACTTACCCTACGAGGAATGGCCATGCGCCATGAAACCCTGTTCGTCCATGCCGGCGGCGAAGCCGATGCGGAAACCGGCGCGGTGGCGCCGCCGATCCATCTCGCCACCACTTTCGTGCACGGCCCCGCCGGCGAGCGCCGCGCCGGCTACGAGTACGTGCGCGAGGGCAATCCGACGCAGGATCGTCTGGAGACCGCCCTGGCCGCGCTGGAAGGCGGCGCCGCGGCCCTCGCCTATGCCTCGGGCATGGCGGCGATGGCCGGCCTGCTCGACGGTCTGCCGGCCGGCAGCCATCTGATCTATCCGTCCGACTGCTACACCGGCCTGCGCCTGCTGGCACAGGAATTCCTGCCGCAACGCGGCGTGAGTGCCAGCGCAGCCGACATGAGCGATCCCGGAGCGGTGCGCGCCGCCTTCACCGCGGCCACGCGCTGCGTGTGGCTGGAAACGCCATCCAATCCGCTGCTGCGGATCAGCGACATCGCCGCACTGGCCGACCTGGCGCACGCCCACG
>CAYYHP010000196.1:0-4480 GCA_964471815.1 uncultured Rhodanobacteraceae bacterium
CTCAGTGTGCCGGCCATGTACACCGGGTGCCCGCTGGCATCGCACAGGGACTCGCCCTGCGCGCGGAACCAGCGGTAATCGCCGCCGCGTGTGCGCAGGCGAAACTCGATGTCGTAGGCCTCACCGCGGCGCAGGTGTGCACGCAGCGCCTCACGCTCGGCCGGTGCGTCCTCGGGATGGATCAGGCTCGAGAATGTCTCAATCACCGGTTCCAGGGCCTGCTGTTCATAGCCCAGCAGTGCCGCACAGCGTGGCGAAATGTACACCGAGCCGTTACGGATGTCCCAATCCCAGATCGCATCGGCCGCCGCATGTGCAGCCAGCGCCATGCGCGCCTCGCTGCGGCGCATTGCCTCGCAGATCCGTTCGCGGGCGACCACGAGAGTCTCGTTGTCCGCCGCGCCCGACAGCACCTCGACCACGGTGAGCAGAATCTCGCGGCCGCTGCCGCGCAGCCGGGCGAGCACGAGCACGTCGCCGGCGTCGGGTATCCGGTAACTGAACTGAACCATCACGGCGCGGCGCGAGCGTGCAGCGACTATCAGGGCCTGGCGGAACTCCGCCCGATGCGCCGGATCGACCCGTTCGGCAAAGACCTCCGGGCCGATCGTGCGGTCCGCCCCGAACAGCGCCGTAGACTCCTCGCCGAGCAGCAGCTGACGCGGCAGGCGGCCACCGGCCAGCGTAGTGGCAGGAGCCGGCGTGCCATCGAGGCGCCGATGGGCGCTCTTGAGCACAGACGCGCTTCCCTCGTCGGGCATCGGACTGGACTTCGTGAAATGGGTCATCACGCCTCGTCCCCACGCGACGGCATGGCTGGCTGCGGAATTGACATTACCCCTGGCGCCGCACAGCGGATGGCGGTCCCCGTGCGTGACGTCCGTGCCAAGCATACTCGATCTGTATAATTGTCAATCGGCCACAGATCACAGATCGATAACCTGCCGATGTACGGACCGTTAGAACAGATCGACGCTCCCGACCCCCATGTGCACCTGGGAAACCGGTTTGTGCGGCGGGCGCTCCCAGGTTGCGCGCAGGTCCTGCAGGCGCCGGCCGAGGCCGAGCAGTGCCGGTAGCAGCTCCGCATCATGCGGGCCGGTCGAGCGCGAGAGCAGCTCTTGGATGCCGGTCGCCTCGCGGTTGATCGCGTCGAGCCGGTCCAGGTGGGTGGTAGCCGCCGTGAGCGCCTGGGTTGCGATGTCCTCAAACTGCAACGAGCGCACGGCGTCCCCCACCGACCTATCGATGAGCTTGCTGCATTCGGCGACTTCCGCGATCCCGGCGCTGAGCGTGTCGTTCAGGGTCTCGACCTGCTGGAACAGGCGCGAGGCTTCTCCCTTCGCCTCGCGCGAGCGGGTCAGGTCGCGTGAAGCCATCTGGGTCACGGCGTCACGGACTTTGGTAATCGCATCCTTTGAGCTGTTGGCGAGCTTGCGGATCTGGTCGTTGAAGGTGGTCGAGCGTTCGGAGAGGTTGCGCACCTCATCGGCGACGACCGCGAAGCCGCGGCCTGCCTCACCGGCGCGTGCCGCCTCGATCGCTGCGTTCAGGGCGAGCAGGTTGGTCTGGTCGGCGATCGACTTGACGTCCTCCAGCAGGGCGAAAATGCCTTCCAGGTGCTGGGCCATCGCATCGATGTGCTGTACCGTGGCGGAACTCTGGTCGCTGACCTGCTCGAGCGTATCGGTCAGCTGCTCCATCTGGCGGCCGGCCTCGCGGGCGAAGCGGCGCACATCTACACCGGCATTGTCGCCATTGCGATCGACGATGCGTGCGATCGCGGTGCTCTGCCGGTGCGAAGACTCATTCATCGCCTCGAAGCTCGCCGAGAGCTTGCGTACCGCCTCCTGCAGCAGGCCACGCGTGCGGTCGATTTCCTGCTGTGAGCCACCGATCTCGCGGTTCACGAATTCGCGCAATTCGCTGAGCAACTGCTGCTGTTCCTTGAGCAGCGTGGCCTCCTCGGGCGTACGTCGGCGCGAGGCGAGCGAGAACCACCAGCCGAAGGCGATCCAGGACAGGGACATCGTGGTCAGCAACGCCCAGCGCGTCGCTTCGGGCCAGCCGGCGAGCTCGGCCGCCAGATGCAGGACCGTCAGGATCAGCGGGGGCACCATTCGAAGCAGGAGGCGTAGATACATGGCTGACTTCCTTCGTTGCGTTCTTACATATCGGCGCCGTTGTGATCGGCTTGAGCGGGACATCGCCTTGGTGGCGCTATTTCCTATTCCTCAGTGGCGGACCGTCTCGCGGTTGGCCAACTCCAGCAGCCGTCCGGCGATGCGATCGAGCGGCAGTACCTCATCCACGCCACCCATCTTCACAGCGGCACCCGGCATGCCCCAGACCACACAGGTCGCCTCGTCCTGGGCGAGCGTCGGCGCGCCGGCCTTGTGCAGCTCGAGCATGCCGCGTGCACCGTCGTCGCCCATGCCGGTCAGGATTGCGGCGACCGCGTTCGCGCCGGCGGCCTGGGCTACGGAGTTGAACAGGACATCGACGCTCGGCCGATGCCGGCGAACCGGCTGACCGTCGTCGAGCCGGCAGCGCCACCGTGCGCCGGAGCGCTCGATGACCAGGTGTCGTCCGCCCGGCGCGATGTAGGCATGGCCTGTGACCACCTGCTGTCCGTCGCTGGCTTCACACACCGCCATTGCCGAAGAACGGTTCATGCGCTCGGCGAATGCGCGGCTGAACTCCGCGGGGATGTGCTGGGTGATGACGATCGCTGGCGCATCGGCCGGCATCGATTCGAGCACCACGCGGATCGCCTCGGTACCGCCGGCCGAGGCGCCGATCGTGATCAGCCGGTCGGTGGTCCGATAATGCGGCGCACCGTTCAGCACTGGGCTCGGACGTGCCGCCTCGCCGCTCCGAGGCGCTTGCCGGCGTGGACGCGCCTGGGCTGCGGCCTTGACCTTGGCGACGATTTCGTCAGCGTAGACATTCAGTCCGCGCACGACATCGAGCTTCGGTTTGGCGATGAAATCGACCGCGCCGAGCGCCAAGGCATCCATCGTTACCTGCGCACCGCGCTCGGTCAGCGAGGAAACCATCACCACCGGCAACGGATGCAGGCGCATCAGGTTGTCGAGGAAGGTAAGCCCGTCCATGCGCGGCATCTCGACGTCGAGGGTCAGCACATCGGGCGACAGCCGCTTGATCATCTCGCGTGCCACGAGCGGATCCGGCGCGCAGCCGACCACTTCGATGTCGCGATCCTGCGACAGGATGCTCGAGAGCATCTGCCGGACGAGGGCCGAGTCGTCGATGACGAGGACACGCAGCATGGTCAGTCGAAGAGTTCGACGCTGCCTTTCGGCGCGTGCTGGTTGATGTCAGCGCGATAAGTGCGCTCCTCGCGCACCACGTCCTGCTCGTGTGCATGCGGCAGCTTGCGTACGACGACCCGGCCGGTCTTCGGAAAGAACCAGACCTTGCGCGGATGGATGCCGAGCAGGTCGTGGGCGATCAGAGGAATGCGCTCGGTGCGCAGGTAGTTCTCGATGAATTCCGCGTTGCGCGTGCCGACGGGCGTGGCCGTGAAGCTTTTGAGGACGTTGCCGCCGCCAAATACCTTGGCCTCGATCCGGTCGCGGCGCGCGCCAGCCTTGAGCATTGCGTTGATCAACAGTTCCATCGCGTAACTGCCATAGCGCGCCGGTGCACCGCCGACCTCCGCGGCATCCGGCAGCATGAAATGGTTCATGCCGCCGAGCCCGGCCTGCGGATCGCGCAGACACGCTGCCACGCATGAGCCGAGCACGGTGACCAAGGCAATGTCACGATCGGTGACCATGTAATCGGCCGGTAGGAGCTTGACCGCTTGGGTGTCGAACTGCGTGTCCCGGTAATGCAACGGCCCGGCCATGGCTTTCGGCGCGGTCGTCAGGCTCATGCGGCATTCCCCCTGGCCGTTTTTGGTGCATGTCGGTATACGGTCCGCCCGCAGGACTGGAACAGGTCCGCGGCGTGAAAGAAGCTTTCCGAATGTCCTGCAAACAACAGGCCGTCGGGCTCCAGCAGCGGCTTGAGCCGGCTCAGGACCAGGTACTGAGTCGGCTTGTCGAAATAGATCATTACGTTGCGACAGAAAATTGCCGCAAACGGCCCGTGCACGTCATAGTGCGGATCGAGCAGGTTGAGCGGCGAAAAGCTGACGAGCGCGCGCAGCGCCGGGACCACCCGGCACAGTCCTTCGTTCGGACCGCTGCCACGCAGGAAGAATCGCCGCTGTCGCTCGGCCGACAGGCTGGCGATGCGATCCAACCGATAGACACCTGCAGCGCCGTGGTCGAGCACCTGCGTATCGACGTCCGTGGCGTGGATCGATACCGGCGGGTTCATGCTGCCGAACGCCTCGCAGGCGGTGATCGCGAGGGAGTAGGGTTCTTCGCCGGTGGAGGCCGCGCAACACCAAATCGCGATCCGGCCGCGTGAGCGGCGCGCCTTCAGTGCCTCTCGCAGGATGTCGAAA
>CAYYHP010000197.1:0-4435 GCA_964471815.1 uncultured Rhodanobacteraceae bacterium
TGCTGATGCTCGTGATGAGCAACAACTTCCTGCAGCTGTTCTTCGGCTGGGAGGCGGTGGGTCTCGTTTCATATCTGCTGATCGGCTTCTGGTACACGCGGCCGACAGCAATCTTCGCCAACATGAAGGCTTTCCTTGTCAACCGCGTGGGCGACCTTGGTTTCCTGCTTGGTATCGGTCTCGTACTTGCCTACACCGGCAGTCTCGACTACCGGACAGTGTTCGAGAAAGCCCCCGCGCTCAAGGACATATCTATCCTGATGGGGCCGTTTGGCGTGGTCTCGCTCATGACGGCGACCTGCATTCTTTTGTTCATCGGCGCGATGGGCAAGTCGGCGCAGGTGCCGCTGCACGTTTGGCTGCCCGACTCAATGGAAGGCCCGACCCCGATCTCCGCGCTCATCCATGCAGCGACCATGGTGACAGCAGGTATCTTCATGGTGTCGCGGATGTCGCCGCTGTTCGAGATGTCAACGACGGCGCTGTCCTTTGTGCTGATCATCGGCGCAACGACGGCGCTGTTCATGGGCTTCCTGGGCATTATTCAGTACGACATCAAGCGCGTTGTGGCGTATTCGACGCTGTCGCAGCTCGGTTATATGACGGTCGCACTGGGCGTCTCAGCCTACAGTGCCGCGATGTTCCACCTGGTGACGCACGCCTTCTTCAAGGCGCTGCTGTTCCTCGCGGCAGGTTCGGTGATCATCGGCATGCACCACAATCAGGATATCCGCTACATGGGCGGCCTTCGCAAGTACATGAAGCTGACCTGGATCACCTCGCTGATCGGATCGCTCGCGCTGATCGGCTTCCCGCTGCTGTCGGGCTTCTACTCGAAAGACACCATCATCGAGGCGGTGCACGAGAGCAAGATCTTCGGCCACGGCTACGCCAATTTCGCGGTGCTGTGCGGCGTGTTCGTGACGGCGTTCTACTCGTTCCGCATGTACTTCATGGTGTTTCACGGCAAGGAGCGCTATGACGAGGCGCCGCATGATGACCACCATCATCACGACGACCATGGCCACGGCCACGACTCCAAGCCGCACGAATCTCCGTGGGTAGTGACGTTGCCGCTGGTGTTGCTGGCGATCCCCTCAGTGATACTCGGCTACTTTGGTATCGACAAGATTGTTTATGGTGACTGGTTCAAAGGTGCCATCGCCCCGATCGCGCAAGGCCATGACACGCTCGGTCCGCTGAAGGAAGGATTCCACGGTGCGATGAGCATGGCAATCCACGGCCTGACGTCGCTTCCCTTCATCCTCGCCATGGCAGGCGTTGCGCTGGCGTACTACCTTTACGTTGTCAATACCGCACTGCCGGCGAAACTGCGCAGACAGTTCAGTGGCATCGTGACCGTGCTGGAGGAGAAGTACTACTTCGACCGCTTCAACGAATTCTTCTTCGCTGGCGGTGCGCGCAAGCTGGGCGAAGGACTGTTCCGCTTCGGCGACCGCGCCGTAATTGATGGCGCGCTCGTCAATGGCTCCGCCAAAGGCATCGGGCTCATTGCGGGTTTGATGCGTCACTTGCAGACCGGTTTTATCTATCACTACGCATTTGTCATGGTCGCTGGCGTGCTCGCCTTCCTGACCTGGCTATTGCTTCGATAAGCAAAGAGCGGAACAAGAAGACTCGATATGCTGCTCTCACTCTCAATTTGGGTTCCGATCGTTGGTGGCCTTGCCGTGCTGACCACCGGCCGTGACAAGAATGCCAACCTGACGCGTTGGCTTGCCCTGATCGCTGCTGTGGCCGGTTTCCTGGTCACCATCCCGCTCTACACCGGCTTCGATCCTTCGACCGCAGCGCTGCAGTTCGTCGAGAACGTGCCGTGGATCGACCGTTACAAGATCAACTATTTCCTCGGCGTTGATGGCATATCAATGTGGTTTGTGCTGCTCAACAGCTTCACCACCATCCTAGTGGTTGTCGCTGGCTGGGTTGTCATCGAGAAACAACCGGCGCAGTACTTCGCGGCGTTCCTGATTATGTCGGGCCTGATCAACGGCTCATTCGCCGCAGCCGACGCGGTACTGTTCTACGTCTTTTTCGAGGCCATGCTGATCCCGATGTACCTGATCATCGGGATCTGGGGCGGCCCGAATCGTCTGTACGCCGCGATCAAGTTCTTTCTCTACACGCTGCTTGGCTCGTTGTTGATGCTGGTGGCACTGCTGTATCTGTACAACGTCACCGGTGGCAGCTTCACGATTGCGGACTTTCACAAAGTGCCGCTGGCCAAGACACCACAAATCCTGCTGTTCATCGCGTTCTTCATGGCCTTTGCCGTGAAGGTGCCGATGTGGCCGGTGCACACGTGGTTGCCCGACGCTCACGTCGAGGCACCCACCGGTGGCTCGGTCGTGCTCGCTGCAATCACGCTAAAGCTCGGCGCCTATGGCTTCCTGCGATTCATCCTGCCGATCGTGCCCGACGCATCGCACATGCTGGCGCCGTTCGTGGTCGCGATTTCGCTGATTGCTATCGTCTACATCGGCTTCGTTGCGCTGGTGCAGACCGACATGAAGAAACTCGTCGCATACTCCTCGATCTCGCACATGGGGTTCGTGACGCTCGGCTTCTTCCTGTTTGTGGGCGGGCAGGGCAGTGCCCTCGGGATTGAGGGGGGCCTGATGCAGATGATCTCGCACGGCTTTGTCTCTGCCGCGATGTTCCTCTGCATTGGCGTCATGTATGACCGCTTGCACAGCCGCAACATTGCTGACTATGGTGGCGTCGTCAATGTGATGCCCAAGTTCGCCGCGTTGTTGATGCTGTTCGGTATGGCCAACGCCGGCTTGCCCGGTACGTCGGGCTTCATCGGTGAGTTCACGGTGACACTTGCGGCTGTCAAGCAGGGCATGTTCTGGACTGCTGCCTGTGCTGGCCTCGCGCTGATCCTGGGCGCAGCCTATACGCTGTGGATGTACAAGCGCGTGATGTTTGGCGAGATTGGCAACGATCACGTCAAGAACGACATGCCGGACCTGTCGCGTCGCGAGTTCTGGATGCTGGTGCTAGTTGCGGCCTGCGTGCTGGGCATGGGCTTGTACCCGGCGCCATTCACCGAAGTGATGCACAAGAGCGTGGAAGAACTGATCACCCACGTTGCACGCAGCAAGCTCTAACTGGACGAGACTACAACAATGAAAGACATTCTTCTCGTTCTCCCGGAAATCGTTCTGCTCTGTCTGACCAGCCTGCTGTTGGTCGTCGATCTGTTCGTAGGACGCGCGCAGAAGCACTTTACCTTTGTATGCGGCGTGGGAGCGCTCGTCTGGACTGCGCTTTTTGTCGTCGCTCAGTTCACGCCAATCGGTAGCGTGCCGAGCGACTCCGCGTTTTCCGGACTCGTGGTCGTGGATGGCGCTGCTACGGTGCTCAAGCTCGCTATCCTGCTCTCTGCGGCGATTGCGCTCGTCTACTCGTGGACATACCTTAAGAAGCACGGTCTCGACAACGGTGAATTCATCGCGCTGGTGCTTCTGGGCTCGCTGGGCATGATGGTGATCGCGAGTGCGGCGAGCATGCTGACTGCATACTTGGGCCTTGAACTGCTCAGCCTTTCGATGTACGCGCTGGTAGCGTTGAAACGCGGCGACCGCATCGCAACTGAAGCGGCGATGAAGTATTTCGTGCTTGGCGCGCTGGCGTCTGGGCTGCTGCTCTTCGGCATGTCGATCATTTACGGCGCCACAGGCGCGATCAGTCTTGGCGGCATCTCGGCGGCGTTAGGCAAGGCGAACCCAACCGCGGTGGCTTTCGGTCTGATCTTCATCGCGGCTGGGGTGTCGTTCAAGCTTGGCGTGGTGCCGTTCCACATGTGGGTGCCCGACGTCTACAACGGTGCACCCACGGCAGTCACGTTGTTCCTCGGTACCGCGCCCAAGGTCGCAGCCTTCGCACTGGCATACCGTCTGTTCGGTAGCGGCCTGACACCTGCGGCGGGAGACTGGTCGGTAATTCTGGCCGTGATCGCCACGCTGTCGGTCGTTCTGGGCAACCTGATCGCGATCGTTCAGACGAACATCAAGCGCATGCTTGCTTACTCGGCAGTGGCTAACATGGGCTTCCTGCTGCTTGGCTTCGTGGGGGGCGGCAAGGAAGGGTACGCGGCTGCGCTGTTCTACGCAGTAGCCTATGCGATCACCGGCCTCGTTTCGTTCGGCATCCTGGTGCTGCTCTCGGGGCGTGGCATCGAGTTCGACAACATTGACGACCTCAAGGGCCTGAACAACCGCTCGCCCTGGTTTGCCTTTCTGATGCTGCTGGCAATGTTCTCGCTGGCTGGTATTCCACCGACGATCGGCTTCTGGGCCAAGCTGTCAGTGATCGAGTCGGTCGTCGGTGCCGGTTACACATGGATTGCGGTGATCGCCGTGCTGGCGTCACTGTTGGGTGCGTTCTACTACCTGCGAGTGGTTCGCGT
>CAYYHP010000198.1:0-4395 GCA_964471815.1 uncultured Rhodanobacteraceae bacterium
ACTCGAGCATCTCGGCCTGGGCCTGTTGCAGCACGGCTTCCGGCAGCGCGGCCGGGCCGGCGCTGAAATTGAATCCACGACTCACGATCGACTCCCGAGAAAAGGCTTTCCGCATTATGCCGCGACGCAGCATTTAGGCAATGGGCTGGGCATTCCCCGTGGACATATGCCGCAGGCCCTCACGCACGCCGCAGCCGTTCGAGATCCCGACGCAGCAGCGCCTCGATGCCCTCCGGCGGTACCGGGCGCGCATAGAGGTAGCCCTGGCCGGTGCCGCAGCCCATCAGCAGCAGCAATTGAACCTGGGCCGGCGTCTCGACGCCTTCGGCCGTGACCATCAGCCCGAGTTCCTCGGCGAGGCTCGCGATCGTGCGCACGATCGCGCGATGGCGCGGATTGGCCTCGATGTCGGCGACGAAGCTGCGGTCAATCTTGAGCACGTCAAATGGCGCCGAGGCGAAGGATTCGAGCGAGGAATAGCCGGTGCCGAAATCGTCTACGACCAACAACACCCCGAGTTCCTTGAGCATCCAGAGCGTTTCCTCGGCGCCGGCGCGCCCACGCCGGAACACGGTTTCGGTGACTTCGAGCGCCAGCGAGTGCGGATCGAGGCCGGTGCGTTCGAGCACGTCGCGCAGGCTCTCGACCAGACCGCGGTCAGCGAACTGGCGCTCGTCCATGTTCACGCTGATGCGCAGGTCGTGGAACTCCGGATAGTGCCGCTTCCAGTACTGCATCTGCCGGCAGGCTTGTTCGAGCACCCACCAATCGATCGCCACGATCAACCCGGATTCTTCCGCCGCGGCGAGGAAATCCGGTGGCGCGAGCAGGCCGCGTTCGGGATGCTGCCAGCGCAAGAGCGCCTCGCAG
Source organism: uncultured Rhodanobacteraceae bacterium (assembly GCA_964471815.1). GTDB lineage: Bacteria > Pseudomonadota > Gammaproteobacteria > Xanthomonadales > Rhodanobacteraceae > Tahibacter. The sequence goes on from CAYYHP010000198.1 coordinate 871, forward strand.
CCGACGACGTTGCCGCCGCCGATGTCAACGATCGGCTGGTAATGGACGCAAAACTCGCTGCGCTCGAGCGCCCGGCGCAGATCCGTCTCCAGCGCGAGCCGGGCGCGCGCGGCCTGGTGCATGGCCTCGTCGAACACCACGTAATTCGCCTTGCCGCCAGCCTTGGCACGGTACATCGCGGTATCGGCATCGCGCAGGATCTGGTCCGGGCTGCGATAGTCGGGATGACCGAGCACGATGCCGAGGCTCGCCCCCGAATACACGAGGTGCCCGAGCACTTCAAACGGCTCGGCGAGCAGGCCGAGGATGCGCCGTGCCAGCGACTCGGCGCGGAAGGCTGGACACGGCCCGTCGGGCAGGATCGTGAACTCGTCGCCGCCGTAGCGCGCGACGATGCCCTCGCCGGCGAAGCTCTTCTCGAGCCGTGCGGCGATGTCCAGCAACAGACGGTCGCCGGCCGCATGCCCAAGACTGTCGTTGACCAGTTTGAAACCGTCGAGATCGAGGAACAGTACCGCGTAGCCATGATCCGCCTGGGACTGGGCTTGTTCGACGCGTCGTGACAGTTCACGTTCGAACAATAGCCGGTTAGGCAGGCCCGTCAATGCATCATGCGTGGCGTGACGCTCGAGATCGCGCTGAAAACGGCGCTGCTCGGTCACGTCACGGATTGTGCCGCTGGCATAGCGCTTGCCATCGATCTCGATTGCACCGGCGCTGACTACCACGTCAATGCGCGTGCCGTCCTTGCGCACCAGGGTAAGGACATGATCGTTGCCTGGCAGATCGCCGCCGAAACGCCGGCGATAAAGCTTGTCGATCCGGTCCTCCGATTCCGTCGGAACGAGCAAGCGGAAGCTCGCGCCGAGGAGTTCCCGCTCGTCGTAACCGAGCATCGTCGCGAACGCCTGGTTCACGTAGGTGTAGCGATCGTCGGACAGCATGTAGACGCCGGACTGGCTGTGCTCGACGAGATTACGGTAGCGCAGCTCCGACTGCTGCAGCAGGCGCTCGGCGGCACGCCGCGCAGTGATGTCCTGCACCGAGCCCTCGATGCAGGCGATGCCGTCTGTCGGATCGCGGACCAGATGGGCGTTCATCTCGACCCAGATGGTGGTGCCGTCCCTGCGGCGCAGCTCGACCTCGTGCGCAACGATCGTTTCCTTGTCGGCCAGCTCGTGCAGGACGGCTTCGCGCAGACCCGGCTCGGCGTACACGCGGCTGGCGGCATCGAACTCACCAGCGGATTCCGGTAAGGAGTCATAACCCAGCATGCGCAGCAGTGCCGGGTTGGCGACCAGCACGCGCCCGTCCGGATGGCTGCGGAACAGGCCTACCACAGAATGCTCGAACAGCTCGCGGTACTTGCGCTCGGCCTCGGCGAGCGCGGCCTGGCGCTCGCGTTCGATCGTGACGTCGCGCGCGGTACCGATGCTGGCGATGTCACCGTCGTAATCCACGGCATCCGCGCGCACCTCGACCAGCCGGCGCGTCCCATCCTTGCGCAGGATGGCGGTGACGTAGTCCTGAAAGTCGCGTGAGCCGCCTTCGCGCCGCTCGCGGCGCAGCGCCTGCTCGGCGCGCGCTTCCGGCGCGATCAGCCGCATGTAATCCGTGCCGACGAGTTCCTCGGGCCGGTAGCCCAGCATTTCGGCCATCGCGGGATTGACGAACTTGACCCGTCCCCGCTGGGCGAGGAACACGCCGTCACGGAAATTGTCGACCAGGGTGCGGTAGAGCAGCTCGGATTGCTGCAGGCGTGCCTCGGCGGCGAGGCTCTCGGTCAGGTCGACCGTGGAGCCCTCGTAGCACAGCAGGCGGCCCGCGGCATCGCTCACGGCATGGGCGGTGAGCGATATCCACACGGCAGAGCCGTCGCGGCGCTTCATGCGAGCGCGGAAGCCCTCGCAGTAACCGCGCACCTCGAATTCCTCGCGCAGGCACTGGCCGTCGTACGGGTCGGCGAACATCTGCCAGAGCTGCCCGCCGACCTCGATGAGCATCTGCACGGGCGAGTCATAGCCGAAGATCCGCGCCATCGCCGGATTGACCTCGACCAGCCCCCCCTCCGGCAGGCTGCGGTACATGCCCTCTGCGGCAGCGAGGAACAGGGCACGGTAACCGTCGGCATCGCTGCCGGCGACTTCCTTGCATTCGGCGGCGGTCTCCAGACGGATGAGGCTCAGGATTAGCCGGCGGCCGGCGGTCTCGACGACCTCACAGGTCATGCGGCCGTGCACGTGTCGCCCGTCGCGGGCGGCAAATTCCACGGGTTCATCCAGGAGGCGGTGATCGCGATGCAGGCGCGCCCAGACGCGCGCGCGCGCATGCAGGTCCGTCCACAGCCCGAACTCCGGAGAGCGCTTGCCGACTACGTCGGCGCGCGCATGTCCGAAGGCGCTGGTGAACGCCTCGTTGACATCGACGATGGTGCCGTCGTCGGCATCGACCACCAGCACGGCGCTGGTAGAGAGCCGGAACGCCCCGGCGAGTTGGCTGGCCCCCAGCATCGTCACCTGCTTTGAACGAATGCGGCCCGAGTATAAGCGCGCCGATGCGCACTCGGGCCCTTATGAAATCAAATTACGCGTTTCGGCCGCAGCTCCGTCGATCGAGGAGAACCGCATGCGCTACCGCCTCCCGTCCCTGCGCGGCTCGGAGATCACCCCAGAGTGCATTTATCGGCAGCGACGCGATTTCCTGAAAGCCACGGCGCTCGCCCTGCCGGCGCTCGCCACCGGCTGCAGGGGTTCCACCGGCGCCGATGCGCCGGCAATGCCCGACACCGAGGCACCGCGCGGGCGGAAGCTCGACGTCGTCCGGCATGCCCCCGACCCGGCCGCCGGCCCGCTGACCGCCTGGCACGATGCGACGCGCTACAACAATTTCTATGAGTTCGGCACGGGCAAGGGCGATCCTGCCGTGCGCTCGGGCCGGTTCCGCCCGGAGCCCTGGAGCGTCGAGATCGCCGGGCATGCCGCGAAGACCGGCCGCATCGCGCTCGAAGACCTGCTCACCCCGCACGCGCTCGAGGAACGCGTCTACCGGATGCGCTGCGTGGAAGGCTGGTCGATGGTCATCCCGTGGGTCGGCGTTCCGCTCGGCGATGTGCTGCGGCGGTTCGAGCCGACCTCGCAGGCCAGATACGTCGCCTTCACCAGCGTCGCGCGCCCGGACGAGATGCCGGCGCTCGCGGACGGCGTACTCGACTGGCCATACCGCGAAGGGCTGCGCATCGACGAGGCCCTGCATCCGCTCGCCCTGCTCGCGGTCGGCCTGTACGGCCGCGCACTGCCGAACCAGAACGGTGCTCCGCTGCGCCTCGTCGTGCCATGGAAGTACGGCTTCAAGGGCATCAAGTCGATCGTGCGCATCGAGTTCACCGAGCGCCAACCGGTGACTTCGTGGAATCGCGCCGCGCCCGACGAATACGGCTTCTATGCGAACGTCAATCCGGCAGTCGATCATCCGCGCTGGAGCCAGCGCAGCGAGCGGCGCATCGCCGGCGACGGCCAGGGCCTGTTC
>CAYYHP010000199.1:0-4339 GCA_964471815.1 uncultured Rhodanobacteraceae bacterium
TCGCCACGCTCGCGGCGAACCTGCACGCACCGGACTGGCTCGTCGTCGATTGCCGGCACGAATTGAGCGATCCCGGCAAGGGCGAGTGCTGCTACCGCGAGGGCCACATTCCCGGTGCGGTGTTCGCCGACATCTCGCGCGATCTCGCCGATACCTCGAAACCGGGCCTCGGCCGGCATCCGTTGCCGGACGAGGTCGCCTTCGCTGCCGTGCTCGCGCGGCTGGGCTGGACGCCGCGCCACCAGGTCGTGGTCTACGACGATGCCGGCGGTGCATTCGCCGCTCGGCTGTGGTGGATGCTGCGCCTCGTCGGTCATCACGCGGTCGCTGTGCTCGATGGCGGCATCCAGGCCTGGACGGCCGCTGGCCTGCCGCTCGACACGACGCTTCCGTCGCCGCGGACGGGCAGCATCGAGGTGCACTACGACCGGGGTCAGGTGCTCTACTACGAAGCCCTGCAGGACGGTCTCGCCGCGCAGTCGTTGCGCGTGCTCGATGCGCGCGGTGCGCCGCGCTATCGCGGCGAGGTCGAGCCGATCGACCGCATCGGCGGCCATATCCCGGGCGCCTGGAATCGCCCGTACATGGACAACCTCGGCAGCGACGGCCGCTTCAAGCCGGCGGACCGGTTGCGCGAGGAGTTCGCGGCGGTGATCGGCCCGTTCGCGCCGTCGGCGGTCGCGCATTCGTGCGGCTCGGGCGTGACCGCATGCCATAACCTGCTGGCGATGGAACACGCCGGCCTGTCCGGCTCGCGCGTGTTCGCGCCGTCGTGGAGCGGCTGGTCGTCGGATCCGTCGCGCCCGGTGGCGACCGGCGCGGTGCCCTGATCGCCGCCGTGCGATCTGCGAACGCAGCGCCTGCGGCCGGCACAACAGGCGGGCGTGATCACGCGGCCGACGCCGGGTGTTGCCGCGTCGGCGTGCGCCCGACCGCCGTGCGCCGGAATCGCACTGCGCCGGGCTCAGGGAAGGCCTGAGCAAGTCCATCCTGGACCCGTCAGCCCACGCCGGGTCCGGTGCCGCTCCGGACTCGGCCATGCCAGTGCACAAGTGCTCGATGCGCAGTGAGCCATCCGTGGCTCGCGGAACCTCCGAACGTGATCACGGGCTCGTTGGTGCAAAACCTCAGCGCGGCACGAGCAAGGCCTGCTCATCCGCATCGAGCCTCCGCCACGCGCCCTTCGGCAGGTCGCCGAGCACGAGCGGCCCGATCGCCACGCGGATCAGCCGCAGGACGCCGATCCCGTGCGCGGCGAGCAGCCGGCGGATGTGGCGGTTGCGGCCCTCGTCGAGCACGATTGCCAGCCAGCTGTTCTTGTCGCCACGGCGCAGTATCTCGACCCGGCGTGCCGCGAGGCGTTCCCCGCGATCGACGATACCGGCATGGAGCTGAGCGGACAGGTCGTCTCCGGCGTTGCGGTCGATCTGCACGTGATAGGTCTTTTCGATCCGCGCATCGGGCGCGGTGACCGCCGCGGCCCAGACCGGATCGTTGCTGAACAGCAGCAGGCCCTCGCTGGCCTTGTCGAGCCGGCCGACCGGCGCGAGCCACGGTAGGCCGTCGTCATCCAGGCAGCGGTAGACCGTGTCGCGCGAGCGCTCGTCGGCGCGACTCGTGACCAGGCCGCGCGGCTTGTTCAGCATCACCACGACCCGCTCCGCCGCGGTCACTTCGATGCCATCGACACGCACGATGCCACGGTCGGTTGCGACCGGCGTCTCGGGATCCCGCACGATCCGCCCGTCGAGCGTCACGCGGCCGGCGCGAACCAGCGCCTCGGCCTGCGAGCGCGAGCAGAGGCCGCGCTTGGAGAGCACCCGGGCGATGCCGTGGCGGGTGGAGGGGCCGGCATCCCCGGGACCCGTGGTCGCATGGCGATGACGTGGCCTGGTCCTTGGGCTAGGCTTGTTCATCCGCATTCGCGCCCCGACGCTGCGCCGGTCGTATCGCCATCCACACGGGATCTGTCATGTCCGAACATCACATCGAACTGGTCTGGGCACGCGATGGCGGGCCCTTCGAACGCGGCAATTATCGCCGCGAGCATGCCATCCATTTTCAGGGCGGGCAGACGCTACTCAACTCGGCTGCGTCGGGTTATGGCGGCGACGCCTCCGCGAGCAATCCCGAGGAACTGCTCGCCGCTTCGCTGGCCACCTGTCACATGCTCACCTTTCTCGCCGTGGCGGCGAACCGCGGCTACACCGTCGAGCGCTACGAGGATCACGCCGTGGCTATACTCGCCAAGAACGCCGATGGCGTGATGGCCGTGACCAAGGTGGTCCTCGCCCCGAAGGTGGGCTTCTCGGGCGACAAGCAGCCGAATGCCGAGGACTACGCGCGGATGCAGGAGCGCGCGCACGCGGCCTGCTTCATCGCCAACTCGGTGAAGACCGAGGTCGAGCTGCGTCTTTGAAACACCATGCCGGCGCATACCACGGCCTGCGAATGCCTGGCCTCGCGCGGCGGCAGCGTCACGCATGGCATGCGCACGAGCGAGGCCGTCTCATCGGGCGTCGCAAGCGACGCGATCCGCAATGGCCAGGCATCCTGCCGGATCGAGCAGGCCGGCATCGATCTGGCGTAGTCGTGCCGCGATTTCCGGCGCGGCATCGAGCAGCGTGAAGCCGCGGTATTCGTAGCCCGGCGCCACCGTGCAGCCGACCAGCGTGTAGGCGCCGAGTGGCCTCGCCGCCTGCCATTGGCCGGCCGGCACCACGAACACCGGTGCGGACTCGCGGGAGGCTGGGCCGAGCACATGGCGCGTGAGCACCTCTTGTGCCGGATCGTAACGCAGCAGTTCGAGTGGCTGGCCCTCGTAGAAGTGCCATAGCTCATCGGCATCGACACGATGCCAACGGCTCGTCTCGCCCGCGGCGAGCAGGTAGTAGATCGAGGTCGCGACGGCACGCGAGGCTTCGCCCTGCCAGGCGACCCGCGAGGTGGATTCGTAGATGCGCCGGTAATGACCGCCCTCGATATGCGGTTCGAGCTGGAGCTGGTGGATCAATTCTTCGGCGCGGGGATGCATGACGGTCCTGGTTGTCGTGGAATCGTCCCGCGGCGCTGCCGTGGCGGCGCGCGGGAATGGGGCGGAATGGCCGAAGTGCACCGCGGGATGGCAGATCCGTCTCGGGGACCTGGCTCCGGCAGGTACTCAGGCCGCCTGACGCCGGGCGAGCGAATCGAGCAGCTCGCGCGCGCAGCGCAGACGCTCGGCCGCGCCCGGCAGATCGAGCTTCACGCGCAGCTTGTCCTGGCCATCGAGCTGGTAGGTGCGCGGTTGCGACTGCAGCAGACGGATGATCGTCAGCGGCTCGACGTTCGGCGTGGCCTTGAACAGCACGCGGCCACCCTGCGGACCGAGGTCGAGCTTGCGGATGCCGAGCGCGGTCGCATCGAGCTTGAGCGCGGTGATCGCGAACAGGTTCTTGACCGGCTCGGGCAGCAGGCCGAAGCGGTCGATCATTTCCACCTGCAGATCGCGCAGGTGCTCGGCGTCGCGTGCGCTGGCGATGCGCTTGTACAGCGTCAGACGTGCATGCACGTCGGGCAGATAGTCGTCCGGAATCAACGCCGGCACGTGCAGTTCGACCTCGGCTTCGTGCTCGTTGACCAGGTCGAAGTCCGGCACCTTGCCGCTCTTCAGTGCGCGCACCGCGCGTTCGAGCAGTTCGGTGTACAGCGAAAAACCAACCTCCTGTATCTGCCCGCTCTGCTCGTCGCCGAGCAGCTCGCCCGCACCACGGATTTCGAGATCGTGCGTGGCCAGCGCGAACCCGGCCCCCAGCTCCTCGAGCGAGGCCAGCGCCTCGAGGCGCTTCTCGGCATCGGCTGTGATCGTGCGCTTGTCCGGCACGATCAGGTAGGCGTAGGCGCGGTGATGCGAGCGGCCGACGCGGCCACGCAACTGGTGGAGCTGGGCAAGCCCGAAACGGTCGGCGCGATTGATGATGATGGTGTTCGCGCTCGGCACGTCGATGCCGGATTCTATGATCGTTGTGCAGACCAGCACGTTGAAGCGCTGCCGGTAGAAGTCGAGCATGACCTGCTCCAGCTCGCGCTCGGGCATCTGTCCGTGCGCGATGCGGATGCGCGCTTCGGGAGCCAGATCCTGCAGCTCGCGTGCGGTCTTCTCGATCGTCTCGACCTCGTTGTGCAGGAAGTACACCTGCCCGCCGCGCTGCAGCTCGCGCTGGAAGGCCTCGCGCAGCAACGCCGGATCGTGCTGGCCGATGAAGGTCTTGACCGCGAGGCGGTGTGCCGGCGGCGTGGCGATGATCGAGAGATCGCGCAGCCCCGACATCGCCATGTTCAGCGTGCGCGGGATCGGCGT
>CAYYHP010000200.1:0-4330 GCA_964471815.1 uncultured Rhodanobacteraceae bacterium
CCGCGCCGTGCGTGTCGATGATCAGATCGGCCGCACGCCGGTGATGACCGGCGACGTGCAGATAGGCGATCCGCTCGCCGGGCAGCGCGGCAAGGAATGCCTGCGGGTCGAAGCCGTGGTTGACGCTGTTGACGTAGACGTTGTTGACGTCGAGCAGCAGCAGGCAATCCGCTTCGTCGAGCACCGCACGGATGAAGGCCGCCTCATCCAGCTCGCGGTTCGGCGCGGTGTAGTACGAGACGTTCTCCACCGCGATGCGCCGGCCAAGCGCATCCTGGGCCTGCCGGATGCGTGCCGCGATCCAGTGTGCCGCCTCCTCGGTCAAGGGCATCGGCAACAGTTCGTAGAGCTGGCCCTCGTCGCTGCACCAGGCCAGATGCTCGCTGTAGAGCAGGATGCCGTACGTATCGAGCAGATGACGGATGCGTGCGAGCAGGGTCACATCCAGCGGCGCCGGGCCGCCGAGCGAGAGCGACAGGCCGTGCGCGACGAACGGGTAGCGCTCGGTCAGGCGGCGCAGCGCGCGGCCGGCGGCGCCACCGACCTCGATCCAGTTCTCCGGCGCGATTTCTAGGAAATCGATGGCCCCGGCCGGTGCCTTGTCGATCGCCTCGAGCAGCGCACGGCGCAGGCCGAGACCGGCCGAGTTTTCGGCCGGTCCGGTACGTGGAGTGGTCACGCGACACGACTCCGCTGCGGTATGCCGCGCGCCACATCCGGCGCCGGTGTCCAGCGCGCGGAGCGGCCTGCCGGCTTCGGCATCACGTCGGCTGCCCGCCGGATCCTTCCTTGTCCTTCGCCGCAGCACCGCAGCTGCCTTCCTTGCCTTTCCCGGCTCCGGCGGCTCCCTTGCCGGCACGTGGCGTCGCGCCGCACGAGCCTTCCTTGCCCTTCATCGTAGCCCCGCAGTTTCCTTCACGGGCTTTCGACGCGGCATCCTGTGCCTTGCCATCGTCGCCAGCGTGCGTGGCCTTCATCGCCGCGCCGCACTTGCCTTCGCCATCCTTCATCGCGGCACCGCACTTGCCTTCGCCATCCTTCATTGCCGCGCCGCACTTGCCTTCGGCATGCCGGGCATGGCCGCCGCAGCAGCCTTCCTTGTGGCCGGACGCACCGCACGACCCTTCCTTGCCCTTCATGTCGGCGCCGCATTTGCCCTCGGTGGGCTTGCCGGACGCATCGGTTGCCGTCGTTCCGGAACCCTTGTCGGCCGCAGCGAGCAGATAACCCGTATCGAGGGAGTGCATCGCGAAGGCGGGAGCACCGAGCGTCGCAGCGCCGAGTACGAGGGAGCCGATGCTTAGACGGGCCGGTTGCAGAATCCTGTGTGACATGGCGGGTCTCCGGATGGGGGAATGGGCCGGCCGTGGCGGCGGGCGGGACGATCGGACTTTCGCCGATGCCACAGCTGTCCGCTGCCGGCCGGTGGCACGGTAATCCGCAGGATCGGTCGGCTCAAGCCCTGCCGATGCTGCACCGCAGGACGTGTCGTCGGCGCGACGGCATCAGCGTCGTGTCGGCGCGCCGGCTGGTGGCGTGCCGTCAGCCTCTGCAGGCGTCTTGTCGGGATATTCGCAGAGACTACGGATCACGCAGTGCGGGCAGTCGGGCTTGCGTGCCTTGCAGACGTAGCGGCCGTGCAGGATCAGCCAGTGGTGCGCGTCCTGCCGGAATTCGGGCGGCACGCAGCGGACGAGCTTGTCCTCCACCTCGCGCACGGTACGGCCCGGGGCGAGGCCGGTGCGGTTCGCGACGCGGAAGATGTGCGTATCGACCGCGATGGTCGGTTCGCCAAACGCGGTGTTCAACACGACGTTGGCGGTCTTGCGGCCGACGCCTGGCAGGGATTCGAGCGCCTCGCGCGAGCGGGGCACCGCGCCACCGTATTCGTCGAGCAGGCGCCGGCACAGCGCGATGAGGTTCTTCGCCTTGGCGTTGTACAGGCCGATGCTGGAGATGTAGCGCCGCAGTCCGTCCTCGCCGAGCGTGAGGATCGCCTGTGGTGTATTCGCGACCGCGAACAGCCGGCGCGTGGCCTTGTTCACGCTGACATCGGTCGCCTGCGCCGACAGCACGACGGCAACCAGCAACTCGAACGGTGTCGTGTAGACGAGTTCGGTGGTGGGCTGCGGATTCAGCTCGCGCAGGCGGCAGAAGATTTCGGTGCGGGTCTCGCGGTTCATTGGGCAGCTGACAAAATTTGACAATCGTCTATCAACCGACGGTGGAGCGGATTTTCTATTTAATCAACGGGCTGCATATCGGCTCAGTACCAAATACCGCTGCCGTCATGTTCGCAAGTGCCCACTGGATGCGTTGGAACATCCCGAATAGGCAATACAGACGAGTGGGTACGTTCCATGAACACGCAAGTTCGCTGGGTTTGCAAATCCGATCTCTGGCAGATGGCTGGCGACGCGACGATGGCCATTGCCCCCAGCCCTCAGCAAAACAAGGCCCGCATACGCCGGCTGATCGACGAGGCCTTTGCTGGCGTCCGCCTTGGTGCGGGACTCAGTCTGCGTGCCGCGCGCGCGCGCGATGCCTGCCCGGGTGAGCTCGACCCAGCCGATTTCGTGGCGCTCGCCGAGCCCGAGGTCGTGGACGATTGGCACGCCGTGCCGTTGGCCGAACTCGAACATGCGCGGGTCTTCCATCTCGATCCACTCGGCTTCCGCTACTACATCCCGGCGCTGCTGCTCAGCGTGCTCGATCGCTACGACGGCTGCGCCATGCGCTCGGTCGCGACACTCGCGGCACTGTATCCGCGACCCGGCGCCTGGGAACTCTTCCAGTACCGCTACTCGGCATTGAACGACGCGCAGCGCAGCGCGATCGCCTGCTTCCTCGAGGTCCTGCCGGACGTGATCGACCTGTGGGCCGAGGACGCACTGCTGGCGACCAGCGCGCTGCACAACTACTGGGGACGCTACCTGCCGGATACGGCCGGGCATTACTAGCGTCTGTAAGGGCACCTGGCGATCCCGGGCAGGGACGCTCCCGGATATCGCCCGGCGCCAACCAGCGGCCCGCATCGCCTGCCGGTCACGGCAACTAGGAGGTGTTCTCGACACCGCCCGACGGCGCGTGCGTGCGTGCCTCGCGGCGTGCCTTGCCGCGTGCGATGGCGGCCAGTACCGCCGCACGGTCCAGTGCGGCGGGTGACGCCGGCCGATCCATCGCCGGGGTGGCGACGTGGCCAGCTTCGGTGGCATGCGGGGTTGTCTTCCCGGACACGGGCATGCCGGTCGATGCGCCCGGCGCTGACGCTGGCGCCGCCTCGCGCGCCTGCAGGCGCGCGACCCGCTCGGCCTCGTCGCGTGCGAGGCGCGCCTCGCGTGCGAGGTGGCGCGCACGCAGGTACGCGGCACGCGCGAGGCGTCGTGCGAATCGGCGTCGTTCCTCGCCGTCGGCGAATGCGGGCAGGCCATCGCCCGGGGAGATAACGGCCTCCACGCCCGGCACGGATGGGTGCCGCGCGGCATTCGCCCGTCCTTCGCCGGCAGCATCGAGCGGCAGCAGACGGATGCAGTCCACCGGGCACGGCGGCAGACACAGCGCGCAGCCGGTGCATTCCGCGGCGAGTACGCCGTGCATACGTTTGGGACCGCCGACGATCGCATCCACCGGGCAGGCGCGGATGCATTTCGTGCAGCCGATGCAGGCGTCCTCGTCGATCCAGGCCACACGCGGCGGTGCCTCGGGCCCGCAGGCCGGATCCAGCGGCCTGGGTGCGACACCGAGCAAGGCCGCGAGCGCACGGATGCCGAGCTCGCCACCCGGCGGGCAGCGGTCGATGTCGGCCTCGCCCGCGGCGATCGCTTCCGCATACGGCCGGCAGCCCGCGTAGCCGCACTGGCCGCACTGGGTCTGCGGCAGCAGGCGGTCGATGCGCGTGGCGAGCGTGGCATCGTTCATGCCGGGTCTCATCGCAGCCGAAGGCCTGCGTGCGCCGCGGCGTCCGTCACTTCACCGGCATGCCGGCCTGTGCACCCGCATCCACGTCGAGCAGGAACAGGTCGCCGCCGCCATGGCCGGCGGACAGGATCATGCCCTCGGATACACCGAAGCGCATCTTGCGTGGCGCCAGGTTCGCGACGAATACGACATGCCGGCCGACGAGCTTCTCCGGCTCGCCATAGGCCGCGCGGATGCCGGAGAAGATCTGCCGCCTGCCGAGCTCGCCCGCATCCAGCTCGAAGCGCAGGAGCTTGTCGGAACCTTCGACGAACTCGCAGGCGACGACCTTGCCGATGCGCAGATCGAGCCTGGCGAAATCGTCGATGGCGATCGCGGGCGTGGCGGCAGGTGCGGCATCGGTCATCGGACG
>CAYYHP010000201.1:0-4323 GCA_964471815.1 uncultured Rhodanobacteraceae bacterium
ACCACATGTTCACGGTCGGCATGCCGCTCGGCGGCGAGCTGTTCTTCATGTACGCGACGATGCTGATCGCCGTGCCGACCGGCGTGAAGGTGTTCAACTGGGTATCGACGATGTGGAAGGGCTCGCTGACTTTCGAGACGCCGATGCTCTGGGCGATCGGTTTCGTTATCCTGTTCACGATCGGCGGCTTCTCCGGCCTGATGCTCGCGATCGTGCCGGCCGATTTCCAGTACCACGACACTTACTTCGTGGTCGCGCACTTCCACTACGTGCTGGTCACCGGCGCGCTGTTCTCCATCATCGGCGCGGTCTACTACTGGTGGCCGAAGTGGACCGGTCGCCAGTACGACGAGCGCTGGGGCAAGTTCCACTTCTGGTGGAGCGTGGTGTTCGTCAACCTCCTGTTCTTCCCGCAGCACTTCCTCGGGCTGGCCGGCATGCCGCGCCGCATTCCGGATTACAACGTCGCGTTTGCGGACTGGAACTTCGTGTCCTCGATCGGCGCGTTCGGCATGCTGTGCACGCCGGCAATGATGTTCTTCATCCTCTGGCACTCGAAGAAGTACGGCGCGAAGGCCGAAGCGCGGTCCTGGGAAGGCGCGCGCGGTCTCGAGTGGACCGTGCCGTCGCCGGCCCCGCATCACACGTTCACCACGCCGCCGTCGATCGACGACGGCGCGCTGGCCCACGGCAACGTGACGCACTGATCGAACACGCGCCGCACCGCTCCGGTGCGGCGCGTACGGATCCCGCGCGATGAAACCGCAGCATGCCCGCTTCGATCCCGCCCAGCGCCGTACCGGCATCCGCCGCACGGTCCTCGCGCTGCTGGGCTTCGTGCTGGTGATCCTCGCGCTGTTCTTTGCGCAGGTGGCGGCGAAATGAACACGTCGGTGTCACGTCCGTCGCATCGCGGCATCCTGCGCCGCGCGCTCATCGTCAGTCTCGTCGCCTTCGGCTTCGGTTTCGCGATGGTGCCGCTGTACCGGCTGACCTGCGAGCACGTGTTCGGCATCCGTCTCGAGCGGGGGCCGACGGCGACGGAGAAGACCACTGCCCTGGCGGTGGACGACACGCGCTGGGTCACCGTGCAGTTCGTCGCGAACGTGAATTCGCGCCTGCCGTGGGCCTTCCGGCCGGAGGCGACCAGCCTGCGCGTGCATCCGGGCGAGATCGCCGAGGCCTGGTTCGAGGCAGGCAACGAGACGCGTCGTGCGATCGTCGGCAATGCCGTGCCGAGCATCGCGCCGGCCAGTGCCTCGCTGTACTTCAACAAGACCGAGTGCTTCTGCTTCACCGAACAGCTGCTGCAGGCCGGCGAGACGCGGCGCATGCCGGTGCGCTTCTTCGTCGATCCGAAGTTGCCGGCCGGCATCGACACACTGACGCTTTCCTATACCTTCTACGAGAACGACATCGCGACCCGCAAGCTGGCCGAGACCACTGCCGGCGATGCCCCCGCTTCGTGACCGACCCACGCCCCACGCAGATCCGGAACCCGACCATGGCGCAAGCGCAAGGCAACGACATCTACTACGTCCCGCACGGCAGCAAGTGGCCGATCGTGGGCTCGATCGGCCTGTTCACGACAATGCTCGGCGCGGCGAGCTGGCTCAACGAGGCTTCGTTCGGCAAGCCCCTGTTCGCGACCGGCGTTGCCACGCTGCTGGTGATGATCTTCGGCTGGTTCAGCAACGTGATCCGCGAGTCGGTCACGGGGCTATACAACAGCCAGGTCGACACCTCCTTCCGCATGGGGATGATGTGGTTCATCTTCTCCGAGGTGATGTTCTTCGCGGCGTTCTTCGGGGCGCTGTTCTACGCACGCACCTACACGGTCGCCTGGCTCGGCGGCGAGGGCGATGGCGCGCTGACACACTTCTATCTCTGGAAGGACTTCGCCGCTGCGTGGCCGACCAACGGCCCGGCGCAGATCGGCGGTCCGTTCGAGACGATCCCGGCCTGGGGCGTGCCGTTCCTGAACACGATGATCCTGCTGAGTTCCGGCGTCACGATCACCATCGCCCACCACGCGCTGAAGGCCGGTCGGCGTTCGCAGCTTCTCGTGTTCCTCGCCGCGACGGTTGGTCTGGGCCTGCTGTTCCTGTACTTCCAAGCGCACGAGTACATGGAGGCCTACGGCCACCTGAACCTCACGCTCGGCTCGGGCATCTACGGCTCGACGTTCTTCATGCTGACCGGCTTCCACGGCCTGCACGTCACGCTCGGCACGATCATGCTCGCGGTGATCTGGTTCCGCTGCGCGAAGGGCCACTTCGACAAGGAGCACCACTTCGGCTTCGAAGCGGTGGCCTGGTACTGGCACTTCGTCGACGTGGTCTGGCTGGGCCTGTTCATGTTCGTCTACGTGCTGTAGACGGCGACCGGCGTAATTTCCACCCTGCGATTCGGGCCGGGTTTCCGGCCCGAATGCGTTGTGTCCGGGTGATCAGTGGCTGATGCCGTGCGGCTGGATCCAGCCCGCCCAGATGCCGATTATCACCAGCACCACGAGCAGCAACGAGAGGCCGATGCGCCGGGTCAGCGCCTGCACCGTGCGCCGCGTGCTGCCCTTGTCGACCATCATGTAATACAACCCGGCGCCGAGGTTGTAGAGGATCACCAGCAGGAACGCGACGATGAGGATCTTGCCGAGCATGAACGGTCGCCCTTCGCGCCGGCATGGCGCAAGGCCAGTATAGGCGCGGGGTCGCGGCATGTCGCGTTGCTGGCATCGTCCTTCGGTCCTCGCCGTGATCCTGCTGGTCGCGGGTGCCGGCCTGTTCGTGCGCCTGGGCATCTGGCAGCTCTCGCGTGCCGACGAGAAGCAGGCCTTGCTGGATTCCCACGCCGCCGCACGCGCCGAGCCGGTGCCGCTCACCGCCACCGCGCGGGATCCGGGATCGGCGATGCCGCACGTCCGCGTGCGCGGTCGCTTCGTCCCGGAGCATGGCTACTGGCTCGACGAGCAGCCTTCGCACGGGCGGATCGGCGTGCACGCGATCGGCGTGTTCGTGCCGCAGGACGAGACGCGCCGGCTGCTCGTCGATCGCGGCTGGGTGGAATGGTCGCACGCGCCCGGCACGGTGCCGGCTGCGCCACCGTTGCCGGAGGGCGAGGTCGAATTGGTCGGCCTGTACGCGCCGCCGCCGGCCGGTGGTCTGCGCCTCGGCGGTAATGCCTTGCCGGCGCAGGCCACCTGGCCCAAGCTCACGCTGTTCCTCGAACTGGATGCGATCGCGCAGGACCTCGGCGTGGCACTGTTTCCGCGCGTGCTGCTGCTCGATGCGCAGCCCGGCAGCGGCTTCGTGCGCGAATGGCAGCCGCAGACGATGCCGCCGTCGCGGCATCGTGGTTATGCGTTCCAATGGTTCGCGCTGGCTGCGGCCAGCGTCGTTGTGTTCGTCGCGCTGCACTGGCGCAAGCCGCGTGGAGATGCCGCATCGTGAGCCAGCCGTCCCGTGCCCGCCTGCAACTGCTGTTGATCGCCGTGCTGTTCGCGGCGCCGGTGCTGGTCGCGCTCGCCTTGCACCTCGGTGGCTGGCGACCGAGCCGGTTGCGCAACGTCGGCGAGCTCGTCGACCCGCCGCGCGATCTCGGCGCCGTGCGCCTGACGACCGCCGACGGCGATGCTCTAGCGTGGAAAGATGCACAATGGCGCTGGACCGTCGTGGCGGTGGCCGGGCCGACCTGCGCTGAGCCCTGCCGCGCGCGGCTCGTCGATCTGATCAAGGCCCGCCAGTTGCTTGCCCAGAAGGCCGAGCGCGTGCGGCTCGTCTATGTCGGTCCCGACCTGGACGGGCCGGTCCGCGAGGCGCTCGCGCCATTCCAGTTCCACCGTGATCCCGACGCGGCCCTCGGCGTCGCACCGGCCACCGCCGATGGCGTGGCGGCCCTGGTCGTCGATCCGAACGGCCTGCTCGTCCTGCGCTACCCGGCCGGTTTCGATCCGCTCGGCCTGCGCCAGGATCTTTCGCGTTTGTTGCGCTGACCATGACCGACACTACTAAACCCCTGCGATTCCTTGCCTGGTTCGCCGTCACGCTGGCTTTCTGCGTGGTGGCGTTCGGTGCCTTCGTGCGCCTGTCGAATGCGGGGCTCTCGTGCCCGGACTGGCCGACCTGCTACGGTAAAGTCACCTGGCCGACGCATGCGGCGGAGATCGCGGCGGCCAACGAAGCGTTTCCGCAGCGCCCGGTCGAGACCGGCAAGGCCTGGCGCGAACAGGTGCACCGCTTCCTCGCGGGCGGGTTGATCCTCACGACGTTCGCGCTGGCCGCGCTCGGCTGGCGGCGCCGGCGCGAACTCGCCGGGGTTGATGAT
>CAYYHP010000202.1:0-4322 GCA_964471815.1 uncultured Rhodanobacteraceae bacterium
CGGATCTTATGCTGCATCAGCGGCGCCGTGATCATGAAGATGATCAGCAGCACCAGCATCACGTCGACGAGCGGCGTGACGTTGATTTCGGCCATCGGGCCGCCACCGCTGTTCGTGCTGAATGCCATGGCTTACTTCCTCGCAGCAGGGGCCGTCTGACCCGCACGCGGGGCGACGGCGGTAGCCGCGGCGCCGGCCTCGATGCGCGAACCGGTGGCGAAGAAATCGTGCAGGTCGTGCGCAAACTCGTCGAAGCGGGCATAGATCACGCGGTTCGAACGCACGAAGAAGTTGTACGCGAGCACCGCCGGGATCGCGACCGCCAGACCGATCGCGGTCATGATCAGCGCCTCGCCGACCGGGCCAGCGACCGCGTCGATCGAGGCCTGACCAGACGCGCCGATCCTGATCAGGGCATGGTAGATGCCCCACACGGTGCCGAGCAGACCGACGAACGGGGCGGTCGAACCAACCGTGGCGAGCACGGTCAGGCCGCCTTCGAGGCGGGCGCTCTCACGCGCGACGGCTTGGCGCAGCGAACGGTCGATGAACTCGGAGCGGTTCAGGGCTTCGACGAGACGACTGCCCTCGTTGCGCTGGTGGTGTGCAGCGGCCGAGGCGCAGTCGATCGCGATCTTCGAGAACGGCTCGGACTTCGGCTGCTCCTCCATCAGGCGCACCGCGTCCTGCGCGGACGGCGTGTCCCAGAAGGTACGGATCACCTTCTCCATGCGCGAACGGATCATGAGGTTGCGCGCGAAGTTGGCGACGATGTAATACCAGGACATCAGCGACATCACCGCCAGCACCACGAACACCAGGAGACCCACGGTGTCGAAGTTGTGGATCAGGTGGTCGAAGCCCATCTGCTGGAGCGCCTGGGCATTGTTGTTGCCGCCAAGGCCCGTGGGCAGCGCGGCATCGGCCGGGGCACCGGCCGGGGGAACGGTGCCTGGCTGAGCGGCAGGCTGGATGGAGGCATTCAGAAGCATAACGCTACCCTTCGTAGAGGCTGTGGGTGGATCTTACGTGGATTACAGGTCATTGAGGCTGAACTTGAACGGCACGAGCGCCCAGCCTTCGACGGCCCTGCCATCGCGCTGACCGGGGTTGAACACCCAGGTACGCGCCGCATCCATGGCGGCCCGGTCGAGCTCGCGGAAGCCGGATGATTTCTCGACCTGAATGTCCTTCGGCGAACCGTCGGCGCCGACCAGCACGCGCAGCAGGACCTCGCCTTCGTGGTGCTGGCGGATCGCCTGCGGCGGATATTTCACCGGACGCAGCTTGCGGTAGCTGATATTTTCGCTCGGCGCGATGTCGGTCGGCGGCGCGGGTGGCGCCGGCGGCGCCGGCGGCGGGGCCGCGACGGACATCGGCGACGCTTCCTCGACCACGACCGGCGGCGGCGGCTCCGGCGGCGGAGTCGGCGGCGGCTTGACCTTCTCGACGATCTTCGGTGGTGGCTTCTTCGGCGGCTCCGGCGGCGGAGGCGGCGGAGGCGGCGGAGGCGGTGGCGGTTCGATGAACTCGACCGTCACGATGTTCTCCTTCACCTTCTCCTTCGCCTTGGGCGGAGCGACCGGCGCGAGCATCATCAGGAAAGCGAAGCCATGCACGGCCATGGCAGTGGCCAGGGCCGTCGTGCGCCTCCAGTTGAACGGCTCGCGCTCGGCTTCAGTTGTCGTCAACGCCATCTGCTTAAACCAAGGTACGCTGAAAGGAATCACAGGCCGTCGCCGCGGATCATGTCCCCGGCGTCAGCCTGTCTCTCGGGCTCGGGTAAGGGCGGAACCGTACACCAGCGTTCCCCCACCGGCAATACCGGACGAAAGACCAATGGTCAGGGCAACCGGCTGAAAGGGTCGCCGTTGCCGTCGTCCGGATCGCTTTTCTTACTTCTTCTTCTGCGGCACGCCACCGGTCTTGATGCTGCGCAACCAGGTCTCGGCCATCTTGCGCGTCTCGTCGTAACCGCGCGCTTTCTCCATGTCGGCGATCGCCGCCTGCTTGTCACCGAGTTCGTTCTCCGCATTGCCGCGCAGCACGTAGGCCGCACCCATGCGCTTGACGCCGCGCTGAATGGCCTTGCTCAGCGCATCGCGCGCTTCCTGCCAGCGCTGCGCGTTCACCAGCAGCTGGCCACGCAGGAAATCGGCCTCGCCGTCCTTCGCGAGCGGGGAAGCCTTGGCGTAGGCCTCGATGGCCTTGGCCTCGTCCTCAGCCAGGGAATACGAATCGCCCAGCAGCTTGTACATCTCGAACGACGGCTGGATCACGCCCTTCTGGAAACCTTCCTCCAGGACCTGCGCGGCGTCCTTGGACTTTTCCGCGAAGTTGTAGAGCTGGGCGAGCTGCTTGTAGTCGTCCTGGGTCGTGAACAGACCCTTGGCCTTGGCATCGGCCATCAGCTGCAGCGCCTTCTGTTCCTGCTTGGCGTTCAGGTAGATCGTGCCGAGCTGCTGGATCAGCTTCTTGTTGTTCGGATCCTTGGCGAGATCGGCTTCGGCGATCTTCGCGGCCTCGTCGAACTGATTCAGTTCGAAGAAGCTCGCCATCATGATCTGGCGCCAGCTGTCGTTCGGCTTGTCGGCCTTGGCCAGCGCTTCCTTCATCGCGTCGATCGCGTCCTGGTATTTCTCGAGGCGATAGAGCGCATTGCCCTTGAGGGCCAGCGCCTCGGCGGGCGTGTTGCCGCTCTGCTTCATGTAGTCATCGACGGCGGCGAGCGCGTCCTGGTACTTCTCGTCCATCAGATACAACTGGGCGAGCTGGTACATCGCCGGGAACTGGTTTGCGTTCGGCAGCGCATCGAGGGCGATGGCCTGCTTGAGCTGGCTGGTCGCACCGGCATAGTCCTCGCGCTGCCAGCTGACCTGGCTGAGGAGCTGCATGGCAAGTGCCTTCCCGTACGCGGACAGCTTCGCATCGCCGAGCACTTCGTCGAGCAGCGTCTTGGCCTCGTCGAGCTTGTCCTCCTGCAACAGGTCGCTCGCCTTGTTCAGCTTGCGCTGGGCGGACTGGCTCAAGGCCAGCTTCGGCTCGACGCGCTTGGTGTGCGGGAAGGCGTTCTCGGTCTTGCCCTTGGTGCTGTGTTCCTTATCCCTCGCGGCATGCGCGGGGTCGCTGTAGGTGGCGGCACCCGCCAGGAGCACCGACGTACCGACGCAGAACGCGAGGTGGCGAAGGATGGAAGGCTTCATAGGTTGGGCCTCGATACGAATCGTGCAGCCACCACGACGGTTGTCGTAGGACGGCAAGGGGCCGAGAGGTTAATCCGTGCCCTCATAAAGCACAAGCTGGTTTCCGGGTCATCCGGCATGCCACGGCACACCGGCAGATCGACGGCCGCAGCGTGGATGCCGGACGTTGCCGGCGCATGACGCGGCACTTTCCACTCGGGTAATTTGCAAGCCGTGACTACCGCCCCTCACACGTCGAGGTTGCTGACGCGGAGCGCATTGGTCTCGATGAACTCCCGGCGCGGCTCGACCACGTCGCCCATCAAGGTCGAGAAGATCTGGTCCGCGGCGACCGCGTCCTCGATGCTGACCTGCAGCAGGCGGCGCGTTTCCGGATTGACCGTGGTCTCCCAGAGCTGATCCGGGTTCATTTCGCCGAGGCCCTTGAAGCGCTGGATCGTGCGGCCCTTCTTCGCGTCGTCGAGCAGCCACTGGCGTGCCTGGGCGAAGCTCTGCACCGGCTGGCTCGCATTGCCGCGCGCGATCCGCGCCTCGGCCTGGATCAGATCGCCGAGCTGTCGCGCAACGTCGAGGATCGGCCGGAATTCCGCGCCGGCCAGGAACGGTGCCGGCAACATCTGGATCGCGGTCAGCCCGTGCTGCTGGCGCTCGGCGACGAGTGCCGCCGGATGCTCACCATCGGCCGGCTGCACGTGCAGGCGGTATACCGGCCGGCCGAGACCGGCACCATTGAGGCGTGCCGCGAGCCGTTCGAGCCATGCCGCCTGAGCCGCGCCGGGCTCCCACAGCACACCTTCGAACGGCGGCAGCTCGAGCATCGCCGTCAGCACGGCGGGATCGCACCGATGGCTCAGCCGGTCGATCTGGTCGAGCGCGTGCTGATAATCGGCGAGCAGCCTCTCGAGACCCGCACCGCTGATCGCCGGCGCGGCGGTGCTGTAGCGCAACTCGGTGCCTTCGACCGCGTTCGCGATCAGGTACTGGTTCAGCGCCGCATCGTCCTTCAGATAAAGCTCCTGCTTGCCCTGCTTGATCTTGTACAGCGGCGGCAGGCCGATATAGATGTGGCCGCGCTCGATCAGCTCCGGCATCTGCCGGTAGAAGAAGGTCAGCAGCAGC
>CAYYHP010000203.1:0-4319 GCA_964471815.1 uncultured Rhodanobacteraceae bacterium
ACGGCGTCATCTTCTCCTCCTCGGTGCCGGGCAGGAAGCCGATGTCCTCGCCGACCGAGACCGTGGCTCGCGTCATGATGATTTCGCGATAGCGCTGCTGATCCATGACCTGGGCGAGGCCAGCCGCAAGCGCGAGCAGGGTCTTGCCGGTGCCGGCGGTGCCGAGCAGGGTGACGAAATCGACCTCGGCATCCATGAGCGCGTTGAGTGCGAAGTTCTGTTCACGGTTGCGCGCGGAGATGCCCCATACGGTATGCGAGCCGGTGTAATCATCGAGGAGCTGCAAGCGTGCGCGGCCGTCGCGCAGATCGACCACGCGCAGGCCGATGATGTCCTCGCTCTCGGCAAGATACAGGCACTGGTTCGGGTACCAGGTCTCGGTGCGACGCGGCTTCACCTCGTAGTACGTCCGGCCGCGTTCCGACCACGAGCGCAGATCCTTCTGGTGCAGCGACCAGAAGTTCTCGGGCAGGGCCTCGAAACCCGAATAGAGCAGGCTGAAATCGTCCAGCGCGCGGTCGTTCTCGTAGTCCTCGGCGGGAATGCCGTAGATCGACGCCTTGATGCGTAGGTTAATGTCCTTCGACACCAGCACGACGTGCGCGCGTGGCTGCTGCTCGCGCAAGGCGAGGATCGCGGCGAGGATCTGATTGTCCGCCTTGAGCTTGCTCGTGCCGTTGCTCTCCGCGCGCATCTGGAAGTGCAGGCGGCCAACGGTCTTGCCGCGCTTGAGGCTCACGCCCTGCGGAGAGACCAGGTCGAGTCCCTCCTCGATGCGTCGCCCGTTGCCATGTTCGATGAGCTCGTTCATGAACCGGCTGACCTGGCGCGCATTGCGGGCGACCTCCGTGGTGCCCTTCTTGCCCGCATCAAGTTCCTCGAGCACGGTCATCGGGATGAACACGTCGTGCTCCTCGAACCGGAACAGCGCGGTCGGATCGTGCATCAGCACGTTGGTGTCGAGAACGTAGATGCACTTGCCTCGGGTCATGCGGGATTCCCGTCGGGTTGTGAGGAAGTCTCGGGGTCGCCGCCATGATGCGACGATCCAGGTTGCGGGTGCATGGCAGGGCATCCAGCCATTGCACCCTGAGCCATGTCGTGCCGGCCAGAGGCAAGCAGAGGCGGACAGTACCGGGCCGGGGCGCGGCGGCGCGGTGGAATCGAGCTTGGGATGCCGTGGATCGGGAGAGTCGGGTCGAGCGGACCGGACAGGCGCATGCTCAGAACTTCATCGGATCCATGATCGCGTCGAGGTTCAGTCCGTCGCAGAACTCCAGGAAATCGTCGCGCAGTGCGGCGATGTGGGTACTGGCCGGAATGCCGACGGTGATCTGCGCGGAGAACATCTCGGCGCCGGTCTGCATCGCACGATAGCGCGTGGAATGCAGCTGCTCGATGCTGATGCTGCGCCGTGCGAAGAACTCGGCGAGCTGGTGCAGGATACCGGTCTTGTCGGCCGCCACGACTTCGACGACATACGGCAGCAGGGTGTTCTGTGCCGGCTTGGCACCCGTACGGAAGTGGAGGATGCGCAAATCTTCGCCACGTTCCAGCCGGCCGAGGGCTGTCTCGAGCTTGGCGATCGCGTCCCATGGGCCGACTGCCAGCGCGAGCACCGAGACTTCGCTGCCGAGCGTCGCCACGCGCGCTTCGGCGAGGCTGCAGCCGCAATCGGCGATACGCCGTGTGATCGACACGAGCGGCGCCTCCGACAACGGGGCGAAGGCGCTGATGAGCAGGTAATTCTCGTTCGTGGCGGGCCGTGGGGTGGTATCGGTCAAGTTGGGTTTGCCTGTGTGCTTCACGGTCCGTGCCCGGTGGTGTACGGGGCGTCGATGCAAGACGAGTCGAGGTCGAGAATACTTGTCACCCTAGGGGGTGGCAAGTAACATCCGGGCCTCTTTCCACGCGGTTTCCTGCCTTGGATCTCACCGGTAGCATCTGCGCGCTAGCCACGCCCTTCACGGCCGACGGCGTGCTCGACCTCGCCGCGTGGACACGCCTCCTGGAGCACCAGATCGCCGGCGGCACCCAGGCGGTGGTCGTGGCTGGCTCGACCGGCGAGGCACACGCACTGGATGCCGGCGAATACGACCGCCTGCTCGATGCGGCCGTGCAGACGGTGGCCGGCCGGATTCCGGTCGTCGCTGGTACCGGCACCGCCAACACACGCAAGACGGTGATCGCCACGCAGCGCGCCCGCGCGCTGGGTGCCGATGCCGCACTCGTGGTCACGCCGTACTACGTGCGCCCGCCGCAGGAAGGTCTCAGGCGACATTATCTGGCGGTCGCCGACGACGGTGGCCTGCCCGTGATCGCCTACAACGTTCCGGGCCGCACCGGTTGCAACATGCAGCCGGAAACCGTGGCGGCGATAGCGAGCCATCCGCACATCATCGGCATCAAGGAGGCATGCTCCGATGTCGGGCGCGTCGAGGCCCTGCTCGCGTTGCGCAGCGACACGTTCCGCGTGCTCTCCGGTGATGACGGCAGTTGCGCGCGCAGTATGCTGGTAGGGGTCGATGGCGTGATTTCCGTGGCCAACAACGCGTTTCCCCATCACTACCGGCGGCTGTGCGATTTCGCGCGCGGCGGCCAGCGTGACGAGACCGAGGCGCTGGATCACGCGCTTCATCCTCTGGCCGATCTGCTCGGGGTAGAATCGAACCCGATACCGTTGAAATGGTGCCTGCACGTACTGGGCATCTGCGGCCCGCATCTAAGGCTGCCTCTGCTGTGCCTGAGCGAGGCGCATCGGGAGCCGTTGCGGCGCGTGGTCGATGCGCTGCGTGCCGCCGGTGCGTGAACGGCGCCTTGCGTCTCCTTCCGAAAATTGCACAGGATCGTCGCGTGAAGTCGAACCTTTCATTCCGCATCGTCGTGTTGGCCGTATGCATCCCGACTGCGCTCGCCGGCTGCAGCCTGTTTCGAGCGCATTCCGACTGGGACAAGGCCGCCTCGACGCGACCGCTCGAGATCCCGCCCGATCTGGACACGCCACCGAGCACCGGCGCGCTCGTGGTGCCTGATGCGACCGGCAGTACCGGGCAGGCGCCAGTCGGCATGCCGCCGGGCTCCGCAGGCGATGCGGCGGCGGTCGGTGTGGACGGGCTGCACGTCGAGGATTCCGTCGATGGCACTTGGCAGCGCGTGGGGCTGGCGCTCGAGCGCGCTGGCGTGGGCACGGTGGAGGCGCGTGATCAGGCGGCGCACACCTATTCGGTGGCCGTTAACTCCACGCGCACGACGGAGAAGCGTGGCGGCTGGTTCAAACGCCTGTTCTCCCGCGCGAAAACCGAGACCGTACGCGGTCAGGTCAACGTCGGCGTGACCGAGGATGGCAGCGGCAGCCGCGTCAGCGTCAGCGGCGAACGCAGCGCGGTGGAGAAGGTGATCGCCGTATTGCGCGACCGCCTCGGTTGATTTCCGGCGGTCGGCGCGTGACGGAATCGAGGCAAGCGTCGTCGCTCCGGCGACGCTCAGCGCTCCAGCAGCGGAAGCTTGTTCGGCTTGCCGTCCCATTCCTTGGCGTCCGCCGGCGGGTCCTTGCGATCGGCGAGTACCGGCCAGGACTTCGCCAGTTCGGCGTTCAGGGCGGTGAAGTGCTCCTGGCCGGCGGGAACGTCGTCTTCGGGGTAGATCGCGTTGGCCGGGCATTCCGGCTCGCAGAGGGTGCAGTCAATGCACTCGTCAGGGTCGATCACGAGGAAATTGGGGCCCTCGTGGAAACAGTCGACCGGACAGACCTCAACACAATCGGTATATTTACACTTGATGCAATTTTCCGTGACGACGAATGTCATGGCGCTTCACGTTGCCGCGCTGGCGGAGGGGAATCCGGGAAGGAAGTGGCGCTCCCTACGAGGTTCGAACTCGTGTTTTCGCCTTGAGAGGGCGACGTCCTGGACCACTAGACGAAGGGAGCGCACCGGGGGCCTATCGTGGGGAGTATAACGGAATTCTTGCGCCGGGCAATTCCCATTCCCCGGCGGTGGACGGACAGAATGGCGGATCGGGACAAAATGCCGCTGCACTCGCGGCAGCCAGCGACGTCGCTGCGCGTGATCCCGCGCGAGCAGCATGCGATCACGCGGCGGAACATCAGCCAGGCGGCGCTGCGCGTGCTGTATCGGCTGCGTGATGCCGGATTCGAGGCGTATCTAGTCGGCGGTGCGGTGCGCGATCTGCTGCTCGGCGGCCATCCCAAAGATTTCGACGTCGCCACCAACGCCACGCCCGAAGAGGTGCGCGGCCTGTTCCGCAACAGCCGGCTGATCGGGCGACGCTTCCGTCTTGCGCACGTGGTGTTCGGCAGC
>CAYYHP010000204.1:0-4262 GCA_964471815.1 uncultured Rhodanobacteraceae bacterium
CCGAAATCGCCTTCATGCCGGCGCGCGTGGTGCTGCAGGACTTCACCGGCGTGCCGTGCGTGGTCGATCTCGCCGCGATGCGTGATGCGATGGCCGCACTCGGCGGCGATCCGGCACGGATCAATCCGCTTATTCCCTCCGAACTGGTCATCGACCATTCCGTGCAGGTGGATGTCTATGGCCGGCCGGACGCGCTCGACGTGAACGTCGCGATCGAGTTCCAGCGCAACGCGGAGCGTTATGGATTCCTGCGCTGGGGCCAGCAGGCCTTCCGCAATCTCGAGGTCGTACCGCCGCGGACCGGCATCGTCCACCAGGTCAATCTCGAGTACCTCGCCCGCGTGGTCATGAGCGTCGAGCGCGAGGACGGCCACTGGGCGTTCCCGGATACCGTGTTCGGGACCGATTCGCACACGACGATGATCAATGGCCTCGGTGTGCTCGGCTGGGGCGTCGGAGGCATCGAGGCCGAGGCGGCGATGCTCGGTCAGGCCTCGTCGATGCTGATCCCGCAGGTCGTCGGCGTACGCCTGGCCGGCCGCCTCGCGCCGGGCGCGACGGCGACCGATCTCGTGCTCACGCTCACCGAAATGCTGCGCCGGCACGGCGTGGTCGGCAAGTTCGTGGAGTTCTTCGGTGACGGCCTCGATCATCTGCCGCTCGCCGACCGCGCGACGATCGCGAACATGGCCCCCGAGTACGGCGCGACCTGCGGCTATTTCCCGATCGACGACGAAACGCTGCGCTACCTGCGCCTGACCGGACGCGATCCCGCCCACGTCGCGCTCGTCGAGGCCTACGCGAAGACCCAGGGCCTGTGGCGGCACAACGGCGTGGAGCCAGCGTATTCCTCGCTGCTCATGCTCGACCTCGGCGAAGTGCAGCCGTCGCTGGCCGGACCGAAGCGTCCGCAGGACCGCGTCCTGCTGCGCGACATGGCGCGCAACGCCAGGGACGGCATCGCCGCGATGGACGTCGCGCGCGCGCTGCGCACGGCCGTGGCCACGCCCGGTCAGGCGACCGTCACGATCGACGGGCAGCAGCACGAATTCACCGACGGCAGCGTGGTCATCGCGGCGATCACCTCGTGCACAAACACCTCGAACCCGGCCGTGATGCTCGGCGCTGGCCTGCTCGCGCGCAATGCGCTGCGCCGCGGGCTGCGCACCAAGCCCTGGGTCAAGACCTCGATCGGTCCGGGCTCGCTCGTGGTCACCGATTACCTGCGTCGCGCCGACCTACTCGAGGATCTCGAAAAGCTCGGTTTCTACGTCGTCGGCTACGGCTGCACGACCTGCATCGGCAACTCCGGCCCGCTGCCCGAGGCGGTCAGCCGGGCGATCGTCGAAGGCGATCACGCGGTCGCCGCGGTGCTCTCCGGCAACCGCAATTTCGAAGGTCGCGTACATCCCGAAGTGAAAATGAACTACCTCGCCTCGCCGCCGCTGGTCGTCGCCTACGCGCTCGCAGGCCGCGTGGACATTGATCTCGCCGACGCGCCGCTCGGTACGGGCAGTGACGGCATGCCGGTCTACCTGCGCGATATTTGGCCCTCGGCGCGCGAGATCGACGAGCTCATTGCCACGACGATCACGCCGGAGCTGTTCACCCGCAACTATGCCGACGTCTTCCGCGGTGACGAGCGCTGGAACCGCATCGCGGTGCCGGAAGGCGACATCTACCGCTGGGACGGGAGCTCTACCTACATCAAGCATCCGCCCTACTTCGACGGCATGACCATGGACGTCGGCACGATCGCCGACATCCATGGCGCGCGCTGCCTCGGTCTGTTCGGCGATTCGATCACCACCGACCACATCTCGCCGGCCGGCAGCATCAAGAAGGATTCGCCGGCCGGCCGCTATCTGATCTCGCGCGGCGTGCAGCCGGTCGATTTCAACAGCTACGGCTCGCGCCGCGGCAACGACGACGTGATGGTGCGCGGCACCTTCGCGAACATCCGCATTCGAAACCTGATGCTCGGCGGCGAGGAGGGCGGCAACACGCTACACTACCCGTCCGGCGAGAAGCTGCCGATCTACGACGCGGCGATGCGCTACACGGCCGCGGGCGTGCCGCTGATCGTCGTCGCCGGCAAGGAATACGGCACCGGCTCGTCACGCGACTGGGCCGCGAAGGGCACGCTATTGCTCGGCGTGAAGGCCGTGATTGCCGAAAGTTTCGAGCGCATCCACCGTTCGAATCTGGTCGGCATGGGCGTGCTGCCACTGCAGTTCCGCGACGGCGAGAATGCCGCGACGCTCGGCCTGAAGGGCGACGAGGTCTTCGCGATCACCGGCCTGAACGACGGCGCCGCACGCGAGGCCGAGGTGCTCGCACGCGGACCACACGGCGAGAAGCGCTTCACCGTGCTGGTGATGCTGCTGACGCCGAAGGAGGCCGAGTATTTCCGACACGGCGGCATCCTGCCGTACGTGCTGCGCCAGCTCGCCGCGAAACCGGTGGCCTGACCGGCGCCAGCTGGCGGTGTGCGTTCCGGGCGCCGCGTGGTCCGCAACCTGGCCGCGCCGCGTCCCGTGAAGGCCCGCCGCGGTGCCACCCCGTGCTTCGGGAGCTTCAGAGCTTCTGCGTCCAGTGCGCGCCGATGCAGCGCCATTGGCCGGCGACTTTCTTCCATCCGCTCTCGACCGCGTAGACCGCGCCGCGCTCGGGTATCCAGCTCGCACCGCCGATCAGGGTGACGGTCAGGTTCAGCGTCGCGCGATCGCCGTGCAGCACGACTTCCGCGGGACCGAGCGTCACGCCGATCCGCTCGTTG
This sequence comes from uncultured Rhodanobacteraceae bacterium, assembly GCA_964471815.1. Taxonomy (GTDB): domain Bacteria; phylum Pseudomonadota; class Gammaproteobacteria; order Xanthomonadales; family Rhodanobacteraceae; genus Tahibacter. The sequence goes on from CAYYHP010000204.1 coordinate 2,780, forward strand.
CGCAGCACCTCGGCGCGCAGCAGATCATGCAGACCTTCGCGGTCGAGCGTGCCGTCGTTGGCCGTGAACGTGGCATCCACGTGATCCATGAAACGACGCGGCTCGCGCGCCTCGACGGCCCGCTGCATGGTCACCACAGTCTCGCTCAGGCGCTGCTCGTCCGGGGCGTGCCGGCAACCGGCCGATGCGAGCAGGATTGCCGCCACGCCAATCCACCACCTCGTCCGCATCGCCGCCCCCGCATCGCCTTGCCGGCTCGCGGCCATTGGCGCACAGGAGGGTCGTGCGTCGCAATGCGGCTTGCCGCGTTTTCCGGCGCTGTGCTCCAATCGCACCAATATCGAAATGCCGGCAGCCGACAGGGCTTCGAGAACACCCTGCCGGCACGCTTCCAGGATGGTTCGCCTGCCGAGCGAGAACACAAGGGTTGAGCGGATGGGGGCGGGGCCGGACATGCAGCGGACCCGTGACGCCAGGAAAGCGTCGGATGCGCTTTCCGGCAGCCTGCCGGGACCCGACCGCATCGTCCGACCGGGAGGAAGCGCCACCGATGAGCATTGAACGTCCCTGGCTCACCAGCTATCCGCCGGGCGTGCCGGCCGAGATCGATCTCGCTGAGTACCCCTCCATCGTCTCGGTGCTCGAGCGGGCGTGCGAGCGTTTCCGCGATCGCCCGGCTTACGGCAACATGGGCCGCGTCCTCACGTATGGCGACATCGATCGTCTGAGCCGCCAGTTCGCCGCGTTCCTGCGCGTCGATCTCGGCCTCGTGCCGGGCGACCGGGTCGCGGTGATGATGCCGAACCTCCTGCAGTATCCGGTCGCCGTGTTCGGCATCCTGCGTGCCGGCCTGACCGTGGTGAACACCAACCCGCTATACACGGCACGCGAGGTCAGGCACCAGCTCGTCGATTCAGGCGCCGCGGCGATTGTGGTGGTCGACAACTTCGCGCACACCGTGGCCGAGGTGGTGCACGAGACGCCGTGCCGACACGTGATCACCACCGCGGTCGGCGACCTGCTCGCTTTCCCGCGCTCGGTGCTGACCAACTTCGTCGTGCGGCACGTGAAGAAGCTGGTACCGCCCTACACGATTGACGGTGCGGTGCGCTTCAACGATGCGCTGGCACGCGGCGCGCGTCTCGCGTTGCCGGCAACCGCCATCGATTCGGGCGACATCGCCTTCCTGCAGTACACCGGCGGGATCACCGGTGTCGCCAAGGGCGCGATGCTCACGCACCGCAACCTCATCGCGAACATGCAGCAGGCATCGGCCTGGCTCGGCAGCCTGATCCACGAGGGCGAGGAAACGATCATCACCGCGCTGCCGCTCTACCACATCTTCGCGCTGACCGCGAACTGCCTGGTGTTCATGAAGTTCGGCGGCTACAACCACCTGATCACCAACCCGCGCGACATTCCCGGTTTCGTCAGCGAACTCTCGAAGGTCCGTTTCACCGCGATAACCGGCGTCAACACGCTG
>CAYYHP010000205.1:0-4252 GCA_964471815.1 uncultured Rhodanobacteraceae bacterium
CTTGAAGCGCGGCTGGCCCTTCTTGCCCTCGAGCGACTCCATCAGTGCGGTTTCCTCGCCGCAGATGTAGGCGCCGGCGCCGAGCGCGGCGTAGATGTCGACATCGATACCCGAGCCCTGGATGTTCCTGCCGAGCAGGCCGGCCGCGTAGGCTTCCTTCAGCGCTTCCTCGAAGTGCTCGAACGGCTCGTGGTGGAACTCGCCGCGCAGGTAGTTGTAGGCGGCCGTCGAACCCGTGGCATAGCAGGCGATGGCCATGCCCTCGATCACCGCATGCGGATTGAAGCGCAGGATGTCGCGGTCCTTGCAGGTGCCCGGCTCGGACTCGTCCGAGTTACACAGGATGTACTTCTGGCCCGGTGCGTTGCGCGGCATGAACGACCACTTCAGGCCGGTCGGGAAGCCGGCGCCGCCGCGGCCGCGCAGCGCGCTCTTCTTCACTTCCTCGATGATCGTGACCGGTTCGGGCTTCTCGGCGAGGATCTTCTTCCACGCCTGATAGCCCCCGGTCTTCAGGTAGTTGTCGAGCGCCCACGGCCTGTCGAAATGCAGCGTGGTGTAGACAACCTGATGTTCCTGCGGTGCGGGTCCGTAAGCCATCGTCAGTGTTCCGGTTCGTGGGGCGGGGTCGGTCGGCGACGGAGGTCGCGCGGCCGACCGCTCACTCGAGTTCGTCGAGGATCCGGTCGACCTTCTCGGGAGTCAGGTTCTCGTGATAGTGGCCGTTGACCACCATCATCGGCGCGCCGCAGCACGCCGCGAGACACTCCTCTTCCTTCTTGAGGTAGATGCGACCATCCGGCGTGCTCTCGCCGAGCTTCACGCCGAGCTTGTTCTCGCAGTGGTGCACGATCTTCTCGGCGCCGTTGAGCCAGCACGAGATGTTCGTGCAGATCGCCACGTTGTTGCGGCCCACCGTGTCGGTCTCGAACATCGAGTAGAACGTCGCGACCTCGTAGGCCCAGATCGGCGGCAGGTCAAGGTACTTCGCTACGGCGGTGATCAGCTCGTCGGTCAGGTGGCCGCCGTTCTGCTCCTGCGCGGCCATCAGCGACTGGATCAGCGCCGAGCGCTTGCGCTCTGGCGGGAACTTGGTGACCCAGTGATCGATGTGCTCACGGGTGTGTGCGGTGAGCACCGCATTCGGCTCGACGTCCTTGACCTTGTCGTAGTTGCCGGTGGCTTTCATTCGTTCGCTCCCCGCTCAGCGGTCGATCTCGCCGAACACGATGTCGTAGGTGCCGATCATCGCGACCACGTCGGGCAGCATATAGCCGCGCACGATCGCATCCATCGACGAGAGATGGGCAAATCCCGGCGCCCTCGCCTTCAGACGGAACGGCTTGTTGGCGCCATCGGAAATCAGGTAGATGCCGAACTCGCCTTTCGGCGCTTCGACGGCACAGTAGGTCTCGCCGGCCGGGACGCAGTAGCCTTCCGAGTACAGCTTGAAGTGGTGGATCAGGGCTTCCATGTCGTCCTTCATCTCCACGCGGGAGGGCGGCGCGACCTTGTAGTTCCTGACCATGACCGGACCCGGGTTGGCCTTGAGCCAGCGCACACACTGCTCGATGATCCGGTTCGACTGGCGCATCTCCTCGACGCGCACCAGGTAACGGTCGTAGCAGTCGCCGTTGACGCCGAGCGGAATGTCGAAATCGACCTGGTCGTAGCAGGCGTAGGGCTGCTTCTTGCGCAGATCCCAGGCGATGCCCGAGCCGCGCAGCATCGGGCCGCTCATGCCCCAGGCCAGCGCCTGCTCCGGGCTGATGACGCCGATGCCGACCGTGCGCTGCTTCCAGATGCGGTTGTCGGTCAGCAGTGTCTCGTATTCGTCGACCTTGCTATAGAAGTCCTGGCAGAAGGCCTCGATGAAATCGAGCAGCGACCCCTCCCGCGCCTCGTTCATGCGCTGGAGGTCCTTGCCCTTGTGCCATGGCGACTCACGGTACTTGGGCATCTGCTCCGGCAGGTCGCGGTAGACACCGCCCGGCCGGTAGTAGGCCGCATGCATGCGTGCGCCGGAGACCGCCTCGTAGCAATCCATCAACTCTTCGCGTTCGCGGAACGCGTAGAGCATGACCGCCATCGCACCGAGATCGAGCGCGTTCGAACCGATCCACATCAGGTGGTTCCGGATGCGCGTGATCTCGTCGAACATCGTGCGGATGTACTGCGCGCGGATCGGCGCCTCGATGCCGAGCAGCTTCTCGATGGCGCGCACGTAGGCGTGCTCGTTGCACATCATCGAGACGTAGTCGAGACGGTCCATGTAGCCGATCGACTGGTTGAACGGCTTGGACTCGGCGAGCTTCTCGGTGCCGCGGTGCAGGAGGCCGATGTGCGGGTCGGCGCGCACCACGGTTTCGCCATCCATCTCCAGCACGAGGCGCAGCACGCCGTGCGCAGCCGGATGCTGCGGGCCGAAGTTGATCGTGTAGTTGCGGATTTCCTGCATGGCTTATTTCTCCGCCTCGCCCCGACCCGCGGCTTCCTCGCGGGCGGTGGCGTAACGCGCATCGTGGCGGATCACGCGCGGCACCAGCACACGTGGCTCGATCGAAACGGGCTCGTAGACGACGCGCCCTTTCTCCGGGTCGTAACGGACTTCGACGTTGCCGATCAGCGGGAAGTCCTTGCGGAACGGATGGCCGACGAAGCCATAGTCGGTGAGCAGGCGACGCAGGTCCGGGTGCCCCTCGAAGACGATGCCGTACAGATCGAAGGCCTCACGCTCGAACCAGTTCACGCCCGGCCAGATACCGACCAATGACGGCATCAGCGGCAGGCTGTCGTCGTGGCAGAAGGCACGCAGGCGTACGCGCTGGTTGTTTGCGAGCGACAGCAGCTGGGCGACGACGGCAAAGCGCCGTTCGACGTGGCCGGGACGCGGCCGGTCCAACCAGCGGAAGCGGCCCGGACCGAGTCCCTCCACGCCACGCGAGAAGCCGTTCGAGGAAACGTCCTCGGTATTCCATTCGTCCTGGCCGTAGCCGAGGAAGTCCACACCGCACAGGTCGATGAGCTGCTCGAAGCGGAACTCGGGCTGGTCACGCAGGATCGCGGCGACGGCCAGCCAGTTCTCCGGCAGGACGTCGATGAGGGTCTCGCCGCGCCACTCGTGCACGGCGATGATCTTGTCGCCGAGGCGCGCACCGATGTGCTGGGCCAGGGGGCTGGTCGTCGTCTCGCTCATGGCCGGGTGCTCAGCGCGCGATGGTGTTGGTGCGGCGGATCTTGTTCTGCAGCTGGAGGATGCCGTAGATCAGCGCCTCGGCGGTCGGCGGGCAGCCCGGCACGTAGATGTCGACCGGCACCACGCGATCGCAGCCGCGCACGACCGAATAGCTGTAGTGATAGTAGCCACCGCCGTTCGCACAGGAGCCCATCGAGATCACCCACTTGGGATCGGGCATCTGGTCGTAGACCTTGCGCAGCGCGGGCGCCATCTTGTTGACCAGGGTGCCTGCCACGATCATCACGTCGGACTGGCGCGGCGATGGGCGGAACACCACGCCGAAGCGGTCGAGATCGAATCGCGCGAGGCCGGCATGCATCATTTCCACCGCACAGCAAGCCAGACCGAAGGTCATCGGCCACATCGAACCGGTACGCGCCCAGTTGATGAGCGCATCGACGCTGGTAGTCACGAAACCGCGGTCGATGAGCGGGTTGTCCTCCCCCGGGCGCAGGATGTCGTCGACCCGGCCGAGCGGTACCGGGCTGTGCATCACCCGGCTGACGGTATCGATCACTCCCATTCGAGCGCCCCTTTCTTCCAGACGTAGACGAAGCCCACCACGAGCAGGGCGAGGAACAAGCCCATCTCGACCAGGGCAACGATGCCGATCTGCTTGAAAACCACCGCCCAGGGAAACAGGAAGGCGATTTCGAGATCGAAGATGATGAACAGGATGGCGATGAGGTAATAGCGCACATCGAACTTCATGCGCGCGTCCTCGAAGGCTTCAAAGCCGCATTCGTACGGTGCCCGCTTCGCAGCGGCCGGACGACGCGGACCGAGCAGGTTGCCGATGGCGAGGAGGACCAGGCCAAGCCCGGTCGAAACCGCGAGGAACAGTAGGATGGGCCAGTATTCGGCGAGCACGGGTATACGAACCTCCGCACCGACTGGGGGTGCATCAGCGACCGTGCCCGCAACCGGGATTCACGGCCAGAACAATGTTGGTGCCCAGGAGAGGACTCGAACCTCCACGACTTGCGTCGCTACCACCTCAAGGTAGTGCGTCTA
>CAYYHP010000206.1:0-4250 GCA_964471815.1 uncultured Rhodanobacteraceae bacterium
CGTACGTTGCCGGCGATGCTCACCTGGCCGACGCCGGCGACCTGCGAGAGCTTCTGCGCGAGGATGCTGTCGGCGTAGTTGGTCACCTCGCGCAGCGGCAGCGTCTCCGAGGTGAGCATCAATGTCAGGATCGGCGCGTCCGCCGGATTGACCTTGTTGTAGACCGGCGGGTAGGGCAGGTTGTTCGGCAGCGTGCCCTTGGCCGAGTTGATCGCGGCCTGCACGTCCTGCGCGGCCGCGTCGATGTCGCGGTCGGTCTCGAACTGCAGAACGATCGTCGAGAGCCCGGCCGAGCTGTCCGAGGTCATCAGCGCCAGGCCGGAGATCTGCCCGAACTGGCGCTCGAGCGGGGTGGTGACGAGCGCGGCCATCGTCGCCGGGCTCGCGCCGGGGTACTGGGTGACGACCTGCAGGCTCGGCGCCTCGATGTCGGGCAGGGCCGACACCGGCAGCTGGCGGTAGCCGAGCAGGCCGAGCAGCACGATCGCCACCATCATCAGGCTGGTGGCGACCGGCCGGCGGATGAAGGGCGTCGAGAAGCCCATGCCGGATCAGCCGCCGCGCGCCGCGTCGCCGCCGGGTCGTCTGCGTTCGCCGGGTGCAGCGCCGGTTCCCGGACCGCCGCCCGCCGCCGGCCTCGCCGGCGGCGCCTCGCCGGGCAGGGTCACCCGGCTGCCGGCCTTGAGCCGGAACTGGCCTTCGGTGACGACGCTCTGGCCTTCCTCGAGCCCCGACGTCACCAGCACCTTGCCGTCGCCCGTCTCGCTGCCGAGCTGCAACGGACGCAGCGCGACACGGTGATCGTCCTGGACGAGGAACACGTAGCTGCCCTCGGGGCCGCGCTGCACGGCCTGAGTGGGAATCACCAGGCCGCCGCTCACCGTACGTACCAGAAGGCGCACGTTGACGAACTGGCCCGGCCAGAGGGCATTGCCGGCGTTGTCGAACTCGGCCTTGAGCTTGAACGTGCCGGTCGCCGTGTCGATCTGGTTGTCGATCACGGCGAGCGTGCCGCTGGCGAGGACATGGTTGTCGCTGCGGTCGAGCGCCTCGACCTTCAGCGGTCCGGCGCCCGCCGCGCTGCGCACGGCATCGAGGTTCTGCTCGGGCAGGGTGAACAGCACGTTGATCGGATGGATCTGCGTGAGGACCACGATGCCGCTGGCGTTGGCCTGCACGACGTTGCCGATGTCGACCTGACGCAGGCCGGCAAGACCGTCGATCGGCGCGCGTACCGTCGCGTAGTCGAGCTGCAGGCGCGCCGAGGCGATCGCCGCGTCGTCGCCGGCCAGGCCGGCCTCGAGCTGGCGTACCGTCTGGCGCTGGTTCTCGAGGTCCTGCGCCGCGACGAAGCGCTTCTCGATCAGTTCCTCGTAGCGCCTGAGCGTGGCCCGCGCCGCGCCGAGCTGGGCTTCGTCCTGGGATTTCTTCGCGAGCGCCTGATCGAGCGTGGCCTTCAGCGGCCGCGGGTCGATGCGTGCGATGACGGTGCCCTTGGCGATCTCCTGTCCCTCGCGGAAATCGATGGCCTCGATCTGGCCACCGACCTGCGGTTTGACGGTGACCGTATTCAGGGCCTGCACGGTGCCGAGCGCGGCGAACACGACCGGCACGTCCGCACGCGTGACCTTCGCGACCGAGACGGCGACCGCGGCGTCCGGATCGCTGCCGGGCATCCCGCGCCGCCCGCCGGGTGCACCGCTGCCGGCGAGCAGACGATAGGCGATGGCACCGGCCAGGCCGAGAACGACGACGATCAGGACGAGTTTCCAGCGTGACATGGGTTTTCCCTGGACGAGGCCACGGCCGGACGGAGGCGGCCGCGGCGGGGAAGCGGATGGTAGATCGGATGTTCGAACGCCGTGTGTCGGCACGGCGTGTGCCGGCTCGGGCGCAGGCCGTCCTGTCCGGGATGCACGACGAGGCCGGATGGACGCAGGCGCGTGCCGTCCGGCCGGGGGCGGTCAGTCCTCGGCCTCGCGCACGGGGCGCTTGGCGAGCTTGCGCTGCAGGGTGCGTCGATGCAGGCCGAGCCGGCGCGCGGTCTCCGAGATGTTGCCCTCGCATTCGGCGAGCACGCGCTGGATGTGCTCCCACTCCAGGCGCTTGAGCGGCGGCGGCGCGTCCGGTGCATTCGGCGGCTCGTGCTCGGCCGGATCTTCCTCGGTCACCGCGCGGATCACCGCCTCGGCATCGACCGGCTTGGCGAGATAGTCGTGTGCGCCGCGCTTGATCGCCTCGACCGCAGTCGCGATAGAGGCGTAGCCGGTCAGCAGCAGGATGCGCACGCCGGGTGCGGCGGCGAGCAGCTGCGGGATCAGCGCGAGGCCGTTGTCGGCGCCGAGCTTGAGATCCAGCACCGCATGCCGTGGCTGTTCGTGGCGGGCGATGTTCAGAGCGGTTACGGCGTCGTGGGCGACACTGACCTTGTGGCCGCGCGAGGTCAGCGCACGTGCCAGCACGCGGGCGAAGACTTCGTCATCGTCGATCAGCAGGAAGGAGGCGGTATCGTTCATGGCTCTCAGGCTAGCAAGGTCGCCAGCGGGATCGCCAGCACCGTTTCGGCACCGCCCTGTTCGGCGGGGTGGAGTTCGAGCGTGCCGCCGAGACGTTCGGCGGTCGCATGGGCCAGCGCGAAGCCGATGCCGAGCCCAGTGCTCTTGCTGCTCGCGAAGGCGATGCCGAGCCGTGCTAGGGTCGCCGGCGCGATGCCCGCGCCATGGTCGCGCATGCGGAATTCGAGCGCGCCGGGACCGAGCCGCACGGTCAACGCGATCCGGCTCGTGCCATTCCCCAGGGAGGCCTCGGCCGCGTTGTTGAGGAGGTTCAACAACGCATGGCGCAGTCCGGCCGGTACGGCGAGCGCCAGCGTGGCGACCTCCGCATCGATCGTGAGGTCGAGATCGGTCTCCGGACGCAGCAGCCGGAATTGGTCGAGGCAGCCGGCGACGAAGGCCTCGAGACTCAGGCGCTCGGTGGATTGCGAGAGCTGGGCCTTGCCGACCGCGACCAGCTCGCGCAGCGATTCGCGGCAGCGCTCGATCTGGCTGTCCATGAGGGCGAGATCTTCGCCGAGCGGACCGTCCGGGTGCTCGCGGCGCAGCTCGCCGAGCAGGGTGCGGACCGTGGACAACGGGGTATTGAGCGCATGGGCCGCGCTCGCGGCATGGGTGGCGATGGCGAGGATGCCCTCGTCGCGCAGGCCGCGCTCGCGGATGCGCTGCACCTCGGCCTGGTGGGTACGCAGGGTCGCCGCGAGCTGGCCGATGAACCAGCCGAGCATCGCCGCGCTGATCGCATAGGACACCGCCATGCCGATCACGTGCAGGCCGAAATCGCTGATGTCGGCGTGCCCGCCGAGACTCGGCAGCGGCACGCTCCAGAGCATCAGCAGGATGTACGTCGTGCTGCTCAGCCCCGCGATCAGTGCGACCGCGCCGAGGCCGAGCGCCGCCGCAGCGAGCGTGATCGGCATCAGCAGCAGTGAGACAAACGGATTGCTCGCGCCACCGGTCAGGTACAGCAGCCAGCCGAGTACCACGGTGTCGACCACGATGTGCACCACGGCCTCGACCGTAGTCACCGGCCACGGCTGGCGTAGACGCCACAGCGCGAACCCGGCGAATGCGGCGAGCACGCCGATGCCGGCGAACAACGGCCCCTCGGGAATCGGCAGGCGGAGGACGTGCGCGACCCACAGCACCGTCGCCGCCTGGCCGGCGATCGCGCACAGGCGCAGCCAGGCGAGCGAACTGGCGAGGCTGCGGGCCGCGGAGGCGTTCGGCGGTGCGGTATTGGCGGGGGTCATGGCTGGGATCGTGGTCGGACGGCCGCAGCGCATACCCGGCGCGTGGCCGGATGCTTGCCGCCGGCGCGGGCTCAGAACTCGCGGTCGCCGCCGAGCAGGTTGCCGAGGCCGCCGAGCACCGAACCTTCCTCGCGTGAGCCGCCGCGCTGCGGCGCCGCGGCGAGCATGCGTCCGGCCATGCGCGAGAAGGGCAGCGACTGCATCCAGACCTTGCCGGGGCCGGTCAGCGTGGCGAGGAACACGCCCTCGCCGCCGAACAGCATGCTCTTGATGCCGCCGACCGGGCGCACATCGAAATCGATGCCGTCGGTGAAGCCGACCACGCAGCCGGTGTCCACGTCAAGGCGCTCGCCCGGCGCGAGCTGGCGTTCGACGACCGTGCCGCCCGCGTGCACGAACACCCAGCCGTCGCCCTCGAGCTTCTCCATGATGAAGCCCTCGC
>CAYYHP010000207.1:0-4248 GCA_964471815.1 uncultured Rhodanobacteraceae bacterium
GCAGACGAGCGCGAAGTCCTGGTCGGTGTTGTCGGCATTGCCAGGCACGCCATCGCCGGCGATGGCGGTGGCCGTTACGGTGACCGTGACCGGGCCTGTCACGCCGGCCGGCAGGAAGACGGCTTCGACGTTGTTGCGCGCGTCCGCAGTGCCACCGGCACTGCTGTACTGGCCGGTGAACACGTTGCCGAGATAGGTGGTACCGCCGACCGTGACGCTCAGGTCGAGGTTGTTGACATAGGCGTTGCCGGTCGTCGGTCCAGGTGCATCGCTGTAGGCGAGCACGATGCGCAGCGGTTTCGAAATGTCCGCGACCGTCGTGTTCAGCGTGTAGGTCTGCCCGGTGGTGCCGAGCACCGTGGTCTGGTCCTCGACGAGGCGGCTCGTGAATGCGTCGAAAGCGTCCTTCAGGCTCGGCATGCCGAAGCCCTGGTTGTTGGACGGCAGCGTGTCGTTAGCCGATGAGCCCGTCAGGTAGGTCGGGTGCGCAGTCAGGTAGGCCTTGACCGCCGCTGCACTCGGCTGCGGGTCGGCATAGTTGTGGCCGAGGTAGTAGTAGGCCAGCGAGGCGACGCCGGCAATGGCCGGCGTGGAGTGACTAGTACCCGACGAGGCCGCGAAAACGGTCTGGCCGTTGGGCCGGTACTTGTCGCAGACGCCGCTGCCGTCGTAGCCGGAGGCCGTGCTCGCGCTGCCGTAGATGTGCGTACCTGGGGCTATGACATCGGGCTTCTTGCGCGAATCCGCGGCCGGACCGCGGCTGGAGAAGGACGCCACGTCCATCGCATTGTCCGCACCCGTAGGCCCGACGGCACAGCCGTCGGTCCACGAGCCACTCTCGTCGGACTGGCGGTAGTTCTCCGAGGCACCGACGGTGATCACGTTCTTCGCCGTGCCCGGGCTGCCGACCGTATTTGCACTCGGGCCATCGTTGCCGGCCGCGAAGATGAAGATCATCGGCTGATTGCCGCTCGCCGAGCCGGCATCGCGTGTGGCGACATCGTAGGCCAGTGCGTCGGTGTTGTAGGTATTGGTGCTGGCGCCCCAGGAATTGCTGGAAATGGCTGCGCCACCATTCAGCTCCCTCTGCGCCACGCCTGCAATCGAGTTGCTGCAGTTCGTGATGGAGTAGCCGCCGCTGTTCGTGAAGATCTTGGTATGGGTCAGACGCGCGAACGGATTGATGCCGAGGCCGCGCTGGTAGCCGCTCGGGTCGAGGTAGGGAGAGCCGCTGCGTGCGTCGTAGCCGCCGACGATGTTGGTGTTCAGATGGCCATGGCCGCCGACGCCGTCGCCGGCGGCATCGGTCGTGCAGTTGTTGACAGTGAGGAGACGGCTTGCATTGGCAGCCGACCCCGCGACACGGAAGGTTACGTCACCGGCGGCGGTCGCGGCGTTGCCGGTGCCGATGCCATCGTCTGCGACGTCGACGATCGGGTATTGCGTGGAATCGGTCGGGAAGCCGAGGTTCTGCAGGAAGGTCAGATAGCCAGGGCCGCTCGCGCCGGTCTTCGCGCCACTGAGGTTGCCGGCGACGATCTGCGACTGCATCTCGTCGAGACGGCGTGGCGGCACGTAGTCCTCGACGCCGAATACATCGCCGAGCCGGGCGATCTGGACGATATCCGTCTCGGCGACCGCCAGCCGGGCGATCTCGTAGCCGGCGACCTTGCTCCACGTCGCAGCCGTGCCGCCCTTGGCCAGGGAGGCGATCAGCGACTTGCTTGTGGAATTGCCGGAATGATCCACGACGCTGACGACGATCACCACGTCGCGCGCTGCCTCGAGACCCACCCGGGCGCGCTCGGCGAGTTTCGGCGTCAGCTTGTAGTACGGCGCATAGGGTGTCAGGAACTGGAAGGCATCGCCCTTGGCCACCTCGGCACCGATGGCATCCACGGCCGCTGCGTCCGCGAGCACGACGTAGGCATTGTTCGGTACGTACTGGATGACACGTGCCCCGGTGGCCTTCAGCCGGTCGAGCCAGTCATCGTTGGCGGGACCGGCGAACTGCACGATCTGCAGCGCCTGTCCTTCGGTCTTCACGGCATCGAACGCCGCGACGGGAATTGCCGCCAGAGCGCGTGGATCCAGGGGCAGCACGTTGAACTCGATGCGGTCGTCGATGGCCCCGAACGGACTTGCATGGCGTGCCTGCAGGGCGGCGAGGTGGCTGGCATCGGCGCGCAGGAGCTGGAAGCTGCCATAGTCCTTGACCAGGGCGAGGCCCGGTTCGTCGCGCGAGTAGACGCCCCGCGGTACCAGGATGCGCCCGTCACGGATGTTCGGCGCGACCACGGTGGTCGCGAAGGCCAGCACGGAAGCGCCTGACAAGGCCAGCGCGATCGCTGCGCGCAGGCAGCGCTCTGCGACACGCCCGCGGCGCGTTGAGCTCGTATGCATATCGATGTCCCCTAATCCCCTGGAAGCGAGGCGACCGCAGCTGCGGCGCCGTGTCGCAGCCTAGCAAAGGGTCCGAATGCTGGCTACTACACAGGCTGGCGCCCGTGGAGGCCGTGCCGCCGGGGATTTCCGTGTACTGGCATGTCGGGTCGCGGAGGGCAGGCGTCGCGGGCGCCGGGGGCGCGATCCGGCCGCGACGGCCGGATCGCCGCACTCAGAAGTCCATGAAGTAGCCGCCGTTGACGGGGACATTGGCGCCGGTGATGTAGCCGGACTCGTCTGCGGCCAGGAAATCGACGACGCGGGCGATCTCCCAGGGCTCGCCGAGCCGGCCGACCGGAATGCCGGCGGTGATCTGGTTACGCACGTTCTCGGGGATCGCCGCCACCATCGCCGTATTGCAGTAGCCGGGTGACACCGAATTGACCGTGACGCCCTTGCGCGCCGCCTCGCGTGCCAGCGACATCGTGAAGCCGTGTATGCCTGCCTTGGCGGCGGCGTAGTTGGCCTGACCGAACTGGCCGGTCTGGCCGTTCACCGAGGAAATATTCACGATGCGGCCGAAGCCGCGCTCGCACATGCCCTCGATGACCTGCCGGCACATATTGAACACGCCGTCGAGGTTGATGCGAAGCACCGCATTCCACTGCTCGACGCTCATCTTGCGCAGGGTCGCATCGCGGGTGATGCCCGCAGCGTTGACGAGGATGTCGATACGGCCGTGGCTTGCCCCAATTCGCGCGACGAGCTCGGCGCATGAGCCATGATCGGCGACGTCCACCGACTCGAAATGGATCTTGCCGGAGAAGCTGGCCGTCTCCCTGCGGAAGGTGTCGATGCGCTCGGCATGCGTACCGAGATCGGCGGCGATCACGCGGTGCCCCGAGCGGGCGAGGTGCCGGCAGATTTCCGAGCCCAGCCCACCGATACCGCCGGTGACCACGGCGATGCGTTCGTTCATGTGCGTTCCCCCTGTGTCGAATGCGACATCCACGACATCGTGTTGCGGCGCAGCATCAGGCGATCATGGTAGGGAGCGACAGCACGGGCTGTCAAACCGGCGCATGGCCGGCTTAACGGCGGGCACAGCCAAGGCCATAGACAACGGCGCGGCCAGGCGGTCGCGCGCGGGACTCAGGAAGACTTGGGTTCCTTGTCGGAACCTGCCGCCTTGATCGAGCCGGCAGCCGCGCTGAGGAAGCCCTGCTGCAGCGATTTCCACATGTCCATATTGCGCTCGGTGAGATCGTTGAGCATGGACCAGGGCGTCTGACCGATCAGGTTGTTCAGCTGGCTGCGGAATTGCTGCTGCTGATCGAGGAAGACCTGCAGGCTCTTCTCGAGGTAGCTGCCCATGAAGCCCTGCAGTGAATCGCCGTAGAAGCGGATCACCTGCGAGAGCAGCTGGGTGGTGAACATCGGCTGCCCGCGCTCCTCGTGCTCGGCAATGATCTGCAACAGCACGGAGCGGGTCAGGTCCTCGCCGGTCTTGGCGTCGCGGACCTCGAACTGTTCGCCGTCGATGACCAGCTGGCGCACTTCCTCGAGCGTGATGTAGCTCGAAATCTCGGTGTCGTAGAGCCGGCGGTTCGGGTATTTCTTGATGATGCGGGTTTGTGCCATGCGGCAAAGCTAACACGGCCTACGGCATCGCACCAGAGAAGGCTGGGCGGCATGGATGGGCCGGCCTTGCCGCCTTCTGGGTCTGTACTCAAACGGACCGATCGGTTTGCGGCGAACGCAGCGTTCGGTCTTGTATCGGGTGACGATGGCGCGCATCGACATCGCGATCCGGCAAGAGCACTCCGGTTGCATGAACCGCAGGCAGCCGCCACGCGGTGGCAT
>CAYYHP010000208.1:0-4190 GCA_964471815.1 uncultured Rhodanobacteraceae bacterium
CTCACGCCACTCCCCCCGCCCGCCGCGCGCTCCACGCTTCTCCATGCGCACGGCTGCACCCTGACTGATAGCGCTTGGACCTCGGCGCTTTACCCTGCCTTACCGCAGCGGTGCCGGCGTCTGCGTATACTCGCCGCAGCCAAGGCCGTGCCTGTAATCCGATGCCCCCACGCTTCGTCAACCGTATGAGCGCCCTGGGCTCGGTGGTCCTGCACCTCTTGCCGTCCTGGGCGCTGGTGGGCGTGGCATTGGCCGTCCGGCATCCTGCAGGGCTCGCACTGCTTCTGTTGGCCAACAGCCTGGCCATGTCGGGCCTGTGCCGTGCACTTGACGTGGATGGCGAGACCCGATTTCTCGCTACGCTGCTGACACGCGGTACGACGCACCTGCTGCTCTATACGGCGCATGCCGGCATGGTCCTTCTACTGTTGGGCGCGCCGCTCTATCTGCTGCTGAAGGCGCCGTCGCTCGGAGCCGTGCTGCTGGTCTCGGCCTCGGCCGTGGCGGTCTTGCTGGGCGTCTGGCGCTGCTGGCCGGCCTTCGGCCTGGCCTGCGTCTGGGACGACGCCTATCCCGCAGGATCTTCGGGTTCCTGGCTGAGGACAGCCGTGGTGCGCTGTGTGCGCTTCGCCAGTCACCTGACGTCACGTCACGATCTGTACTTCAGCCACGGCCTGCCGGTCGCGCTGGCCTTGGCATGCGTGAGCTTCGGTGCATTGGCCCTCACCGGTCTCGGTGGCGTGCTACCTACGGAATTGCGGATCGTCGCCGGCACCTTGTACGGCACGTTGGTGCTGCCGCTGGCCGGTGGCGTGATCGTTAACCGTACTCTCGCCGCGATGCTGGCAGTGGCGGGTAGCGCCGCGCGGCAACCTGCGCCGGCCCTGCCGATGGCCCCCGATACGGCGCCCGGTCTGCCGAACGGCTTGACCCGGGCCGAACTGGCCGCCGCGCTGCTGCGAGCCGCGCGCAGCGGTGATGTCGAGCTCGCGCTCGCGTCGCTTGAGCATGGTGCAGACCCGAACGCCGTGCCGGCGCCGTCCGACCGCGATCAGCGCAGCGCACTCGTGCTTGCCGCACTGCTGCCCGAGGTGCGCCTGTTGCGCGCCTTAATCTCAAAGGGGGCGAGCGTGGACCTCGCACACGGCGGACTGACCGCCCTGCTCGCCGCGACCCGCGGCAGTCTCGCCGGCCGCCCGGATGCGGTGCTCACGCTGGTGGCGAACGGGGCCGACCCTAATCTCGCCGATGCGACCGGCAACACGCCGCTGCACCATGCGGCACTCGCCGCCGAACCGACCGTGTCCGCGATGCTGCTGGATGCCGGCGCGACACTCGACCTGCCGAATCGCGAGGGACTCACGCCCCTCGGCCAGGCGATCGGCGTCGGCAATCTCGCCGCGGCGCGCTTCCTCCTCGAACGTGGCGCCAGGCCGGATGCGCAAGGCGCGCGTGCGGCGCTGTTCGCCGCCGCTGCGGTCGCCGAGGATGACCCCGGCGGCGTGCGGCTGCTGCTGCGTCACAAGGCGCGTGTCGCTGCCACCGACGTGCTCGGGCGGACCGCGCTGCACGTGGCCGCCCTGCAGGGGCATTTTGCGATCGCCCGGGCCCTCGTCGAGGCCGGTGCGCCGGTCGATCAGGCCGACCTCCAGGGCACCACGCCGCTGATGGAGGCCGCACGAGCCGGCGCGGCGCGGCTGATCGGCCTGTTCGCCGGCCGCGGGGCCGAGCCGAACCGCATCGACCAGGCCGGGCGTAGCGCACTAGTGATCGCCTGCCAGACGCGTCAGGCGAATGCAGAGGCCGTGCGTGCGCTGTTGTCGATGGGCGCCGATCCGGCAATCGCCACTGCCGATGGGCGGCGTGCGCTCGATTACGCGCTGGCCGGTGGACGCTGGGACATCGTGGCGGTACTCAATCCGAGCCATCCGCTGCCGGCGAATGTCGCCGAGGTGAGCGGCAATACGCCACTGCCGGGGGCGGATTCGCCGGAATACCTGCTCGATGCCCTGCGCTTCGGCCATGCCACGGTGGCGGCGGCCTTCGCGCCGAAACTCAGCGAATGGCCACGGGAGGTGCTGGCCGGCCTGTATCTCGAGCTCGCACACCAGGCGGATCTGCGCAGTGCGCGGACCTGGTTGCTGACGCATGGGCTCGCGGCCGAGACGTATCTCGCCAATGGCCGGCGCCTGTTCGACGTCCTGCTCGACGATCTACCCGATACCCTAGCGGCCTGCGACGAACTGCTCGCCGCCGGCGCGACCGCGGCCGGTGCCGGCCTGCCGCGCCGCGTGCTCGAGTGCGCGCGGGCGTTCCCGACTGTCCGCGTGCCGCTGATCGCGCTTGCACAACGACTGCTCGAATCCGGTGGTGATCCGTTCGCGGCCAATACCCAGGGCGAAACCTGCCTGCATCTCGCAGTGCAGCTCGATACGCAGGTGATCGTGCAATGGCTGCTCGAGCGCGGCGCAGATGCGCGCGCACGCGATGCACTGGGACGCTCGCCGCTGCACATCGCGCTGCATGCTGCGACCGGCGAGGATCCGACGTCCCGCGTGCGATGCCTGATCCGCTACGGTGCCGATCCCGACGCGCCGGCCGCGAATGGCGAGACCGCTCTCGGTCTGGCCCTGACGCGCCACGAGCGCGACCTGAAACGCTGGCTGCACTGGACCGGCTGGCGTCTGCCGGGACGTGCGCTGCGCGGTGCGGATCTGCCCGCCGCGGCGATCGCCGGCGATGCCGCGGCGGTTGAGCGCCTGTTGCAGCTCGGCTTGCCAGTGGATGCCGCGGACGCGCAAGGCGCGACGGCCTTGCTGCGCGCCTGTGGCCTCGGCCATGCCCGCATCGCCGTAGCGTTGATCGAGGCGGGTGCGGATCTCGAGGCTGCCGCACCGAGCGGAGCGACCTGTCTCACCGCCGCGGTGAGCATGGGACACGACACGATCGTCGACCTGCTGATCGTGCACGGGGCCGACATACGGCGCACGCTCCCCGGCGGTGCCACGGTGCTCGCGCTGGCCGCCGGTCTAGGGCATGCGCGGATCGTGCATCGCCTGCTGATCGCGGGAGCCGATCCGGCGCTCGCCGACGAGCGTGGCGCCACGTCGCTGCATGCAGCAGCGGCCTACGCCTTCCTGCATGCGGCGGAGCCGGCCGCACGCGAGCTGCTGGTGTCCCTGCTGGATGCAGGCGCCGCGGTCGATCCGCGCAATGTGCGTGGCGAGACGCCGCTGCAGCTCTTGCTCGGCTCGCGAGCCGAACTCGGCTCGCCGTGTCAGCCCTTGGCCCTCGCCGCCCTGCTGCCGTTGCTGCTCGAGCGCGGAACGGACATCGACGCGCAGGACGAACGGGGTGTCACGCCGCTGCACGCCTGTGCGATGCATGGCCTGCTCGGTCCCGCGCAGCACCTGCTCGCGCGCGGCGCGGACCGGACGCGCCGCGATTGCCTCGGCCGTACGCCGGGCGATCTCGCGCGCCTGCTTGGCCATGGCGAACTCGCCGCCCTGCTCGGTGTGGCCACGCCGATCCCGAGCCTCGCGCAGATGCTGCGCCAGCAGGCGCCATCGGCTTGATGCTCCGCTCTCTCAGCCTTTGAGACCCGGCCCCGGCAGACTCCGCCGCACGTCCGCAACGGAGTCCGCCATGCGTCAAGTCGGTTTGGCCAGCATGCCGCACGCGGCGAGCGAGGCCTGGGTCTGGGCCTGGCTCGCCGGTGGTGGCCTGGTGCTGCTCCTGGTTCCGGCTGCGCGCACCTATTCGCCGCTGTTCGGCTGGGTGGCCTATTGGCTCGTCGGCGCACCGCTCGTGATTCTGGCGGCCCGGCGCGGACGAGGGTTGGCGAAGCGGCTCGCGGCGAGCCTCGTGCGTCGCGGATCGCTCCGCCACGCCGGCGAGTGGAGGCAGGGAAACGGTCATCGACGGCGCCAGGGAAGGCGCCTCGCCGCGCGTCCAGCGGCGCACGGCGTGTTCCGCCCGCTGCGGCGCGGGCTCTCGGCGTTGTTCAGTCCGTGATGCCGAGCCGCTTGCGTTCGAGCCGGCGCAGGAATTCCTCCATGATGCGCCGGTAGAGATCGTCGCCGAGGTATTCGTCCTCGACGCCCGCATCGATCGACGGGTTGTCGTTCACCTCGATCACCACGGTGCGGTTGCCGATCTGCTTGATGTCCACGCCGTACAGGCCATCGCCG
>CAYYHP010000209.1:0-4178 GCA_964471815.1 uncultured Rhodanobacteraceae bacterium
TTGCATGGCCCCGATCCAGTCCAGGAGCTCAGCGGTGGCAGGGGGTTTTTCATATCCCTGTTCCCTCAGGCGGTAGAAGCTCGTCAGGCAGGCCTCGAGAAAGGGCTCACCGATCTCGGGGAAGTGGAGCCGGACGATGCGCACCATTTCATCGGGGGAAGGGAAGGGGATGTGATGACAGAAACAGCGGCGCAAAAACGGGTCCGACAACTCCCTCTTGGCGTTGCTGGTAATGAGGATGACGGGCTTGAAACGGGCCTGCACCTTGTGGTTGATCTCCCGGATGACGAACGAGCTGTCTTCGAGGACATCCAGGAGGTTGTCCTGGGTGTCGGAATCGGTCTTGTCGATCTCGTCCAGGAGGAGCACCCGGCGATCTTCGGCAAGGAAAGCGCGGCCGATGGGCCCGAAACGCAGGTAGCTCCAGATGTCGTTTACATCCCGGCCCGAGTCTCCCGAGCCAAACCGCGAATCGTTCAAGCGCAGGACGGTGTCGTATACGTAGCAGAGCTCCTCGCCCTTGAATGTGGACTTGCATCGAGCCTCCTCCATGCCGTAGTCCAGGGCCCGGGCGATCTCGAAGGCGAGCTGGGTCTTTCCCGTCCCGGCTTCCCCCGTCAGCAGAAGGGGCTTTTCCATGGCGATGGCAATGTTGACGATTTCCCGCAACTCCGGGTTCAGGTAATAGCGGTCCGTTCCTTCAAAATGCATGGAGGGCGACTCCGTGTAGGGGTTCCGGCCGGTCGGTTTTCCCGGCTCAGATTGGGTCCGGGGCCGAGGTTCTTATCATAGTCAAACCCCGGGACGTTGACAATGCGAACGGGTGACCGCCGGGAGAAAAGGGGAAAAGAGAACCCGAGAAAAAGCTCTTGACACGTTGGCGGGTTTTATTTTAGATAACAACTCCTTTGGGACGTGAAGGTTGCGCCCGTAGCTCAGCAGGATAGAGCGTCGGACTTCGAATCCGCAGGTCCCCCGTTCGAGTCGGGGCGGGCGTACCAGCATACTCCCGAGGCAATCGGGCCGTTAGCTCAATTGGTAGAGCAGCTGACTCTTAATCAGGAGGTTCGGGGTTCGATCCCCTGACGGCCCACCAGTAAAATCAAGGGGTTACGGAGAATCCGCCGTAGCCCCTTTTTGCTCGATACCTATTTTGTCCCCACATAGTCCCCACTTTGGGAAAGATGAGGGCCAAGTCTGTGTCCTGTAACGGCGCGCCCGGTGAAGAGCACAAACACCCATAGACCGGCGTCTTCCATCGTCACAACAAAACACGTCTCAGGGTCTCGGAAGTCTCGAAACCCAGGCGGGATCGCCGGTTGCCCCAGGGGTTCGTCCCGGCGGAATGTGTCAAGCGTTTTGAGACACCCGGTTCAGAAAATTAGTGAACAGCGTGACGCTCGCCCGTACGCTTTGATGGCGTCTGTGGGCAAGTGGTCTTTAAGACCGTCATGAAGAAACGTCGTGTGCCGCCGCCGTCCGAACCGCCTCCGACGAGTCTTGGGGGACCCATCCTCGGCGGTCCGGACGGCTCACTCCGAGCCGTCAGGTCGCGGGAGGCTCATGCAGCCCGGCAATCGCCTCACAGTGCCGACGAAGTTGCTGCCTGCAAGGCAAGGCTTTCCTCGATTCTCCCCGGAGGGGGTGGGTTGATCCAAACCCCCTTCGGCAAAGGGTTGATTTGGGGAGGCCCGTTGACGAAGCGCTCGGGGTATAATTCCCCCCAGATTTTGGACAGCATGTTAAGCTTAACGGTCATGCATCGGGGGCCGGCGATGCACCCCCAGTGATGAAAATATGCTCGAGTCTCGGTAGACTGTTGCGCGTGCGGCAACGGGAAAGGACCGAGGATAGTCCTTGGTGGTTACTTTGACCCCGTGACTTAACGTGGTCCGGGCTTTTCGGCACGCACCCCCGAGTGTTCCGTCTCCCTGAGACAGGATGTACGGTAAAAAGACCTGCCTGTCCGAGAGGACAGTGCAAGGCCTCCCGGGAAGCCTTCCCGATGTCGCCAATGAACTGATCCAAAGGAGACCGGGGAAGGAGGTGAGAGAGATGTTGGAGGCCATGGTCCGTAGTTGTGCGGGTTTGGACGTGCATCGTCGACAGGTGGTTTGCACGGTGATTCGAGAGGGCAAGCATGAAACTCGGGAATACGGGGCGTTTTATCGAGAATTGAAAGAACTGGCCCGTTGGCTTCAGCTGGAGCAGGTCGAGATCGCAGTGATGGAAAGCACGGGGATCTTCTGGAAATCGGTCTATGCCTCTTTGGAGGAGGCCGGCATTGAAGGGCGGGTAGTGAATGCCCGACATGTGAAACAGGTTCCGGGGCGAAAGACCGATGTCCAGGACAGTGAGTGGTTGGCTGAACTGGCCCGGTGCGGCCTGTTGCGCCCCAGTTTCATCCCCCCGCGAGACTTGCGGGAATTGCGACTGTTGACCCGTTACCGGCGTAAGCTCACCGGCGTGCTTGCGGGAGAGAAGAATCGGCTCCACAAGGTCCTTGATGATGCGGGAATCCGGCTGGGTTGTGTGGTCAGCGACATTGATGGCGTATCGGCTCGGGCGATGGTGGAGGCACTGATCAAAGGAGGCTCCACACCCGAACAAATAGCCGGACAAGCCTTGGGACGGCTGCAAAAGAAAAAGGACGCTTTGCAGTTGGCCCTGGAAGGCGAAATCAGTGATCGGCATCGATTGGTGCTCCAGAAGATCCTGGCCCATGTCAAATGGCTCCGGCGGCAGATGGTGCTGATCGACGCTCAGATCGTGGCGGCAATGAAGCCATATCAGGAGGAATGGAAGCTGTTGCAGACCATTCCGGGTCTTGATGTTTTGAGTGCCGCAATGTTGCTTGCTGAAATCGGTGTGGATATGAGCCGCTTCGGGAGCAAGCATCGGCTCTGTTCTTGGGCCGGGATGTGTCCGGGTAACCAGGAGAGCGCAGGAAAAAGGAAGAGCGGCCGATCTCGAAAGGCGAATTCATACGTGCGCTCCCTTTTGTGCGAAGCGGCCAACAGTGCCAGAAAGACCCATAGCCAGTTTCAGGGACTCTACAAAGGACTTGTGATCAGACGGGGACACAAGAGAGCCATTGTGGCTGTGGGTCATAAGATTCTCCAGGTAGTCTATATCCTGATCACCAGAAAGGAGCCCTACAAAGATCCAGAGATCGATTATGAAGCTCTGGTTGTCCACCGCAACGCTCCACGGTGGCTCGATGCCTTGAACAAGTATGGATACCTGCACCGCTTGAAGAACCCCTCAAGGGAATAAGCGTTGCATCATCCTTGAGTCTCTACCGGCTGTTGTCTGTCATCCGACAAAGCGAAGGACTGGTCCGTCTTCAGGCCCCCTGCAACGCCCGGAAGATTTTCACGGTAAGACCACCAATTTTTTGTCTAGACAATGGGGGAAACCTTAGCCGGCACTCTGGAGTTCCAGGAGGACGGAAAGTCCAGAACACTGGGTTTCGTCATTGAGGATGGTCGTATCGAAGATTATGTCGACGCCATGTAAGCATCATCCTGCATCGTTCTTGCCCGTCGAGAATATCTGGTGAATGCCCTGGGCGAAAGAACCCTTAGACGCTTCCACTTGATTAAGATCACCAACCTGTTCGATTCAAATGAGGGTTAGAATTCTTTATTTCTTTATGCAAAAAACGGTTCCGAAACCCGCAAAATCGCCCTAAAGTTCTTTGCACATAAAATGATCGAATTCAAAACCACCGATCCCGTTATAACCACACCAGGTCCACGTTTAGCTCACAAAAGTCTCACTAAATTGGCTCTAGCAAATAATCATTCTATATGCTCACCCCCAGCGGTTGTTCGTCCTGCCTGTTGGGGATGCGGGTGGGGACGGTCCCAAACGTCGACAAAAAAGGGCTCGGATTTTCACCCGAGCCCTTGATTTTCTTGGTAGCGGGGGGAGGATTTGAACCTCCGACCTTCGGGTTATGAGCCCGACGAGCTACCTGGCTGCTCCACCCCGCGTCAGCAATGCGCCGTACCTTATTCACATTGCCTCCCTTTGTCAAGGAAGGATGCTCGCGCATTTGAAAAAGTAATCGATTATAACCGCGCTTGGCGAACAAGCCAAGAGCCCCGGCAAAAATCCGGGGTCTGAAACAAGACTTCCACTCGGGCGGCCCAAGAAGCCGGTTCCCTTCTTAG
>CAYYHP010000210.1:0-4175 GCA_964471815.1 uncultured Rhodanobacteraceae bacterium
GCCAGCGGGGTGAGTTCGTCGAGTGCCGCCTCCACGATGCCGGCGAGGTCGCAGGGTCCGGCCTGCGCTGCGATGGCGGCATCGAGCCGGGCCAGCGTGAGCAGCTGGGCGACCCGATGGGTCATGCGGTCGCAGGCGGCGATCACCTGGGCGAGCGCATGGTCGCGCTCCCCGGCATCGTGCGCGCCGCGCGCCACCTCGGCCTGCGCGCGCAGGCCGGCGAGCGGCGTGCGCAGCTCGTGGGCGGCATCGGCGGTGAAGCGGCGTTCCCGCTCGAACGACTCGGCGATCCGTGCGAACAGACGGTTGAGCTGGGTGATCAGCGGCAACGTCTCGCGCGGTGCGCGGTCCGCATCGAGCGGTGTCAGGCCCTGCGGCTCGCGGCGCGCGACCTCCAGCGACAGTGCACGCAGCGGCCGCAGGCCGTGGCCGACCGCAAACCAGATCAGCGCACCGAGCACGGGCAGGGCGAACAGCAGCGGTCGCAGCAGATTGGCGGCGATGCGGCGGGCGAAGGCGAGACGCAGGTTGGCGCGTTCGCCGACCTGGAACAGATACCGGTGGTGACGGTCCCACACGCTGAACACGCGCCACTGCTCGTGGCCGATCCGGCGGTCGCTGAAACCGCCATCCGGCGTACCGAGCGGCTCGTCCGGCGCGTTCTGCGAATGCAACCGCAGGCGTGTGCCATCCTCCCAGACCTGGAACGCCACGCCGCGCGCGTAGCGGTGCAGCTCCGGCGCGTGCTCGGTGTCCATCTCGTCGAGCTCGTGGCTGGCCTGAGCGACCAGCAATGCAGCGGCTTGCGCGAGATGCGCATCGAACAGGTCGTCGAGCTCACGGCGTGCGTCGTAATAGGTCAGCACGAGCGTGGCGCCCCAGACCGCGAAACTCGCGCCGAGCACGAGCCACAACAGGCGCCGCCGCAGCGAAGGTGCCATGCTCAACCGACCTGAGTGTCCGTGAGCCGGTAGCCCGCGCCGCGTACCGTGCGGATCAGCTCGGGCGCGATCTTGCGCCGCAGGTGGTGGATGTGGACCTCGACGGCATTGCTCTCGATCTCCTCGCCCCAGGCGTAGATGTCGTCCTCGATGCGTTGCCGTGAGACGACCCGTCCGGCATGCCGCAGCAGGCAGTGGAGCACCGCGAATTCCTTGGCCGACAGCTCGATGGGGCGTCCCTGCCAGGTCACTTCGCGATGCACCGGATCAAGGCTCAGGGCGGCATGCCGCAGCGCGTTCGTCGTCGCGGCCGCGCCGCGCCGCGCAAGGGCGCGCAGACGCGCGGCCAGCTCGCCGAGCGCGAACGGCTTGATCAGGTAATCGTCCGCACCGGCATCGAGGCCCTGGATGCGGTCGTCGACGGCATCGCGCGCGGTGAGGATCAGTACCGGCACCGCGTCGCCCGTCGCGCGCAGTCGCGCGAGTACCTCGAGGCCATCGCGTCGCGGCAGGCCCAGATCGAGCACCGCCGCGGCATAGGCGTGGTCCGGGGCGAGTGCATGCGAGGCGGCCAGTCCGTCATGCACCGCGTCGACCGTGAAACCGTGCTGGCGCAGGCCGACGCGGATGGCATCGGCGAGGATCGCATCGTCTTCGACCACCAGTATGCGCATCCGCCGTCAGGTCCGGTCAGTCGTCATCGTCGTCGTGATCGTGTTCGTGTTCTGCCTGTGCCGGCCGATGCGGCTCGCCGTGCAGGTCGGGTCGTCCGGTTGCATCCACCGGCGCCATGCCGAGCCCCCAGATCCACAATCCGGCCAATGCGGCGAGCAGTGCCAGCGCGGGAACGCCATGCGTGTGCGGGATCGACTGGCCCGGATCGCCCGCCTTGCGGCCATCGAGCATGGACGCTACCAGATTCTCGCGATGCAGGCGGCTCGAGACGATCACGGCGAGGGCATGCACGAGGACCAGGGCAGCCATCAGGTTCGCCAGCGCTTCGTGGACTTCCTCGAACGACTCGCCGGCCAGGCCCTGATATAGCGCGAAACCGCTGACCGCGGTCGCGGCGCCCAGCCCGAGCAGCAGCACGATCGCGACCGCGCCGGCCGGATTGTGGCCGAGATCCCGCGCCGGCCGGCCGCGTACGAGACCGGCGAGATAGACAAGCACGGCGCGCGGGCCGCGCAGGAAATCGGCGAAGCGCGCGTACCGGCTGCCGACGAGTCCCCAGACGATGCGGAAGGCGATCAGGCCGGCGACGCTGTAGCCGCACAGCACATGCACGAGGCGCAGGCGCTCGGATTCGGCGGTGAGCCAGGCGGTGGCGAAGGCGAGCGCGAGGCTCCAATGGAACACGCGCGTCGGCCAGTCCCAGACCATCACGGTGCGCTTCATTCGTGGTTCTCCCAGTGATGTCCGTGACGGCCTTCGCTGCGTGCTCCTTCGTCTTCGTCCTCTTCCTCGAATACGCCTGCGGCAGCGCCGCGGTGGCAGGCCGTACAGTCGGATAAGCTCCGTGCGGGCCCGCTGCGCGTTCCCTCCGCGGCACGGCGGTGCTCGCGGCGGAACCAGGCGAGCTCGGTGATGCGTAGCGGTGCGGCGTCTGCGGTCCGGGAGGCCGTGTCGCGCGATTGCGTTTCGAGATAGGCGAGGATCGTGGCAGACGTGGCGGGATCGAGGCTCGCGTCCGTGCCGAAGTGTCTGTCGAGCGATCCCATCAAGGCCTGCCACGAACGGCGCGGCAGCAGGCCGGGCGTATAGGCGATGTGGCAGCCGCCGCATTCGCTCTGCCACACGGCACGGGCGTCCATCGCGGTCGCTGTCGGCACGCCCGTGGCGTGTGCGGGCAGGCTCGCCGCAAGACCTGCCAGTGCGAACAAGGCGGGCGAGGAGGAACTCAATGCGAGCAGCGCCGCAATCAGGGCGGTGCGAATGCAGCGGCTCGGAAGCAAGCTTGTGATGGTCGTGTTCACGGTGCGAGGCTCCGCAGGTAGGTCAGCACGTCGCCTTTCTCGGCCGCCGTGCATTCGCGGTCGAGTACATCCCGGCAGTTGCGCCGGAACCACTTGGCGACCTTGGCGGCATCGGTGAAGCGCTGCGGATTCGCCGCTGGCGCGAGCGGCGCGATGGCCTTGCCGGTCACGGCATGGCGACCGGATTGGATCGGCTGGTCCGTATGGCAGCTCGTACACTGCCAATCACCACCGTGCGGCTGGCTGAAGAAGGCCGCGCCGCGCACGGCTGAGAAACCGCCGAAGCCGGGATCGGCACGTACCGCCTCGGCCTGGAATTCGGCGAGCAGCGCGGCGGGGTCGGTGGCACCGGCCGAAGTCGCCAGACCGGCCAGCGACATGGCCATCAGGATCGAACGCATGCGGGATCTCCCGTACCGGACACGGGTACAGGATGACCGTGCAGACTTAGGTGACTCTTAAGGCGCGTCCGCCACACACGATCGGTACGTCGCGACGAGCGGCTTGAACTGTCTCGCGGCGCAGGGCAGTCTCGACGGTCAGGACTTGCCGTGGAACAGCTCGCGGCCGATCAGCATGCGGCGGATCTCGTTGGTGCCCGCGCCGATCTCGTAGAGTTTCGCGTCGCGCAGCAGGCGGCCGGCCGGATAGTCGTTGATGTAGCCGTTGCCGCCGAGCGCCTGGATCGCCTCGAGTGCGACCTGCACGGCGTTGCGCGAGGCATTGAGGAGGCAGGCCGCCGGGTCGATGCGCGACTTCACGCCGCGGTCGAAGTCCTGCGCGACCATGTAGGCGAACGCGCGCGAGGACTGCAGGGCGGTGTACATGTCGGCGATCTTCGCCTGCATGATGCCGAAGGTGCCGATCGGCGCATTGAACTGCTTGCGCTCGCGCGAATACGGCAGGGCGATGTCGAGCGCGGCCTGCATCAGGCCGAGCGGGCCACCGGAGAGCACCAGGCGCTCGGTGTCGAGGCCGCTCATCAGCACGCGCACGCCCTCGTTCACCTCGCCGACGCGGTTCCCGTCGGGGATCTCGCAATCCTCGAACACCAGCTCGCAGGTGTTCGATCCGCGCATGCCGAGCTTGTCGAGTTTCTGTGCGGTCGAGAAGCCCCGCATGCCCTTCTCGACGACGAACGCAGTCATGCAACGCGAACCGGCCGGGCGCGGCGCGGTGCGCAGATAGACCAGCAGCACGTCGGCATCCGGGCCGTTGGTGATCCACATCTTCGAGCCATTGACGATCCAGCGGTCGC